>DATJYG010000669.1:0-7343 GCA_035499695.1 Polyangiaceae bacterium
TCCTTGCGCGGCATGGTCGAGACGTGCGGCCGTCCTGGCTTGCTCCCGTCGACGATCAGCGCCAGTTCGTCGTCGCTTCGACCCTGCGCTCTCCACGCGTGGACCGCCGCGACGAGGTCCGCCCGCACGGACTCGAGGGCCAATCGGAGCTTCTGGGAATCGGCGCCGTGACCGAGCATGCGCCACCTCTCTGCCCGTGAACCTAGGGCGTTCCGGGCGGCAAACCCCTCGATTCCGACGAATGGTCGTTCCCACGCGACGAGCCGATGGTGTACCGAGAGCAGATGGCGAGCCCCAAGATCGTCGGTGCGCTGCTGTTCGAGGGATTCGAACTGCTCGACGTGTTCGGTCCGCTCGAGGCCTGGGGGATGCTCTCCTACGGCGGCGAGTGGCGCGTCGTCACGACGGCTGAGCGAGCGGGACCGGTGAAGAGCGCGCAAGGTCCGCAGGCTGTCGCGGACAGCTCGCTGGCGGATTGCCCCGAGCTCGACGTGATGCTCGTGCCGGGGGGCATCGGCACGAGGAAAGCGGTCGCCAACGAGCCGCTGCTCGAATGGCTCCGCGCGCGCGCGGCCCGGGCGCAGGTCGTCACCTCGGTGTGCACCGGTTCGTCGCTGCTCGCGCGGGCGGGCTTGCTCGACGGGCGACGCGCGACTTCGAACAAGGCGTCCTTCGCGTGGGTGCAGGCGCAGGGGCCGGCGGTGCAGTGGGTGAAGGAAGCCCGCTGGGTCGAGGACGGCAGGCTCGTCACCTCGTCCGGCGTCGCCGCCGGGATCGACATGACACTCGCGGTCATCGCCAGGCTGGCGGGGACGGACGTCGCCGAGGGCATCGCCGTGCGCATGGAGTACGAGTGGCACCGTGATGCGGGGTGGGACCCCTTCGCACGCGTTCACGGGCTCGTCCGAGCGGGCTGAGGCGTTGGTACGTGTTCCGTGTCGACTGATCAGCGCGGTACAATCGAGCGCTTGGACGAAGAAGTCATCCTTGCTTTCCCGGCGCTCATCCGGCCGATCCAGAACGTGAGGAGCACGCTCCTCCAGGGCGGGCTGGCGTCGATCTTCGAAGCCGGTCTGAAGGACGCGTACCTCGCCGTCGTGCCGCCCGAGGTGCGCTCCGTCCTCGAGTCCGCCGTCGCCGGGATGTGGATCCCCGTCGAGACTGCGCTCGGGCATTACATGGCGTGCGATCGCCTTGGTCTGTCCACGGAGTCGATGGTGGCGCTGGGCCGCGGCACGTTCGAGCGGACCAAGGGGATGCTCCTCGGGACCGCAGTCGGTCTCGCCAAGAGCGTGGGCGTCACGCCGTGGTCGCTGGTGCCGCACATGCAGAGGTTCTGGCTCCGTGGCAACGACGGTGGCGGCGTGCGCGCCCTCAAGCTCGGCCCCAAGGAGGTCCGGATCGACGTCGTCGCGAACCCGCTGTACCGCAGTCGGTACTACCGTGCTGCGTACCGCGGGATCGCGGCGAGTCTCCTGGAGCTCGTGGCGCAGAAGGCCTACGCGCACGAGATCCGGCGCGGCCACGACGAGGACGCGCTTTCGGTGCGCGTGCAGTGGGTGTGACGCCGCTCGTCACCGCGAGGCGACCTGCGCGGGGCTCGACGTGGGGATGTCGAAGCGGCCCTGCAGGCCCGCGAACACGAAGGTGCTCGCCTGCGGGTTCGAGATGTTGCTGAATCCGCTGCCCGACGGCGTCGACTGCGTGAAGAAGGTGGACACGTCGATGCCCGCGACCGGGCCGATCGCCACCGCCTGATCGATGCGGTAGTCGAGCCCGAGCTCGAGCTTGGCGATCTCCCAGCCCTGGAGCGACGTGGTGCCCTGGTCGGCGTTCAGCCAGTAACCGCGCCACCCTGTGCCGAGCGACACCCACGGATCCAGGTCGTGACCGGACGACAGGAAGTGCCAGTCGGCCTTCACGCCGGCGGTCGCCGTGTACAGGTTGGTGGAGCCGTCGACCGAGCTGCCGCGGCCGAACATGCCGCCGCTCCCGTACACGCCGAGGGTGAGCTGCGGGACGAGCCGGTAGCCGACCCCGGCTTCCACGGCGCCGCCCGCCTGCGCGACGTCGGTGAACGACGGCTGACCGGAGACGACGTTGCCGAAGCCTTGCTCGTATCCCGTGCCGATCGTGAGCTCCAGGGCGTGCGTGGCAGGCGCGAGCGAACGCCCGCTCTTGCTCTCCGCGGCCTCGTCCTTCTGATCGGCGCTGGCCACGCCGGTGACGACCGTGCTGCTGATCGCGAGGGCCATTGCGGTGAACCACTTCGTATTCATGACATCCTCCGTTCGGCTGTGTGCCGATGCGCGGAGGCGGTCTGCAACGCGTGGACCACGGCGGCGCCGCACGGAATCGTGCGCGAACGCGCGGCGACGACGCTCCGAGATCTGTAAGGCGCGTCGACAGCCGTCCGAGTCACTACGGCCGCAACTCGCCGGAGAGAGCTGCATCCAACGAGAGAAAGGATCGCAGCCGCTCCACTTCCGCTTCCAGCTCGCGTGCGAATGCTCTCTCTCGCGGGCGACCGGTGGCGACGTACCCGAGCTGGACGTCGAGCTTCCCGTTCTCGATGCGCGCGTTGGCCCACCCGATCACGCGATCGCGCCAGAGCATTGGAAGCGCGTAGTACCCGAGCTTGCGCTTGCTGGGAGGTGTGTAGGCCTCGAAGCGATAGACCCACCCCCATAGAAGCTCGAAGCGTGCTCGGTCCTGGACGACGGGGTCGAACGGCGCGAGGAGCCGTACGCGCTCGGCGACCTCGCTCCGCGACGGCTCGTGTCCCAGGGGCCAGTACCAGTCGATGCCGTCCACGCGGGCGCGTGCGAGTCGCTCCTTCGCGCGCTTCAGTGCGGCTCCCAGCTCGTCACGCCACTGCGGCACCCCGCAGCGGAGGCGGCGGACCCAGTACCCGAGACTCGGAGCGGGCAGCGGCGCGTAGATGCGAACGACGATGTCGACGAGCGCATCCAGTCGCGCCGCTCGCTCGCGCGCGCCGCCCTTGAACGGCGCGTGCTCGTGAGCTGCGTAGATGCGGATGCCGCCCTCGCGGCGCGCGACGCGAAGAAGACCGCGGTAGTGCATCGCATCGAGGAGATGCGTCGTCGCGTTCGACGTGCCGCCCCAGTAGTTCGTCACCGTACCGTGTGAGAACCGCGCTTCCACCTCGCGCGGGTGCGCCTCGCCGAGACGCCGGACGAAGACGAGCAGCTGCCGGGCGCGCTTCCGTCGCTCTTGCGGCCACTCGCTGCTCCTCCACACGGACACCGAAGGCCGCGGGTGCATGAGGGCCTGCACGCGGTCCGTCACGAAGCCGTAGTTGACGAAGAAGTCCTCGGCGACGTCGAGCGTCGGATAGAGCCGCTCGAGATCGCCTGCGCGATATCCGGCGACCCGCTGGCGCAGCACGAGGTCCTGCGCTCGTGCGGGCGCCCGGATGGGATCCGCCTGGACGAAGCCGAGCTCGCCCAGCGCCCCGGCGAGGGTGGTCTCGGAGAACAGCGTGAAGGAGGCCGAGTAGCGGCGAAGGTCGGCGAGCTGCACGGAAACTCGTCCCTCAGATCGGAGCCGAAGTCATCGGGCGTGGCGGGCGAGGCGGCCGTGGAACGTCGCGCGGCTGCAGGAGCGTCCAGATCGCGAGGAACATGACGACGAGGAGGCTCCAGAGGACGAGCATCCACACGAGGCGGCGCTTCAGCGTGACCACGCCGCCGTAGCCGCTCCCTCCGTCGCGCGAGACGGTGCGCACGGCCGTCAGCTCGTCGACCAGCGTCCGATCGGTCGCGAGGGCTCCCTCGACGCGGTCGCGCGGGCGCATGTGCCGGAGCTGCCCCCACGCGAAGGCGAACGCCGGCCATCCGCGTAGCGACTCGATGTTGCCCCACGTCGCGACCTGCTCGCGCACGGCGTCGTAGCCATCCACGGCGCGCACCACGGTCATCGTCCGCCGCGGGGTGGTGCTCAGCAGGCACAGCGCCCGCGGGGTCTCGACGATGCGCGTGACCTCCGGGCGCAGGACCTCGGCAGGTGGGAGGCCCACCATGATGCGTCGAAGGACGCGCGGCGAGGTGATGATCTCGAACATGACGAGCTGCCGCTCGACCGCCGCCCGCGTGCGCAGCCATGTCAGGACGAAGCTCCCGATCCACACGGCCACGGCGATCCCCGCGGCGAACTCGATCTGGAGGCCCAGGCTCGCGAGCAGCCCGAGCAGCAGCACGTAGAGCAAAGCGATGATGACGTCGCGCCGGATGACGATGCGCCGGACGAGCGCGCGGTACGGCCCCGGCGCGAGCCGGAAGCGCCGCATGCCTGCGGGCAACACCGCCTCCGGTACGACGGCGGGAGGCGGCGCAGGAGGCGCGTACGGATTCGCCACGGTCAGATCGGCTGGCAAGCGCCGTCGCCCACGACGGTGGTCCACTCGCGAACGCGCCACGACGTGACGAGGCCGTTGAGGACGTACGGGTCCGCCTCGGCGAAGCGCCTCGCGACCTCGTCGCTCTCGGCGCGGAACAGGAGCACGGCCCCGTCGGCGGGATTCGCCAGCGCGCCCGCGAGCACGAGCTCACCGCGAGCGTGGGAAGCGCGAGCGAGATCGAGGTGCTTCTGGCGGTACTCGCCCCGGCGCTGGAGGTAGTCGGGTGCGACGTCGTAGAAGAGGATGTAGTGACGCACGCCTCGACGCTACACGAGAGACTCACGCCGCGGCAGGCGCAAGGCGGCCGGCGGCAGTCTCGCGCGGGCCGTGGGCGGCGACGAGCTGACCGACCTTGCCCAGGCCGAAGGGCATCATGTTCGCGTAGACGCTCTCGTGGTCACCGGGGCGGACGCGATACGTCTCGTGCCAGATGCCGACGTCGCCATTGGTGCCCACGAGCTTGTTGAACATCTTCCACGCCGGGAGGTGCTCGTGGTTCCGGCTCTTCGCGTACGTCATCAGGTGATCCATCGAGCGCCAGTAGGAGACCATCATGGTCGTCCGTCCGAACCACGACTCGGCGCCGAGGAAGCCGAGCTCCGGGTGCGCCGTCAGCTCGCGGATCATCCGCGGCATCGCCATCGCGACGCGCAGCCACTTGTGGACCTTCCACAACCGGTTGACCCGCATGCCGATGAGGAAGACGACGAACTCGCCCTGCATCTGACCCGTGACTCGCTGCCGGATGATCGCTGCCATGATTGCTCTCCTGTGGTCGAAGTGAACAGTGTTCACGTCATGGTCAAAAAAAGGGGTCAGGGCGCGAGGCCCGCGAGGAGACTCTCGACCGCCCCTTCGTAGAAGCGCTCGAACTCCTCGTCCGATCCGGCCCGGGCGAGGTGCCCTGAAAGCCGCAGCGACGACAGCCCGTGCACGTTCGCCCAGATGAGCGCGGCCGTAGCCGTCGGGTCGCCCTCGCGGATGAGCCCCTCCTGCATGCACTCGCGCACGCGATCGACGAGGAACTGGAACGTGGGAGCGTACTCGTGCGCGTTGCCGGCAGGGGCGAGGGCCGCGAAGTCCTCGGCGCCGCCCATGAAAATGACGCGGTAGTCGCGCGGATTCTCGAGCGCGAAGCGCAGGTACTGCCGAGCGCTGAGCATCAGCCGCTCGCGCGGCGTCTTCCCGGCGAGCGCGCGCAGCAGGTACGAGGAGAAGATGCGGAAGCCCTCGGTGCAGACCTGGTGGAGGAGGGCCTCCTTGCCGTCGTAGTGGCGGTACACCGCCGCGGCCGAGACGCCGGCGCGACGAAACGTCAGCCGCGGCGTTGTCAAGGAGGGCCTGACGGGACCCGGATGCTACGCTTGTTCGACATGAAGCTGGCCCTGCGGCCGACAACTGCCGTGTCGCCGACTCGCAAGAGGATCGCGCTCGCGATCGCCGCGCTGGCCGACGCCGTGCAGCTCGGACTCCTGCCGGTGTTCGCCGAAGGAGCCCTGTCCATCCCGGACGACGCGCTGGATGCCGTGGTGGCGGTGCTGCTCGTGGTCACGCTCGGGTGGAGCTGGCGGCTCTCCATGGCGCTCGCCGCGGAGCTGGTCCCCGGGCTCGCGCTCTTCCCGACGTGGACCGCCTTCGTGCTGATGGTGCGCAGCGAGGAGCCGGCCCCCGCGCTTCCCCCGGTTCCCAGCGTGGAGACTCCCTCGTGAGCTTCATCGCGCACGGCTGACGTAGGCGCGTGCCCGCGCCGATGCCCAAGGTGGGGGCGGCGCCCTGTGTCGATCGCCCGTGCGTCCGACCCTGGCTCTTTCGGTCCTCCTCGTCGCGTGCGCGTCCGCGGGTGGCGCAGTCTCGCCTCCCGCGCACGACGACGACCGCGCCGAGCCGCTGCCCACGTCGCGCCTCGCGTGCCCACCGGCCCGGGGCGACTGCGACAGTGATCCCAGCAACGGATGCGAGTCGGACCTGACCGCCGATCCGCTCAACTGCCGCGCCTGCGGCCATGCGTGTCCCGCCGACGGCGGGAAGGCCATGTGCGTCGGAGGCCGCTGCGGTCAGCTGCAATGACGCGGGAATCCGCGGGTGACGTCGCTGGTTGGGCCGAGAATGCCTGCGCACCGTCGCTCCATCCTCCGCGAGATCGTCCCGGTCCTCGTTGCCTGCGCCGTCGTGCTCGTCGCGCGGTCGTCGTTCGCCGACCACTACGTGGTGCCGTCCGGCTCGATGGAGCCCACCGTGCAGGTGGGCGACCAGGTCTGCGTGAGCAAGATCGCCTACGGCCTGCGCGTCCCCGCGTCGCAGACGTACGTGGTCCGGGCGTCGCCGCCCGCGCGCGGCGACGTCGTGGTCCTCGCGTCGCCCACCGACGGTGAGGTTCTCCTGAAGCGCGTGGTCGGCGTCCCGGGCGACGTCGTCGAGATCGACGACGGCCGCGTGACGATCGACGGCGCACCTGCTCCCATCAGCGAGCGCGACGGTGGGCTCGTGGAGGATCTCGGTGGCCGCACCCATCCGCTCGGGGCCGAACATGGCGGCGGCCCCGATTTCGGCCCCACCAAGGTGCCGGCCGACCGGTTCCTGGTGCTCGGAGACAATCGCGGCAACAGCCGGGATGGCCGGTTCTTCGGCTGGGTGGACAGGGAGGCCATCCTCGGGAGGGCCCTCGCCGTCTGCCTCCGCGGGGGCAAGCCCGTGTGGCAACCGCTCTGAGGTGCCCCGACGCCGTGTAGGATGGGACGCGATGACGCGGCCCATCATCCTCGAGGTGACGGCCCGCTGGCGGGAGGACCAGCCGGGCGGCTTCGCGGTGCACGTGACGTTCGATACGCCGAAGCACGGCGAGCACTTTGCGCGACAGCTCTACGTGGCGATCGAAGGCCTCGATCGCGACAGGCGGTGGTCGCCCGACGTGGCGATGAAGCAT
>DATJYG010000670.1:0-8323 GCA_035499695.1 Polyangiaceae bacterium
GGTAGCTGCCGAGCACCGTGAGGATGTGCGTCTCGTCGTACTGGAAGAGCCGCAGCGGCTGCGAGGGCGAGGGCCTGCGCTCGCTGCGCGACAGCGTGTACGCGATCCAGCCGAAGAACCGCTCGTCGGGCGAGTAGCGGAGGAGCGTCTCGGCGCCGATGACGTCGCCGGAGCCGGTGTTGCCGAGTCCCTGCTCGACCAGGTTGTCCAGCTGCTTGTAGAAGCCGTCGAGCGACGCCGTGATGTGGTCCGTGACCTGGCGCTCGACGCCCACGTCGTAGTGGTAGGCGCGGTTGCTCACGAGCCCCGGCGTGCCGAAGACCGCGTTGGTCTGGCTCACGTCGGGCGGCTGCGTGAAGAGCCCGACGCCCGCCTTCAGGGTCGTGCGCGGCTCGTCGCCCGAGAGCCCCGTGACGTCCTGGCGCACGACGATGCGCGGGCTCAGGTCCCAGGCGCCCGTGTCCTTCGTGTAGTCCACGCGCACGCCCGGCACGATGCGCGATCCGCGCCACGGCGTCGCCTCGAGCTCGGCGTAGACGGCGGGCTCGAAGACGGCTCCCGTCCCGGTCGTGTTCACCGGCGGCGTCGTGTCGAACGGGCCCGCGGGCGGCTGTCCCGCCTTCGGCGGCTGCGGCAGCTGCGCCGAGATCGAGTACTGGGTCTGGAGGTAGTCGACGCCGAGATCGAGCGTCAGGTCGCGCGACAGCTTGTTCGAGAGCTCGAGGCGCGCGGGGAACTCCCACTGCGTGAGGTCGATGAAGATGTTGCCGGCGTTCAGCTTGATGTAGTCCTCTCCGACCGCGGCGACGAAGCGCAGCTCGTTGCTCGGCGAGAGCGCCGTCTTGTAGAGGGCCTGCGCGCGCCAGAAGCCGGTGTGCGAGCTGATGACGCCGGCGAGGTCCGGCGTGCTCGCCGACGCGACCGGAGTGAAGACGTCGATCTTGTCGTCCGACCCGAAGAGGGCGAAGCGGATGCTCGAGTGCTTGCCGAGATCGCGCTCGAGGACCGCCTGGTAGTCGTAGTAGACCGGCGTGACGCTGACGCCCGAGCCTGTCGCCTTGAGCGCCGAGCCGATCCACGCGTCGATGGTCGAGCGGCGGGCCGACACGGCGAAGCGCCAGCCGCTGTCGAAGAGAGGCCCTTGCGCCATCGCGCTCGCCTCGATGAGGTCCGCCTGCGCGGCGAGATGGAGCCGGTCGCTCTTGGGGTCGACGAGGCCGACGTCGACGATGCCGCCCATGGCGCGGCCGTACTGGGTGCTGAAGTTGCCCGGGTAGAAGTCGATGCGATTGAGCATCGGCGTCGGGACGATCGAGGACAGGCCGCCGAAGTGGTAGACGATGGGCACCGGCGTCCCGTCGACGAAGTACTGCGTGTCCGCCGGCGCCGAGCCGCGCACGATGAGGAGGCCCGAGAGCGGCGGCGGGCGCGCGACGCCCGGCAGGTTCTGCAGCGACCGGAGGGCGTCGCCGTTGGTGCCCGGGATGCGATCGATCTCGCGCTCCTCCAGGGTGCGCTTGGCCACCTCGCGCGGCGGCTTCTCGGCGTGCACCTCGACCTGCTCGACCGGCTCGGCCTTCTCGGCGCCGGGGGAGGCCCCGGTCGCGTTGCTCGCGGCAGGCGTGGGCGAGAGGCGATCGATCGCGCTCGCCTCCTCTCCCGCCTGCACCGTCTCGTCGGCGTCGTGGCCCACCCTGCCGGGCGCCTCGACGTGCACGTGATACGTGCCCGCGGGCAGCCCCTCGATACGCCAGTTGCCGTCGGCGCCCGTCGTCGCCGCATGCTCCACCCCGGCCGCGTCGCGCACGGTGACGGCGGCGCCCGCGATGGGCCGCTCCCCGGCCTCGGTGACGACGCGCCCCGAGAGCACCGAGGGAGGCGGGGTGAAGCGGTAGACGAACCGGATGCGCGCCGGCACGGGCTTGCCGTCACGCGTCGCCGGCTCGAAGATGAGCCGCTGCGCCGCCGCCACGGCCGCCTCGTCGAACCCGTGCCCGATCGGCTTCTCCACCTCGGCGCGCGTGACGACTCCCGTCGCGTCGATGGTGAGGACGAGCGGCACCTCGACCGTCTCGTGGATTCCCGCGTCGAGCGCCGCCTTGGGATAGACCGCGCCCTCGTTCCGCTTCACCACGGGCATGGTCACGACCGGTTGTGCCGGCTGCGGTGCCTGCGCTCGCGCCGTCGCCGGCGAGATCGAGCCCGCCAGCGCAACCGCGGTCGTCAAGAAGAGCAAGAAGCGCGGCGGGCGCATCGCGCGCAGCTTGAGCTAGCTGACCTGCGCGCGAACCTCAACGCGAAGTGATATAGGCGTCCGCCGTGATCGGTTGGATCGGCACGTGGGCGCGTCCGGCCGACCGCCCTTCCCAGGTGGCGCTCGGGTTCGCAGCCGCGCTGCTCGCGATCGCCCTGGTACCGGGCGGACCGCGGTGGTTCGCGTCGCTGCTCGACTTCGCGAGCCTCGCCGAGCTCTCGCGGCGCCGTCGCTTCCTCACCGTGTCGGCGTTCGCGGCGGCGTTCCTCTCGCTCGGATACATCGCCTTCTATCTGCGAGGCGGGCCGCGCGACGCCCTGGCTCCGGCTTACTGGCTGCAGGGACGCGCGCTGTCGCACGGCGACCTCTCCTGGCTCGCGCCCGAGCCCAGCGCGAGCTTCCGGGGCCGCCACATGCTCTTCGCGCCGCCCGATCACGTCGCGGGCATCTTTCCACCGGGGTACCCCCTGCTGCTCGCCGCGGGCTTCCTCGTCGGTGCGCCCATGCTCGTCGGGCCGCTACTGGCGGCGGGCCTGGTGATCGCCACGTGGTTCGTCGCCCGGGAGATCGCGCTCGCCTCGGGTGACGGCGACGACCGCGCCGAGGCCATCGCGCGCGTCGCCGTGGGGCTGTCGATCGTGTCGGCCGCCCTCCGGGTGAACACCGCGGACACGCTGCCCCACGGAGCCGCAGCGGTCGCGGTGACGCTGGCGCTCGCGTGCGCGCTTCGCGCGCGACGCGTCGGCGATCCTCGGCTTCACGCCCTCGCCGGGCTCGCGGTGGGCATGACGGCGGCGATTCATCCGGCGTCCGCGGTGCCGGTGGGCGCGGTGGTCGCGGCGCTCGCCGTGGGCGATCGCGAGCGGGCACGAGCGGCGAGCTGGGCGATGGCGGCGGCTCTTCCCGGGATCCTGCTGCTCCTGCTCGCGAACCGCGCGGCGACGGGGCACGCCTTCGTCTCGCCGCTCACGACGTACTTCAGCACCGTGGAGCCGCGCCCGCCGCTTCGCGTCGTCGATGCGCTCGCGACGACGGTGCGCCGTCTGCGCGCGCACCTGCTGGACTTCGACAACCTGGAGCCCCTCGCGCTCCTGGCGATCGTGCCGCTCCTGCGCCCACCCCGGTCGCGCGCGGTGGTGCTCGCGGCGCTGGTCGTCGCGGGCCAGATCCTCGTGGCGGCCCCGTTCGACGCGTCGAGCGTCGCGCCGGGAACGGGGGCGCGTCTGCTCGCGTGCGTCATCCCGATCGAGCACGCGCTCGCTGCAATCGCGCTGGCGCAGCTCTTCCCGCGCCGCCTCGCAGGCGCAGCCGTGGGCACGATGGCTCTCGCGCTCGCCGGATTCGCGTTGCACGCCTCTCACGACCACGCACGTCTGGCGGCGAGCGGCGCGGGCCGTCCGCATTACGAGCCGGACGTCGCGCGCGAGGGTGGCGTCGAGTACGGGCTCCTCTACTTCGACGACGACGACGGGTTCGAGCTGGCCTACGACCCTGCGGCGCAGGCGAGCCACGGGATGCTCGCGGCGCGCATGCGCAGCGACGACCACGACCGGCTGCTCTGGGACCAGCTCGGCCACCCGCCGATTCACAAGTACACGTTGCCCCCGCCGCCCGCGCCGTCCGCATCGGCATCGGCGGCGCCATCCGCGTCGGCATCGGCGCCGGCACCCGTACCGGCGCTGGCAGTGCCGGTGAAGGACCCGTCGCCGGCGGTCATCTCGTGGACTCCGGCGGGAGAAGGATCGGACTCGTGGCGCTTCGAGGCCGAGGCCGACTGGCCCGCCGCAGCGCAGACCGGTGGCCGCGTCGAGGTGGAAGAGTCCGTCGCTCCCTGCGCCTCCGACGGCAAGGTCCTCACCCTCACCCCCACCACGGGGGCAAACGGAACGGCCACCGCGACCATCGCCCTCCCGGTCCCGCGCGGTTCGACGGCCCCCGAGAAGCGCACCTGGATCGTCGTCCCCCGCGTCGTCGATCGCGGCGGCGGCGGCAGCGCAAAGCTGAGCCTCTACGCGTCTCTGGCCGACAAACCGCTGGCCGAGTGGACGTGGGAAAACACCGCGAAGACCCCCATGTGCCTCGACCTCAACGCCCAGTCGGTCGAGCTGGGCGGGCCCATCACGCGAGCGTGGCTCGTGGTCTCCGCCAACCGGGGCATTGTGTCCCTCGACAAGACGACTCTCCGCGCCCATTGACGCTGCCGAAACTCGGGGTGTATCCGTAAGTTACGATGACCAAGAGCGAGCTTATCGATGCGCTTGCGGCTCGGCGTACCGACTTGACCAAGGCTCGTGCAGAGCTCGTGGTCAACTGCGTCTTCGACGCGATGACCGAGGCGTTGCAGCGTGGGGAGGGGATCGAGATTCGCGGCTTCGGCAGCTTCACCGTGCGGCCGTACAAGCCGTACTCGGGGCGCAACCCGCGCACCGGTGAGCCCGTCGACGTGCCGGCCAAGCGCCTGCCGTTCTTCAAGGTCGGCAAGGAGCTCAAGGAAATCGTGAACAACAGTCGTCACCTGCCCATCACTGGCGGTAAAGACGACTGATGCGATTTCCCCCGGCGGCCGAGCAGCTCGAGCTGGTCGGCCGCGGCGTCGTCGACTTCCACGTTCGCGCGGAGCTCGAGGAGCGCCTGCAGGCGTCGTGTGCGAGCGGTAAGCCCCTGCGCATCAAGGCGGGCTTCGACCCGACGCGGCCCGACCTACACCTCGGGCACACGGTGCTGCTCCAGAAGATGCGGCAGTTCCAGGACCTGGGGCACACGGCGATCTTCCTCATCGGGGATTTCACCGCGATGGTCGGCGATCCCACGGGGCAGAACGAGAGCCGACCCCGCCTCACGCGCGACGAAGTGAACCGCGCCGCAGAGACCTACCTCGCCCAGGCCTTCAAGGTGCTCGACCAGAGCAAGGTGGAGCTCAGGCGCAACAGCGAGTGGCTCGACCCCATGACCGCCGTGGGCGTCGTCGAGCTCGCGGCGAAGGCCACCGTGGCTCGCATGCTGGAGCGAAAGGACTTCGCCGCCCGCTTCGAGGAGGGCCGCGCCATCCACATGCACGAGTTCCTCTACCCGCTGCTGCAGGGCTACGACTCGGTGGCGCTCGAGTGCGACGTGGAGCTCGGCGGGACCGACCAGCTCTTCAACCTGCTCGTCGGGCGCGACCTGATGGGCCGCTACGGCAAGCGCCCGCAGATCGTGATGACCACGCCGATCCTCGAGGGCACCGACGCGCGCCTCGATGCGGCGACCGGGCAGATCGTCGGCAAGAAGATGAGCAAGAGCGCCGACAACTACATCGGCATCCAGGAACCACCCGACGACATGTTCCGCAAGGTCATGCAGATCGACGACGCGGTGATCTTCCGCTTCTTCGAGCTGCTCTCGGCCCGGAAGAACGAGGACATCGCGGCCCTGAAGCGCGAGAAGGAAGCCGGGCGCAACCCGATGGAGATCAAGGCGCTCTTCGGGCGCGAGATCGTCGAGCGCTTCCACGGCAAGGAGGCCGCCGAGCAGGCGGCGCGCGAGTTCGAGCGCGTCTACGCCAAGGACGCCGTGCCGGACGACGTGCCGGTCGTGGCCCTCACCCCCGCCGCCGGTGCGGTCGCCGAGCTGGCCTGGGCGCTCAAGCAGGCGCAGCTCGCGGCGTCGACGAGCGACGCCCGGCGCCTGGTGGAGCAAGGGGGCGTCGAGGTCAACGGGGCCCGCGCGACGGACCCCAAGATGCGCCTCGAGCCGGGCAACGAGTACCTCGTGCGCGTGGGCTCCAAGAATCGCCGCTTCGCGAAGATCCGCGTGAACGCGTGACCCGTCGGTCGGCGCTCGGGCTGCTTCTGCTCGCGGCGTGCGGCGGACACGTCGCCCCTTCGCCCGCCGGACCGCGCCGTTCCGATCTGCACATCGAGCCGCTCACCGACCTGGTGCCCGCCGCCGGCCTCGTGTGGCTCCTCGACCTGCGTCCGCAGGAGCTCGTGGCGAGCAAGGCGATCCCCGCGGCCGTCGCCGAGGTGCTGCCGGAGGAACGCTTCCAGGCCTTCGCGTTGAGGCACGGCGGCGTCGACCCGCGCGCCGCAAAGGAGCTGATCGTCGCGAGCTATCCGGAGGCGACGCTCACGATGGCGGAGGTGCACTTCGATCCTGCGCACATGGAGGCAGCGTTCGCAGCCCGCGCGCTGTCGGTGGAAGGTCGAGCCGTCGAGGGCGACGCGGTCCGCACGTGGGGCACACTCACACCGGAGCCGGAGGCCACCCGCGAGCAGCTCGCCATGCTGGGGCGCGACGCGGTGATGCTCGAGAGGGGCCACCTCGGGCCGCTCCGCGCGGCCCTCGCCTTCGCCGAGGGCAAGCTGCACCGCTCCCTCCCGGCGCTTCGCACCGAGCCTCTGCAGCGAGCTGCAGAGCTCCTGGGCGACGCCCCGGCGCGTGCGTTCGCGCCGGGGCCCTTCGAAGGCGAGTGGGCCTCCGGGCTCGGCGGTCTGCTGCGGGCGTCGACCGCGGCCGCGGTCAGCATGTGGCCCCGCGGCACGTCGGAGAAGGGCACGGCGAACCTCTTCTTCCGCGTCGTGCTCCTCGGCGCGTGGGGAGATGACGCCGCCGCCGCCGCGGATCGCCTGCGCGCCGCGTTCGACGTGCTGGCGAACGATCCCCTCGGGAAGCTCATGGGCGTCGATCATCCTGTCGAGAGTGCACGCGCCAGCGGTGGACCCGACGCGCTCGTGCTCGAGGTGTCGCTCGATGCTCTTTTCCTCGCTCGCGGGCTGCGTGCCGCCACGGCCGGGACGGTCGCCGACATCATGCGGTTCTGACGCGCGCGTAACTTGCGGTATACTCTCGCCTTCTCAGACTCGACCTGTCAGTCGATTGACGCCGGGACCCCGCCAATGGTAGCGGACCCCGCTCGCTCGCTTCGCCCGCAGCTCCAGTACCTCAATGTCCCGAACCGCCCGCACCGGCTCCGCCGCCCGCGCAGTACCCACCACCAGCCGCGCTGGCACGTCGGCGAAATCGCCTGCGAAGTCCAATGGTAAGCGCCCCGCGAAGGCGGCGGCTCCGCCCCCCCCGGCGGCGCCCACCCGCGCTCCGGCGCCTGCTCGCGCCCCGGCGCCCGCTCGCGCCCCGGCGCCGACCCGCTCGCCAGCGTCGGTCCCGCCCCCTGCCCCCGTTCCTGCGGCTCCGGTCGCCACGCGGCCTTCGGTCCGCCCTGGCCCACCGCCTGGAATCGCCATCCCGCACGTTCCTCACGCGCCCGCGCCCGACTTCAAGGTGGGCGACAAGGCGGTGCACCCGTCGCACGGCGTCGGCGAGGTCACGGCCATCGAGGAGCGCGAGATCGGCGGGTCGCGCAGCAAGTTCTACATCCTGAAGATCCTCGACAACGGGATGAAGGTCATGGTCGCCACGAGCGCCGCCACGCAGGTCGGCCTCCGCAGCATCATGAGCGACAAGGAAGCCAACAACATCCTGTCGACCATGCGGGCCCGCGAGGTCGCCGTCGACGTGCAGCCGTGGAGCCGGCGCTTCCGCGTCTACACCGAGATGATCAAGAGCGGCTCGCCCGTGGAGATCGCGAAGGTCCTCCGCGACATGAACCGCCTCAAGTTCGACAAGGATCTCTCCTTCGGCGAGAGGCGCCTGCTCGACCAGGCGCGCAGCCTGCTCCTCAAGGAGCTCGCGTTCGCGAAGAAGAAGAGCGAGGCCGAGATGGCCGACGAGATCAAGCGCATCTTCAGCGCCTGATCCGCCGCGTTCGCTCTCACATCGCCGGCGCGTCGACGACCACGATCTCGATCGTCTCGGGCGGCTCGTCCTTCGGGGGCGCGACCGCCTCGCTGTGACCGAAGTACTCCTGCAGGGCGTCGCGCAGATTCTGCAGCGCCTCCTCGGCCGTGTCGCCCTCGCCGGAGCGGTCCACTTCCTCGCACTGCGCGAGCCAGCGGCCTTCCACCTGGGAGACGATCGCCGAGACCCTCATGCCGGCAACATAAGGCGCGGCCGGGTGGGTGTCGCTTCAGTCTTCGCCTTTGACGAACTCCAGCAGGCGCGTCAGCCAGGTCTTGGACGGCTTGTCGTCGG
>DATJYG010000671.1:0-2138 GCA_035499695.1 Polyangiaceae bacterium
CATGCTCTCGCCCTGGCTCGACGAGGCCTTGCTCACGCGTGGGCATCCCTTCGCTCGCGCGAGGCGGGGTCCTGACCGGGGCTGGGCACGCATGCGACCGGCAGTGGGCGCGGCGCCGCCCTCGATCGGGCGAGCAATCGCACGGGTCACGAAAATAGGAGTGTCGGTAAGGTTTGCCGCGGCCAGCGACAGACAGGGTGTGCAGGCGCGAGGACCCGGACCCGGTCTTTCGTTTCGTCCGTTCTTCTCGACCGAGTGGGGAATTTCTCGCGTCATCCGTCCACACCCTCTCAGGAAGGCCCGTGAATGCTTTGAACAACCTAAACAAGCCGACCCTTCAAGCGCGCTGCAAAGCAGCGCGTACGGGGGTCACCAAGTACTTCGCCAGCGCCACCTCGGTGTCGCTGCGCGGCAAGGCTTGGAAACCGACCGACATCGACGCGGCGCTTGCGGCCGCGATCGCTGACGGTGACGCCACGGATGCAGCCAAGGCAGCTTGGCGGTCCGCGGTGACGACGGGGAAAGCCTCGAGGGCGCTTGCCGTAGCCCTCCTGGCGGCCCTCAAGGCGCTGGTCCTGGCCACCTACGGGGATGACCCGAAGGTGCTCGGTGACTTCGCCTTCGAGGTCCCCAAGGGACACGGCACGGTGCCGGCAGCAGAGAAGGCGGCGGCGGCAACGCCGGCGACGACGACGCCCGCGGCGACTGCGATGAGCCCGGCGACGCCGCCGTCGAAGTCCTAGCGGCGACGTAGCGCGCGACAACCAGGGCGGGCGGCGAGGCGGAAGACAGTACGCCTCCCCGCTCGCCCGATCATTCGGCGCCTCGCTGGCGTTCGAGAGCCTCGACGTCCGCGAGGTCCCTCGCTCGTGCGGCTGCCCGCTTGTTGGCGAGGAGGTCCTCTCGACTGATGATCGGCAGCGCGATGCCCTCGACCTCGGCCGCCACGCGGCGGGGCCACGCGTCGCCGAAGGCGACACCCGAGATCTCGGTGAGGATCTCGATGCGGAACGGTGGCGCGCCCATGCGAAAGCCCCGGCCCGGACGAGAGAGGTCCGCCTCGGACAGGCCGCCCAGCGGAGCGCCGAAGTCATGCAGGGCCTTCACCACGCGGGCGGCATTGTCCGGTGTGGCGTCGACCCAGACGTCGATGTCCTTCGTCGCTCGCGGCACGCCGTGGAAGCCGACTGCGTGGCCTCCGACGAGCATGTACCTCGCTTCAGCGGCGTTCAATGCGGTAAGCAGATCGAGGAAGTCGGGCGGAAGCCGGATCATCCTTCATACCCTCCTGCTCGAGGCTCAGCGCCCAGGTGAGCGCGAGCCGCTCCAGCGGCGCCATGGCGGCCCACTCGGCGAGATCGTCGCTCTCCATCGCGTCGTGAACGGCAGGGCCGCGATAGACGCGTGAGGTCCAGGTCGATGCTCGGGCCCGTCGGCGCGCTTCCGCGTCGGCCATGATGCGAGCATAGCAGCGAGCTTGCGCATCGGGTGCTGGCCGTCGCCGCGAGATCGGCAGCCGCACCTCGACCGCGATCGCTTACGGCTCTTCGTAGAACGATTCGCTCTCGCCTTCGGGCTTCGGCGGCTCGCCCGTCGCCGGCGCCGCCGTCGGCAGCGCGATGGAATCGAGCTCTTCGTCGAGCGCCGCGCGCACGCGGTCGAACTCGTCGCGCTTGCCGTGAGGGACGACGCGCATGCCGTCGAGACGCAGCGTCATCGGGTCGACGAACACGCCGTTCTTCTTGATCCCGAAGTGCAGGTGCGGCCCCGTGACGCGCCCGGTGGCGCCGACGTACGCGATGAGCTGGCGGCCCTCGACCTGCTGACCGACGCGCAGCCCCGACGCGAACCGCGAGAGGTGGCAGTAGACGCTGACGATGCCGCCCGCGTGCGCGATCTGCACCGCGTTGCCGCACGGGCCCTCGTTGCCCACGGCGATCACGGTCCCCGCGGCCGTCGCGTAGACGGGCGCGCCCGACGGCGCCGCGAAGTCGACGCCGTTGTGGGGCATCACGACGTGCAGCACCGGGTGCATGCGGTGCGGGTTGAACCGCGACGCGATCCGCGCGAAGGGCACCGGCGTGCGCCAGCCGCCGTGGTACGGCTCGCGGCCCTTCGCGTCGAACCAGCCGTGGTGC
>DATJYG010000672.1:0-8330 GCA_035499695.1 Polyangiaceae bacterium
CATCGAGGTCTTCCGCCGCATCGTCGACCTCGACCCGACCAACCCCCTGCCCCACCTGCGGCTGGCCGAGGCGCTCGCGCGCGCCAAGGACGTCGAGAGCGCGGTCGTCGAGTTCGGCATGGCCGCGCGGCAGCTCGCGAAGCTCGGCCGCCGCGACGACGCGATCAAGGTGCTCGAGCGGCTGCTGCACCACCAGGCCGACCTCGAGCACGCCCGCATGGCGGCCGAGCTCTACATGGCGCGCAACCAGCCGCAGGACGGCATGCTGGCGCTCGCCAAGCTGCAGGTGTGCTTCCAGGCCAACCCGCGCGACTTCGACACGCTGGCTCTCCTCGCGAAGGCCTTCAACCAGATCGGGCAGGCGGCGAAGGCGATCGAGGTCCACAAGGAGATGGCGCGCATCGCGCGCGACACCGGCAAGGCGGACGTCTTCCGCGAGCTCGTGACCAAGCTGCAGAAGCTCGCGCCCAACGACGAGGGCGTGAAGCGGCTCGCGAACTCTCCGCTCGCGCAGGGCGGCCTGATGTACGCCTCGAGCGCGCCGCCGCCGCCAATGGAGGCCGCTCCGCCACCTCGCGCGTCGAGCGCTCACGAGGACGACGCGGAGGAGATGGACGACGCCTCCTACGAGAGCGTCGGCGACAGCGACATCAGCGACCTCGAGCCGGAGGAGGAGCCGCTCGAGCTGTCGCGCCGCAGCCGCCACCCCGCCGACGACGGCGACGTGGTCGTCGAGAGCAGCATCGAGGTCGTCGAGGAAGTCGGCGAGCGGCAGGTCCCCGCTCACGTGAAGGAGCAGGTCGCCCGCATCCTGCGCGACGCGGCGAGCTTCCGGCGCTCGCGCTTCTTCGCGAAGGCCCTCGAGACGCTGCAGATCGGGCTCGAGATCGCGCCACGCTCGACCGAGGTGCACCAGGCGCTGCGCGACACGCTGCTCGACGCGGGGCAGACCGAGGACGCGGTCCAGGTGATGCTCGACCTCGCCGGCCTGCAGATCGACAACCTGGACGGGGAAGCCGCTGCGCAGACGCTGCAGGACCTGATGCAGCTCGACCCGCACAACGCGCGCGCCACCGAGATGCTGCGCGAGCTCGGCTACGAGCTGGTCGACGACGGCGCGGGAACCTCGGGTTCGCAGGCCGACAAGCTGCCCCCCATGCGGCCCGAGCACCAGAGCGTCTCGAGCTACGACCCGGAGGCGCCGCTGCCCTCGTACGACCTCGAGGAGATCGGCCCCGAGGACGTGGCGCTGCGTTCGTACTCCGAGCCGAGCATGCGCGTGGCGCAGCCTGTCGCGCCGGTGCAGGCGCGCGCGGCCATCGAGGACATGGACGACCCGTTCGCCGACGGGCCTCTCCCCGCGTTCCCGCTGGAGCCTCCGGCCGAGAGCGCAGCCGCGTTCGACCTGGTGCACCCGCCGGTGGACGCAACCGACCAGTACGCGTCGCAGCCGGACATGGAGCCGGCGCCCGCCGCGCAGGGGGCGCCGGACATCGAGCAGGCCCTCGAGGAGGCCGAGTTCTTCACCTCCCGCGGCCTCTACGACGACGCGCGGACCATCCTGCAAGAGCAGCTCTCGCGCATCCCGAATCACCCGCTCCTGCTCGAGCGCCTCGCCGAGATCGACGCGCACGAGGGCGTCGTCCAGAACGGGTCGGGCACGCGTCCTTCGCCTTCGGCAGGCGAGGAAGCGGAGGATCGCTCGTTCGACATCGCCGAGTCGCTGGGCGTGCTCGACGGCGGCGATCGCGCGAGCGGCGTGGGACCGGGCGCGGCGTTCGGCGCAGGGCAAGAGCAGGTCGACGTCGAGGAGGTCTTCGCCAAGTTCAAGGAAGGCGTGGCCAAGCAGATCGGCGTCGACGACGCGCAGAGCCACTACGACCTCGGCGTCGCCTACAAGGAGATGGGCCTCGTCGAGGACGCGATCCGCGAGTTCGACACGGCGGCGCGCGACCCGAAGCGCTCGTGCATCTGCCACTCGATGATCGGGATGATCCAGCTCGAGAGAGGCAACCTGAACGAGGCCATCGACGCCTTCATGCGCGGCCTGCAGGCGCCCAACCGGACGAAGGACCAGGAAGCGGCCCTCTCGTACGAGATCGGCGCGGCGTACGAAGTGAAGAAGATGATCAAGCAGGCGCTCGACTACTTCCAGCGCGCTGCCCGGGCGGTGCCGAGCTTCCGCGACGTGCAGGAGCGCATCCGCAAGCTGTCCAAGGGGGACACGAAGCCGCCGGTGCGCGCCGTCGCCGTGGGCGCCGACGACGACTTCGACCGCGCCTTCGACGACATCCTGGGCGGCGGCAAGCTGCCCTGATCAGCCAGCGCCCAGCGCGGCGACCAGCCGGCGCACCAGCGGGTCGCCCTCGTCGGACAGCGCCCGGAGCGCCTCGGCGCGCGTCGCGCGCGAGAGCCACAGCTTGCGCGCGGCGCGCGACAGGGCCCGGATGCTCTCCTCGGGGACGTCGCGCCGCCGCAGGCCCACGACGTTCACGCCGCGCACGCGAGCGCGGTTGCCCTGCACGATGACGAACGGCGGGACGTCGCGCTCGCACCCGGTCATGGCCGCGACGAAGGCGCTCTCGCCGACGCGGACGAACTGCGCGACGCCGGCCATGCCGCCGAGGGTCACCCAGTCCTCGAGCACCGCGTGCCCCGCCAGCTGCACCCCGTTGGCCAGGACGCAATGCGAGCCGACGACCACGTCGTGCCCGACGTGCGAGGCCACCATGAACAGGTTGCCCGCCCCGATGCGCGTGGAGCGTCCCTCGGTGCCGCCGTGCACGGTGACGTGCTCCCGGAAGATGTTGCCGTCGCCGCACACGAGGCGCGACGGGCCGCCGGAGTGCTTCTTCGCCTGCGGCTCGCCGCCGACGACCGCGAACGGGTGCACGACGCAGCGGGCACCGAGCGCCGTGGGCCCGCGCACCACCGCGTGCGCGTGGAGCACGCACCCCTCCGCCAGGGCGACCCCCGCCTCGACGATCGCGTAGGGTCCGACCGTCACGTCCGCCGCGAGCTCCGCCCGCGGGTCGACGATGGCCGTGGGATGCACGCGCGCCATGGCGGCTCACCCGGCGCGATCGACGACGCTCGCGAGCAGCTCGGCGCTCGCGCAGAGCGTGCCGTCCACGGACGCCTCGCCGTGGAACTTCCACACGTTGGTGCGGTGGTGGACGATGCGGACCTCGAGATCCAGCTTGTCACCGGGCGTCACGGGGCGGCGGAACTTCGCCTTGTCGATGCCCAGGAAGTACATGAGCGAGTTCGACGCGTCGAAGGGCTCGCTCGCGTACGCGAGGATCCCGCCGATCTGCGCGAGGGCCTCGAGGATCAGCACTCCCGGCATGATGGGGCGCGCCGGGAAGTGCCCCTGGAACCAGGGCTCGCCCATGGTGACGCACTTGTGGCCGACGATGCGCTCGCGCGGCACGACGTCCGTGACGCGATCCACGAGCACGAATGGCCAGCGGTGCGGCAGGATCTGGAGAATGCGGTCGATCTCGATCGAGGTACTTCGCAAGATTCACTCGGGGGGCAGCAGGCCCCGGTAAAGTCGAGCGAGCCCCCGCAGCCAGCGGGCGCGCGCCACGGCCGGGTATCCTGCCACGACGGCCCCCGCCGGTACATCGCCGATGACGCCGCTCTTGGCGGCGATGCGCGCGCCGTCGCCGACCGTCACGTGGTCCGCGATGCCGGCTTGCCCGCCCACGAGGACTCCGCGCCCCAGCGAGACCGAGCCGGCGAGGCCCACCTGCGCAGCGAGGAGGCATCCCTCGCCCACGTCGCCGTTGTGCCCGACGTGCACGTGCGCGTCGAGCTTCGCCCCGCGACGCACGCGCGTGGGTGCCAGTGTGCCGGCGTCCACCGTGCACAAGGGGCCGATGCTCACGTCGTCCTCGATGACGACGCCGCCGAGCTGCGGCAGGGCGCGCACCGCTCCGCGGGGACCCTGCGCCCAGCCGAAGCCCGGGTTGCCGATCACGGCGCCCTCGCCGATGTGCACGCGCGCGCCGAGGAAGACCCGGGGCCCGAGGACCGCGCTCGTCGCGACGACGCAGCCGGCGCCGACGGCCGCTGGCACGTCCGGCACCTCCGCGGCGTCGAGCACCCCCGCCATCGCCCAGGTCGCGTGCTCGTGCACCCACAGCGCATCTGCGCGCCCGACGCGATCGGCAATCGCGGCATCCACGAGGAGCGCCGCCCCGCGACGGGCGGCCTCGCCCGCCTCCTTCACGAATCGCCCCGAGAGCACCGGCGCGAGATCCCCCGGCCCCGCGTGCGCCACGGGCACGATGCGCACGGGCGCCACGCGGCCGCCCGCAAGCACACGCCCGCCGAGCCTCGTCGCGAGCGCGTCGAGCGACTCCCCGCGGAGCCGCACGACGCCGTCCCAGGCGCCTTTGGTGTTTGAGTCCGCACCCTGCGGGCGTGCGGCACTCACTTGTTGGGCGCGGAAGGCGCCGGCGCCGGCGCCTTCGGAGCTGCGCTCCCCGCCGTCGAGGGCGAGCCGCCGCTGCTGCCGTTGGCCATCTGGATCACGCGATCGGTGAGATCCAGGTCGCTGCGCGCGAAGGCGACCGTCGCGCGGTCCACGATGAGGTCGTACGCCTCGCTCCCGGCGATCCGCTTCACCGCGGCCATGACGCGCTCGAAGATCGGATCGGTGAGCTCCTTCTGCTTCTTCTCGAGCTCCTTGTTGTATTCGACGAACGTGGTCTGAAGCTCCACCATCTGCTTCTGCCAGTCGTCGACCTTCTTCTGCAGGGCGGCCTGCGAGAGGACACGCGACTGCTTGTCGATGTCCTCCTTCTGCTTCTGCAGGTCGGCCTGCTTCTTGTTGAGCTCCTGCTGCCGGCTGTCGAACACCTTCTTGAGCAGCGACTGCGCCCGCAGCCCGTCCTCGGACTGCATGACGGCGCGCTGCACGTCGACGACGGCCACCTTCATCTGCGCGGACGCGGTCCGGCCGAAGAGAGCCACGAACGCCGCGACGGCGGCTGCCAGGACGAAGCGGGAGAACGGACGCATGGTGCCCGGTGCGTACTTCGGCTGGGCCCGTGCGGTCAAGCGAAGCGGTCAGGACCGGCGAACTACCACCATTTGCTGGGCATGAGGCGTGGCTTGACGCTCTCCTCGAGGGCGACGACCGCCTCCTCGACCGAAATCGGGGCTCCGCAGGCCGGGCACTCGGTCGACCCGAAGAGGTGCCGGATCCAGTTCGCGAGCTCCTCGTGCTTGGTGCTCGAGGCTTGGTCTGCGAGCCACCGGCCGACCGGCCGCAGCCGCTCGGAGGCTGCGGGCCTGATTGGGGTTCTCTTCGTGTGCGGTTTGTCGAGCCACTCCCCTGCCGCGGCGAAGAATCCGTACTTTCCGACCACCAAATGGAGCTGGGCCTTGCACCGGGGGCAAGCTCCGGGCAGCTCCCCGTCCGAGACTCCGTTCAGGTGTCGACCCCAGACGGATTCCTGCTCGAACGCTACTGCTGCTTCGAGCGTCAACCGGTAGAACTCGCGGAGCAAATCGGCGAACTCCCCGATGCGCTCGGGCCGCTTCATTCCGAACACGTCCCGGGACGCGACGATCGCCCCCGCCAGCATGATCGGCATCTCGCGCTGCCGGGGCTCCCACCTGGCGGCAAGATCGCGCAGATACGGGAGAGCCGCGTAGCTAGCTGAATAGACGGTGCCCTGATGGCAGATCCTCGACCACAGATCGTTCCACGACTCCGACCACCCATCCGGTCTGAGAATTTCGAGGATGTCGGGGATGTCCGTGGCCTCCCCGTACGCGTGCCCGAGGGCACTCCAGTCGGTCATCATTCGCATGGGACGCGCCCTCCGATGATCGTAATGCAGGCGACCTCGAGGCGCCCGCCCTCCTCGGGGTTCGGCCATGAGTCTCCGGAGGGGACGGCGCACGTTTTCGCGCCGTCCCCATGCCCATCGCCTCTTCAGCCTCCGTTGGGGGGCTTCGCCGGAGACGCAATGGGCGCCGACGGCTGCGAGCCCTGGGCCGGCGAGTCTGCGCCGGTCGCCGGCGTCGCCGTGATCGTGACCTTCGCGTTCGACTTGATGTCCTTCTTCTGCTTCTTGCTCTGCGTGTGCCGCATCGCGCGGGTCTGCTCGGCCTTCACGGCAGCGGCCGCCTTGACGGCGGGCGTGGTCGTGCGCGGCTTCGGCGGTTCCATGCCGTAGAGGCCGAGGGTGGTCGTGGCCTGCTCGCCGTTCTGGGCGAGGAGATACTGTCGGAGGAGCCGGTAGACGACGTTCGCGTTCTTCACGGACGCCTTCTTGACCTGCACCTTGCCCTGCCACGTCACCTTCGCCCCGTCCGCGTCGTCGATGTCCGTGACCGCCGAGGTGAACACGGCGCCGAGCGACGCGGGGGTGTACGCGACGCCGTTGATCGTCACGTTCCCCAGGTTGCCCTTCTGGATGCCCGCCACGACCGCGGTGAACCGCTGCCGGGTGGACGGCTTGTTGTTGGGATCCACGATTTCTTCTCGCTTTCGATCGACCTGGCGAGCGGCGTGATTTGCCGCCCCCTTCAACGAGTGAGTCGCTCGAGGCGGCGAAACTTACCGACGTTCGGGGGCGCGCCTTCGGCGCTCGCCAGCGCCCACTCCTCCCTCCCCGGCACCCACTCGGCCCTCGTCGGCACCCGGGCCTCGATCGCGGGCACCTGAGCGTCCGTTGGGCACGCCGGAGGCTCGCGAGGCGGCACACGAACGTTGAGGCTTGGCGGTTGGACGCAACTCGCGCGCGGGGCGTCCGATAGGGGGGCATGAGGAAGAACGAGGATGGGCGGACGAGGCTCGGGTACGGGCTCGTGAGCGTCGTGAGGCGGCCATCGACGAGCAAGGACTGGGTCGCGTCGAACGAGGTGCGGCGAGCGATCGACAGGTGCCTCCGAGGGGTCGGCGTGAGGCGGCAAGAGCTCGCCGATCTGCGGCAAGAGGTCGTCGCGGACCTGCTCGCATCGAACGAGAACCCTCCCACGGGCGACCGGCGCGAGGCTCTGGCGGTCGTGATCACCCAAAGGAGATTCGTCGACGGGCTCCGGAAGGAAGGGCGCCGGCGCGAGGAGAGCGAGGACGCGCGCGCGGTGGAGGGGCACGCGGACGGGTTCGCCCCGCGCCCGTACTGGAGCGACCCGACCGAGCTCCTGATGCTTCGAGACCAGCTCCGGGTGCTCGTGCGCTTCGGCAGGCTCAGCGAGCGCGAGCTCTCGATGCTCGCCGCGAAGGCCGCGGGCTTCTCGGACGAGGAAGTGGGCGCCCGGTTCGGGTGCACGAAGCGCACGGTCGCCAACGTGTGCTGCATGGCGCGGCGCACACTCCGGGCGGCCTGACTCACGACCCGAGCGGGCTCACGCGCGCGCTGTCAGTGTCGGGGACTGGTCTCCCACGTCGACGGCGGCGCGCCGCATGGTTCTCCGGGGGCCTCGACCTGCACGGTCACGTACTCGACCTTCAGGGTGGACCGGATCTTTTCGCCGAGCCGCTGCCCGAGCGTCGGATCGGTCGACTGGGTCTTCACGTGCACGGTCACGGCATCGTGGCCGGCCCCCAGGGTCCACACGTGCAGGTCGTGCACGGCGCTCACGCCGGGGAAGCCGGCCACGATCTCGCGGATCACGCCCACCGGGAGGTGCCGCGGCGCCGCCTCGAGGAGCACCAGCGTCGCGTCGTGCAGCAGCCGCAGGGAGCCGATGAGCAGGATGGCCGCGACGATGAAGCTGGCGATCGGGTCGGCCGACGCGGGGCCGCCGAAGCGGATGACGAGGGCCGCCACGAGCGCCGCGAGCGCCCCGAGGGTGTCGCCGATGAGGTGCAGCCAGGCGCCGCGCAGGTTCAGGGCGTGCCCTTTGCCGTGACCGTGATCATGACCGTGGTCGTGCTCATGGTCGTGGTCGTGGTCGTGGTCGTCGGGGTTGTCGGGATCGTGCGCGTGATCGTGGGAGTGGCCGATCGCGTCGTGGAGCAGCCACGCGCTCGCGCCGTTGACGAAGAGGGCCATCGTCGCGACGACGAGCATGATGGTCGCGCGCGGCGGAGTCTTCTCGTGCAGCGCCTCGATGCCCTCGATGACGATGCCCACGGTCGTCAGGAGGACCAACACCGCGCTGAAGATGGCGGCCACGGGCTCGGCGCGCCGCAGGCCGTACGTGAAGCGCGGCGTGGGCCGGCGCACCGCGAGGCGCATGGCGAAGAGACTCACCCCCAGTGCGAGCACGTCCATGAGCAGGTGCAGGGCGTCGGCCTGGAGCACGACGCTCTCGGCCACGAGGGCGCCCGCCAGCTCGAGCACGAAGAAGGCGCTGACCAG
>DATJYG010000673.1:0-3257 GCA_035499695.1 Polyangiaceae bacterium
CGCCCCGCGACGACTACGCCCTCGCGCGCGGCCTCGGCGCGGGCGAGCTCGGCGCGATCGTGCGCGAGTTCGACCTCGTGACGGTGCAGCGCAAGCTCAAGGACGCGGGGCGCTTCGTCTTCATCGACCGCGTCAAGGGCAACCCGAAGTTCCTCGAGTTCGTCGAGCCGACGATCGCCAAGGTGCGGGCCAGCCTCGCGCGCCTCGCGGACGACGAGGACATGCGCGCCCTCGCCGACTTGCTCTCGCGCGCGGTCCCCTGACCCATGCCGACGCGACGTCGAGCCCCCCGGCCGCCGGCCCCCACGCCGGCGCTCTCCACCGAGGGCGGAGCGCGCGTGCTCCTTCACCCGCACGGGCTCGACCTCGGCGACGGCGAGGTCCTCCCGCTCTGGGCGGGCGCGATGCACTACTGGCGGCACCCGCGCGCCGAGTGGCGGGCGGGCCTCGAGGCGATGCACGCGATGGGCCTGCGCCTGGTCGACACGTACGTCCCCTGGGGCGTGCACGAGCGCGCGCCCGGCGAGTACGACTTCGGCGAGAACGACTCGCGCCTCGACGTGGCGGCGTTCCTCGAGACGGCGCACGAGGTCGGGCTGCGCTGCGTGCTCAGGCCGGGCCCGCACATCAACGCGGAGCTCACGTTCTTCGGCATCCCCGAGCGCGTCGTGTGGGACCCCGAGTGCCAGGCGCGCACGCCGGGCGGCCACCCGGTGATGCTGCCCATCGTGCCCGTCGCGTTCCCCGTGCCGAGCTACGCGAGCGACGCGTTCCTCGAGGAGACGACGCGCTGGTACCGCGCCGTGGGCAAGCGCCTCTCGCACCTGCGCTGGCCGGAGGGGCCGATCGTCCTCGTGCAGGTCGACAACGAGGGCGCGCTCTACTTCCGCGACGGGGCGTACGACCAGGACTACCACCCGGACGCGATCCACGCGTTCCGCGACTTCCTGCGCGCCAAGCACCGCTCGCTGCGCACCCTGCGCGAGGCGTGGGGCGACGAGACGATCACCTTCGGCACCGTGGAGCCGCCGCGGCGCTTCGACGCGCGCGAGGTGGCGGACCTCGCGCGGCACGTCGACTGGAGCGAGTTCCACGAGCAGCTCCTGTCGACCGCGATGGAGCGGATGGCCGAGGCGCTCGTCGACGCGGGGTTCGACGGGCTGCCGACGACGCACAACCTGCCGCTCGGCGAGAGCGCGACGCCGCTCAACCCGGCGCGCATGACGGCCATCGACCTGCTCGGCCTGGACTACTACCACCACGTGACGCCCGCCGAGCACGCGATGATCCTGCGGCGCACGACCGAGCTCGCGTGCCGCTGCGAGGGCCTCGAGCGTCCGGCGTTCGGCGCCGAGGTGGGCGCGGGCTTCCCTCCCTTCTTCTCGCCGATCGATCCGCGCGACTCCATCTACACGCTCGTCTGCGCGATGGCGTACGGCCTGCGCGGGTTCAACCTCTACATGGCGGTCGAGCGCGACCGCTGGATCGGCGCGCCGATCGATCCGCACGGGCGGCCGCGTCCACTGGCGGACGAGTACCGCAAGCTCCTGCGCGCCATCGAGCACACGAAGCTCCACACGCTTCACCGGCGAACGCCGGTGCGTCTCGTCGTGCCGCGCGCCCTGCGGCGACTCGCGAGGGCGATGCACGCGTTCGGGCCGGTGACGCCCGCGTTCTTCAACATCATCGGCGCGGGGTGGCGCGAGGCGGTTCTCGAGCGCGACCTCGGCATGGGCGAACCGCCGGTCGTCGCCGCCGAGGCGTACCTGCGCGCCTTCGAGAGGGCGCTCGTGGCGAGAGGCGTCCCCTTCGCGTACGCGGGAGGCGAGACGCTCGAACACTCGCTGCACGACGCGAAATGGATCGTGTGCACGAGCGGAGGGGGGCTCAAGCCGCACTTCGTGCAGAGCCTGCGCGACGCTGCGCGAGCCGGCACCATCGTCACGATGGGCCCGCGCGCTCCGCTGCTCGACGGCGCGATGCGTCCCCTGAAGCGGCCCGCGGACGTGACGGCGTTCGAGATCGAGCCGCTCGACGACCTCGCCCAGGCCGACGCGCTCGTGGCCAAACGCGTCGACGAGCTCGCGCTCCCTGCATACCCCGTCGATCCCGTCGACGTGCACGTCGCAGTGCACGAGGACGACGAGGGTCCGCGGGTGGTCTTCGTGATGAACCCGACGTCGGCCGACGTTGCCGCGCGCGTCTCGCTTCCGGGCGTCGAGCAGCTCACCGATCTCCTGGGCGACCAGCGCGTCGAGCGATCGGCGGGCGCGTTCGAGCTCCACGTCCCGGCGCGCACCGTGCGCTTGCTCGGCGTCGCTTGACGCTGCGTTGCTTCGATCCAGATCGGGGCTTCGAAGATCCAGTCAGTCCTGATCGTTGAGCTCGCAAGTGCCCGGGATCACGGGGTCACTGGAGGGGTACGAGCGTTGCTTACCGTGGCCCCCCGGCCAAGGCTCGAACGACGTGGGGATCTCATGAAAGCGCGCCCGCTGTCATTTCTCGCTGCCATCGCAACCGCCGCTCTTCTCACGTTCGGCGGATGCACCAACCAGGGCACGACCGACGGGTTGGGCACCGGGTGGTCGTCGTACGCGCCCGACTCCGCCGCTGGCGGCGGGAGCAGCGGCGCCGCGCCGGGATGCGCCTCCACCGGGGGCGCGTGCAAGACGTACTCGGACTGCTGCAGCCAGTCGTGCGTCGAGGGCACGTGCGGCGGCGGCGCGTGCCTCGACGTCGGCGCGTCGTGCCAGCGGGCGAGCCAGTGCTGCAGCAACGCGTGCAGCGGCGGGCAATGCGTGACCACGACGTGCGCTCCCCAGGCCCAGGCGTGCCAGGGAAGCAGCGCGTGCTGCAGCGGGTCCTGCGTGGGAGGCGCGTGCGCGGCTCCCGCGTGCTCGAGCGACGGCAGCGCGTGCAGCACCGGCTCCGACTGCTGCAGCCACTCCTGCAGCATGGGCAAGTGCCAGTCGGTCCAGTGCAAGGCCAACGGCCAGCCCTGCGCCGGCTTTGCCGATTGCTGCTCGCAGACGTGCGCGGCGGGCACGTGCGCGCCGCCGCAAGCGAGCGGCGGCATGGGCGACGCGGGCTCGGGTGGCGGCACGAGCGACTCGGGCAGCGGCAGCGGCGGCGCCTCCGACTCGGGCAACACGACTGGCGGCGACGCGAGCAGTGGCGGGAGCGGCTCCAGCTCCGGCGGTACCACGTCGGGGAGCGACGCCGGCAACGACGGCGGCGGGACGACCACCGGCGGCGAC
>DATJYG010000674.1:0-2113 GCA_035499695.1 Polyangiaceae bacterium
ACGTCGGTGACCCTCGAGGACAAGTACCACCCGGGGCGCATCGCGGTGAACGACGGCCTCGTCGTCTTCGTCGACGGCCAGCCGCAGCCGGTGATGCCCAACGTATCGAGCCAGGGAAGCCCAACCTACGGCGCGGGGCTCGTCCACGACGACAGCGAGACGGGATGGTCCTTCGACGCGTTGCAGGTGTCGACTGGCGCCTTGCAAGACGGCCGCAACGAAATCGCGATCCTCTACGACGAGCGTTGTGGCGACGGCGGACTCGGTCATCTCGTGCTGCACGTCGTTCGCGACGTGGCGTGACTCTGACGCCGCATCACTTCGCTTCCACGTGGTCGAGCCCGGGGATTTCCGCCTCGCCCTTGTCATGCGTGCACGCTGAGCGAGCTGGGCCTGCGGCTAACTACGCTGTCCTCTGACTCGGCGCGGAGCGTGCACGGGTTCGCGCTCTTCGGCGCGGCGGGGCGGGCGCGTCGCTGGACGAGTCGATCGAATGGTCGGACGTGTGCCCCGGATCCGCCCGCTGTTGCTGGTGTCGCTGCTGCCCTTGCTCGAGGCGTGCGGCACCAGCGCAGACTTCGGCGCTCAAGCCGACGCGGCGGCGACAGTCGCGAGCGGCGAGGCCCTGACGACACCGGACGGCGGCGCCGAGGACGAATCCCCCAGCATCGACAGCCCGTGCTTCCGCAAATCCGGAGCCGAGGCCTGGATCTGCAAGGCGGACGGCGTGACGCTCACGCGCACGAGGGCGGGCGCGACCGAGACGGCCCGCTGTCCGCACGGATGCGTGCCCTTGCCCGACGGCTTCGACAGCCAGTGCCGCCCCCGTGACGGCGCGCTCGGAAGCATCGTCAACGGTCACCCGATGTCTGCCCACCAGGCAAGGTGGGTGAGCTACTTCGCCTGGTGCGCCGTCCCGCGGCTGCAAGGCACGCGGGACGCTCGGCTCACGGCAGCGTCGACCGTCGCGTGGTGGGCACTCAAGGAGGGAGTGCTCGACGAGACCCATTCGCACCCGGTCGGATTCTCCCGCTGTGGTGCCGGCTACGACCACGACATCGGGCCACTCGAGAGATGCGCCGTCGGCGCCCCCTGGCAGGTCGGCGCGTCGGGCATCCAGCCCTCCTGCTGCAGTCTGAGCACCGTCGAGGGCACCGCCGCCGCGCTCTTCCCCGGGATGATCGAGGCCCAGCTTCTCTCCGGCGCCGCCGTCGAGGCCGGATATCCCGTCGGCAGCGCCGAGCACACGCGCATCGTCGGCTCCAGCGGCGTCCAGCGCGTGTCGTGGCTCCTTCGCGTGACGGCGATCGGCTTCCTCCACCAGGAACCCATCGTGACGGACGAGTGCATCACGGCGAGCAAGTCGTGGTGCTACGGCACGACGTGGCCCATGTCCGCGTTCTTCGCCCCGGACAAACCGAGCGCCATGCACGCGATGAGCGATTTGCGGACGATTCTGGACCTGCTCTCGCCGTGAGCGACGGCGTCGATCAGGGCCCCTGGGTCGCCGGTTGCAGGGCCTGCAGCGCTTTCGTCAGATCGGACAGCGCCGACTTCGACCACGTCGTGTCGAGGACGCCGTAGCCTTCCTCGGTGTCGACCGTCCGCGAGTACCCGGTCGCCTCTGTGCCGTTGAGCGCCCAGTACGACCAGTCGATGTCCGCGTTCTCGAGATACTGGCGGAAGTTCTGGAACCAGAAACCTTGCCCGCTCGTGTCGCTCACGTCGGTGGGCGAGGCGTGGCTCGTGCCGAACTCGCCCACCCAGATGGGTGCCGTGTACTTCTGCTTCTGCGTCAGGATGTAGCCCCACTTGTCGCCGAGGTCCGTCGCCATGTCCGTGTAGCTCGCGTACGCGGCGTGCGAGAACGAGTAGTCGTGCGGCGAGTAGACGACGCGGTTGGCGACGCTCAGCGTGAGCGGCAGGTCGTAGACGCCCGTCAGATCGAGCGAGTAGCCGAGCCCCTCGACGACGACGAGCAGCTTCGGGTTCGCCGAGAGGACCGCGTTGCCTCCGCGCTGCGCGGCGCCGTACCAGTCGGTGGGCCCGTTGTCGCCGGTCCATGTTGGCGTCAGACACGGGCAACCGGTCCCGCAGGCCGTGCAGCTCGCGG
>DATJYG010000675.1:0-7655 GCA_035499695.1 Polyangiaceae bacterium
TCATCGCCGGCACGCTGCCGCAGTTCGGCACGCCGGATCCCATCTACGACGCCGTGGTCTACGTGCCGAACGCGAAGGTGCAGCCGTTCGTCCCGGGTGTCGCGTGCAACCAGTGCGGGCAAGAGATCTCCGGCGTCCCGCTGGTCGAGACGAAGACGGGGCCGGACGGCACCTTCGTGCTGCAGAACGTGCCCGTCGGCACGAACATCCCGCTCGTCATCCAGCTCGGGCGCTGGCGGCGGCAGGTGACCATCCCGAGCGTCGCCGCCTGCACCAATACGGCGCTGACGCCAGACCAGACGCGCATGCCGCGCAACAAGAGCGAAGGCGACATCCCGCTCACGGCCATCGCCACGGGCTCGGCGGACGCCATCGAGTGCGTCCTCATGAAGATGGGCGTCGACCAGAGCGAGTTCACCGTGCCCTCCAGCAACGGGCGCGTGCACATCTACCAGATGAACGGCGTGCAGCTCGGTCCGACGACCCCCGGCGCATCGACGCTGTGGGACGATCCGACGGAGCTGTCGAAGTACGACATCGTGCTGCTGCCTTGCGAAGGGATGGCAAACGCCAAGTCGACGATCGAGCAGCAGAACGTCATCGCGTACTCGGGGGCCGGCGGGCGCGTGTTCACGACCCACTACGGCTACGAGTGGCTGTACGACGCCCCGCCGTTCCAGGGCACGGCCAACTGGAACCCCAACGCCGGCTTTGCGGACGCGCAGGCGGCGCTCCTCGATACGTCGTTCCAGAAGGGGAAGGACTTCGCGGCGTGGCTGGGCAACGTGGGCGCGCTCTCCGGGCCGGGGCAGCTCACGCTGTACGCGACGCGCCACGACGTCGACTCGGTGAACCCGCCGTCGCAGCAGTTCATCTACGCGACCGGGCCGCAGCAGACGCTGCACTACGACTTCTACACGCCGGTGGGCCAGCCGCTCACGCAGCAGTGCGGGCGCGTGACGTACAGCGACTTCCACGTGAACGACCAGATGATCAACTCGAGCACCCTCTTCCCCGATGAGTGCAACATGGTGCCGATGACGGCGCAGGAGAAGGCGCTCGAGTTCACGCTCTTCGACCTCGCCTCGTGCGTTCCCGCCCCGCCCCCGCCGTGCCAGCCGCTGTCGTGCGCCCAGCAGGGCTTCGACTGCGGACCGCAGGGCGACGGCTGCGGCGGCGAGATCATGTGCGGCTCGTGCGCGGCGCCCGACACGTGCGGCGGCGGCGGCGTGCCAGGAAAATGCGGCTACCCCGACGCGGGCAACTGCATCCCCAAGACGTGCGCCGAGCTCGGGTTCGACTGCGGCACGAACGGCGACGGCTGCGGGCACACCGTCGACTGCGGCACGTGCACCCCGCCCGCCATCTGCGGCGGCGGCGGTCAGCCGAGCGTCTGCGGTACATGAGGGGCGCTCACGGCGGGCAGGTCGTCGCCGTCGAAGGCTTGAACGGGAGCGTACTGCCCCAGTCGTTCGTGAGCCAGTGCCGGCACTCCCGCTGGTTGTCCCATGGAATGGGGTACGAGTTTGCGATCGATCCCAGTGTGCAGCCCCATTGCCCGGCGAACGCGCTCCACGCCGCGCGCAGGTGCGTGCTCTCGCCGAGGTTCACGAAGTTGACGCCATGGGCGACGGGCGTCTTCGTGGTGCCCCAGTCGGTGTAGTACGCGCCCTCGGACGGCACGAGCTTCGGCCCGAGGCCGTTGTGCACGTCGCGGATGATGAGGTCCTCGATGCAGCCAGGGGCTCCCTGGATCTTGGTGGCACCCGGGTATGCGTACGTCGCGTGGTTGCCCGCAGCCGGATAGAACACGGGATGATGGCGAGCGCCCGAGTAGTCCCAGAAGCGTACGCCTCCGATGCTCGAGCTGTTCGTGTTGCTGCACACGTTGTAGTGGGGCGCTTCGTTCACGGGATTCTTCTCGGGGAGTGCCCCCGTCCCTGCGAGCGGGATCAGCATCTCCGAGTCGGACGTCGCGTGACGGTCGGTGAACGCAGCGACGACGGCGCCGCTGGACATGTCGACGAACACGGCGCCGCCCTCGAAGTCCCCCTCGTGATTGTCGAGCGTGAACGAGTTGTACGCGTAGACGAGCCCGTACTCGAGCACCACGTCTTGTCCGCTCGCGTTCCCTCCGGTCGGGTGAGCGACGCTGAGCATGTCGATGCCGTCGGGTAGCGCGCTCGACGCCGCCATCGTGGGGACGAGCGTCGCGCTCGGATAGCTCCCGTTGACCTGATTGAGGCAAAGCCAGAAGTCAGGCCCCTGCCCGTTCGCCGTGTTGCTCGCGACGCGAGTCGTGCCTTGATAGGAGTGAGTGGCGGCGGGAAGCCCGGCGAGCGTGGGCTTCGACTCGAGGGTCACCGCCGTGCTCGAGTCGCCGTCGACGCGCCAGATGAGCGAGGAGTTCGACACGAAGTGAGTGGCGTTGATGGGCCAGTTCGGCTCGGTGCTGCCCGCCGTGTGGCTGCCGTTTCCCTGGTTGTAAGCGAACACGGGCGCATAGCTCCGCAGCATCGCGTCCTCGAGGGCGTCGTCGAGACCGTCGCCGTCGGCGTCGCACGAGGTGCCGCTCGGCAGCGGATAGGTGACGCGCGCCTTCGTGAGACAGCTGCGCGGGGACGTCTTCGCATCGATACATGCTTCGATATCCGCGACCGCCGCGGCGGAGTCGCAGGCGAGCGTGGTGCTCTGGGAAGGCGAGCCGACCGCTGCGCTCTCGACCCCCGGAGTCTCCTCGGTCGGGGAGGACCCGCAATGCACCGTGGCAAGGGCAACGACCATCGTCACCGCCTGGATCGAACGAGAACGAACCATGTGAGCGGAGTGTGCACGCTACGTACCCATCTCGTGAACGTGCACACTGGGCTGCGGGCGATCCAGCGAGCGACGGGCGCGCAGGACGTAATTGGCCGATACGACTCGAGTCGTCGCCTTGCCCCCGACCTTCGCACTTTCGCAATACGCGGCTGGACGCGACGACTCGCGGTGGCTCGCGACGCCGTGTAGAGAGCGACCTACTTTCGCGCGACGATGATCCACGTGCTCGACGGCAGGTAGACCCCGTCGGCACGCAAGTGGGGCCGAAACAGCTCCGCCAGCTCGGCACGGATCGCCGGCAGGCGACGCGTCCCCTCTTCGCCTGCCTCGCGCACTATCTCTCCGGCGGGCCCGACGAGGACCTGATAGTCGAGCGCCTCCTCGATCGTCCGACCGACGCAGATGTCCCGGTCGATTCGCTCGAACACGTCGATGCGGCCGAACCCGGCCGCATGAAGCATCCGACGATCGGTGTCCTCGTCCGCCCACGAGAACGGGCCGGGCCCGCAGGTGCGCGACGCCTCCTGCGGCGCAGGCAGGTGCTCGAGCGCGACCTGCTTGGCGATGCCCCACGCCGGGTTGTCCTCGAGCCTGCGCCAGACGAGCAGGCCCACCGCGCCTCCCGGCACGAGCGCGCGGTGCACGCCGCGCAGCGCGCGCACGGCGCTGCGGAAGAACATGACGCCGAACCGGGAGAAGACCAGGTCGAAGCGCGCTGGCGGCAGCGGGTGAGACTCCGCGTCACCGAGCTCGTAGCGGACGTTCTCCAGCCCGGCCTGCTCGCGTTCCCGTTCGGCGATCTCGAGGAACGCCCGCGTGCAGTCGAGCCCCAGGACCCCCCCGCGCGGACCGACGAGCTGCCCGATCTCGATCGACGACTCGCCGAATCCGCACGCAACGTCGAGGACGCGCTGGCCGGGACGCACGTCCAGGAGAGGCATGGCGACGTCGCCGTGCACCTTGCCCTGACCGGACAGCAGGTGGCGGAAGCGCAGCCACTTGGGCGTGAGCACGTCGTTCCAGCACGCGATGAACTCGTCGTTCGCATGCTGTCCCGCCGTCGAGATCGACCCCGGACGCGCGACCGCGGCGCTCACAGCTTGGCCTCGAGCACGATGTTGAACGGCGTCTCGGTCGCCCTGCGGAAGCGCTTGAACCCTCCGGCCTCGACGACCTTGCGGAGGCGCGCCTCACCGGCCTGCGCGCCGAGCGCCGGACCCTGGTAGGCGAGCGAGTGCGGCACGCACAGCAGCGTCGACGCCGAGTAGTAGACGCGGCCGACGACGTTGTGGTTCTGCTCCGGGCGATCGCCGGCGAACGGCTCGACGATCATCCACGTGCCGTCGGGCGCGATCGTCTCGCGCACGTGGCGCGCGGCGCCGTCGGGGTCCTGCATGTCGTGCAGGCAGTCGAAGTTGGCGACGAGGTCGTAGCCCTTGCCCGGATATTCCGTCGAGAGGGCGACCTCGAAGGTCACGCGGTCGGCGACACCCGCAGCCTCGGCGCGCTTGCGCGCGAGCTGGATCGATTCGGCGTGGTAGTCGAATCCCCAGAAGCGCGACTTGGGGAACGCCTTCGCCATCAGGATCGTCGACGCGCCCACGCCGCAGCCGACGTCGGCGACGCGTGCACCTGCCTCGAGCTTCGCCTTCACGCCGTCGAGCGCCGGGATCCACGACCCGACCAGGTTGGCGATGTAGCCCGAACGGAAGAAGCGCTCGCAGCCCTGGAAGAGGCAATGGTGATGGTCGCCCCACTTCATGCCGTCGCCCGTGCGGAAGTTCTGCGTCGCCTTGTCGGTGGCCGCCCAGCACGCCGCGGCGACCTCGAAGAGGCCGGGGAAAAACGCGGGGCTCGTCTCGTCGGCCAGCACCATCGCGTTCTCGGGCGAGAGCGAGTAGCGGCGCGTGGCCGGATCGAAGGCGACGTACCCGGCGGAAGCCTGGGCGTCGAGCCACTCGCGGACGTAGCGCTCCGAGGTCTCGGTGCGCTTCGCGAGCTCGGCCGGCGTGACCGGGCCGTCCTTGGCCATGGCCTTCCAGAGGCCGAGGCGGTCGCCGATGACGACGAGCGCCGAGCTGAGGGTCGCCGCGATGTCGCCGACTGCCTTGTTCACGAATTCATTGAGCTTTGTCTCGTCGATGGTCATTGGCCTTCTCCTGGCTGGTGCTGCCAGAGAAGAGGCGTGACGAAGGCCCGGAACATTGTTCCGGCCTGGCCGGGGGCCTACCGGCCGGGGCCGCGGCCGTCGGGCTCGTAGGCACAGAACGTCCCCGTGCGCACGGTCCAGTCGAGGTGGCGCCCGAGGTCCGCGTCGTGGCCGGCGATTCGCTTGATGGCCTCGCGGATGCGCCGCTGGACGACGATGCGCGCCCGCTCGGCCGCCGATCCGACGCGTCGCTCGCGACCGCCCAGCCCCGTGGCCGCCGTGATCTGCTCGGTCAGCGCCTCGAGCTCGCCGCGAAGGCGCGCGGCCCGACCGAGATCGGCGTAGCGCTCGGCCTCTTCCACCTCGCTGCGCAGATCCGAGATGCGTCGCTTGTACGCGTCGCGTGCCTTCGCGTCGATCCACTCCCCGGCGTCCCCGACGTCGATGCCGACGCCTGGATCACCCGGGGCGGACGACGTCAGGTCCAGCACGTGGATCTCGCGACCCGGCGCCTCGACGAGCATCGAGAGCATCGCCATCCCGCGGACGTCCTTCACGCGGTGGACACGCCCCGCGTGCTCGACGCTCCACTCCCCGTCTGCGCGCCGGAACGAGATGGTCGGCGCTGCAGTCCGGGGCCGATCCGAAGCGGACGCGGAAGCCTGCGGCGCGCGATCGAGCGCCGCCGTCGCGCGCGCCGCGACCGCGTGCATGTGCAACCTGTCGGCGAGATCGCGTGCGCGCAGCAGGTGCTCGCGCCCGGCTCCCTTTGCCGAGAGCCCCTCTCCGAGCGCGAGCAGCGCCCACGCGCGGTGCGCCGGCGCCTCGGTGCGGTCGGTGAGCGAGAGCGCACGTTCGCAATGGTGCCGACCCTCGTCGGCGCGTCCCATGGCGAAGGCAAGGATGCCCATGACGCGAGCGATGGGAGGCCAGCACGTCAAGGCGAAGGGCCCCCAGCATGCGTTGCCGGCCTCCTCCGGCGAGAAGCTCGCGTAGAGGGACGCGTACAGGTCCGTCGCACCGGCGACCACCGCGGCCTCCGCGATCGAGGCGCGCCCCATGCGCGCGGTCATGTAACTCGACGTCCCGAGGCACCGCAGCGAGTGCAGCGCCCTGGCCTGCTGTCCCAGGTGCGAGGCCACGACGGCGCTCGCCCACGCCCGCAATGTGGCCGCGTGCGGCAGTGGGTCCAGCATGCGCAGCGCGGTCGCCTCATGGATCTCCAGCGCTTCGGTGCGCCCCGCCACGATGAGCATGAACAATCGATGCAGCTCGATGCAGCGCTCCGCATTGGGGTCGAGCGCGTCCTCCGCCAGTCGGCGCGCTTCGGCGATCTCGGCCTCGCTGTCCTCGAAGCGACCGTCCGGCATGGCACGCATCGACCGGAGCAAGGGCGACTGCCAGAGGTAGCGAGGGTGTCCGATGGCCTCGGCGAGCGCCGCGCGCGCCGCGATGGCCGCGTCACACGCCGCGATGTCTCCGCGCTCGATGTGATCGCACGCGAGGCGGGTGAGCGCCCGCAAGCGAAGCACGCGATCTCCGACCGTCCGGGCATCGTGCAGCAGGCGCTCGTTGACGGGGATGCGCTCGTCGGGCGGAGCGAAGTCGGTCAGCGCGGCTCCCACCGCGACGTCCACGTCGATCCGCGCACGCGCGTCGGTCTCGCTCGCGGTCATCGCGAGGGCCTGCCTGGCGAGGCCGAGCGGCTCGGCGGGAGTCGGGCTCGGCGTCAACGCCGCGGCCAGACGCGCGAGCAAGCGCGCCTCGAGCCGACGATCGTCGTCGTCGGTGGCCTCGCCGAGCGCGTCCAGAGCCTCGCGCAGCAGGTCCACGAGCTCCGCCCTGATCTCGGCCAGCACGTATTCGCCGCCCTGCCCGAGCGCGGCACGGGCGAGCAGACGAGCATCACGGAGCGAGCGCGCCAGATCGGCAGCCCGCCGGAAGCGCTCCCTCCCGGGCGCGAGCTGCCCCGCCTCGGTGAGCGCCCACCCCAGCGCCAGGAGCGTCTCGCACGTTTCGCGCGCGTCCACCCTGGAGGATTCGCACGTGGCGAGCGCTCGCTCGAGCAGCGCGATGGCCTCCTCGTACGCGAGCTGCGCGCGGGCGAGGCCGGCGGCGCCACGGGCCGTCTGGACGGCCTCGACCGGATCACCGTCCGGCAACGCGGCCATCGCGTGGTGCGCGAGCGTCGCCGGCGACGCCGCTTCGCCCGTGCCCGATCTCCGGAGCTCGCGGAGGATCTGCGCGTGCACCGCCGACCTGCGAGCCGCCGGCATCTCCCGGTAGAACGCCTCGCGAACGAGGACGTGCGCGAAGATCCAGCGATCGGGCGGTCGTCGTCCGAGCAGACCGCGGGAGGCCGCTTCCTCCAGCCGCTGCCGGGCCTCGCCGACGTCCATGCCTGCCAGCTCGGAGACGAGTCGCAGCGAGAAGTCACGACCCACCACAGACGCGACGTCGAGCAGCGTGCGGGTCTGGGGATCGGCGTGCGCGAGGCGATCTCGCACCAGCGAGAGGACGCCGCCTCCCACGGGGACCTCCCGGAGCGCGGCGAGAGGCGACGGGGCGTTCGCCGTCGCGACGACGTCCAGCATCTCGCGCAAGAAGAGCGGGTTGCCCTCGCTGAGCGCGAAGAGCTCCTCGGCCACCCGTGGCTCGAGTCGGCCGAGCTCCAGTTGCGCCACCT
>DATJYG010000676.1:0-7314 GCA_035499695.1 Polyangiaceae bacterium
CCTCCGCCTCGCGGCAGCCGACGTCCACCTTGACCCCCGCGTCGCGCAGCTTCTCGATCCCGCCGCCGGCGACGTGCGGGTTCGGATCGCGGCAGCCCACCACGACGCGCGCGAGCTTCGCCTTCGCGATGGCGTCCGTGCACGGCGGCGTGCGCCCCTGGTGATTGCAGGGCTCGAGCGTCACGTACAGCGTGGCGCCGCGCGCCTTGTCCCCCGCCTGCCGGATCGCGACGATCTCGGCGTGGTCCTCGCCGGCGCGCTCGTGGTGCCCCGACCCGAGCACCTTCTCGCCCTTCACGAGCACGGCGCCGACGTGCGGATTGGGCGACGGCGACCCCTTGGCGCCCAGCTCGATCGCCTGCGACATCCACTTCTCGTCGTCCGGCGAGAAAGTGGGCGCCGCCACGGCGGTCGCCCGCCCGCCCGGCGAGGGCGGCGACGACGGCGCGGTCATGTCACTCCGCCTCTCCGGCGACACGCGTGCGGACCATGCGATCGAGCTCCGAGCGGAACTCCTCGATGTCCCTGAAGCTCCGGTAGACGCTGGCGAAGCGCACGTAGGCCACCTCGTCGAGCTCGCGCAGCTTGCGCATCACGCGCTCGCCGATCTCCTTGCTCGCGACCTCCTTGGCCTCGCTCTCGATGAGCTCGCGCTCCAGCTCGTCGATGAACCGCTCGATGCGGTCCATGGCCACCGGCCGCTTGTTGCACGCCAGGCGCACCCCGCGCAGCACCTTCTCGCGGTCGAACGGCTCGCGCACGCCCTCCTTCTTCACGACGACGGGCAGCACGTCCTCGACGCGCTCGCGGCTCGTGAACCGGCGCGCGCACGCCTCGCACTCGCGCCTGCGGCGAATCACGTCACCCGCGGTCGACACGCGCGAGTCGATCACCTTGCTCTCGAGGTGCGCGCAGAACGGGCATCTCATTGCGAATCGATCTTCGCGAGACGCCTGAGGAGCCGCTCCTCGCCGCTGAACGGCGTCGAGAGCCAGACGTTGACGAGCTCCCACGCGAGCCCCACCCCGACGACGCGCCCCCCGAGGCACAGCACGTTCGAGTCGTTGTGCTGGCGCGAGAAGCGGGCGCTGAAGATGTCGGTGCAGTTGGCGGCGCGCACGCCCCGGTAGCGGTTGGCGACGATGGCGACGCCGACCCCGGTGCCGTCGATGAGGATCGCCCGCTCGAACTGTCCGGTCGCCACGCCCTGGGCCGCCTTGTGCGCGACGTCGGGGTAGTCGAACGGGTCGGCCGAGAAGGTCCCGAGGTCGTCGACGGTGTACTTCAGGTCACGAAGGCCCTCGACGAGCTCCTTCTTGAGCTCGAAGCCGGCGTGGTCCGCCCCCAGCGCGATTCTCATGCTCACGGCGTCACCCCTCGATGCGAGAGAGTACCAGCGTGCAGTTCGTTCCACCGAATCCGAAGGAATTGTTCATCACGTGCTTGACGCGACGCTCGCGCGCCGTGTTGCCCACGTACTCGAGGGGGCATTTCTCGTCCTGGTCCTCGAGGTTGATCGTAGGCGCGACGCGGCCCTCGGCAATCGTGAGCGCGCAGATGGCGCTCTCGACGGCCCCCGCGGCGCCGAGCAGGTGCCCCATCATCGACTTCGTGGAGCTGACCCAGAGCTTCTTGTCCGTCGCGTGAGCGCCGAAGACCGACGCGATGGCCTTGGATTCCTCCACGTCGCCGACGGGCGTCGATGTGCCGTGCGCGTTGATGTAGTCGATTCCGTCCGGCGCGACCTTCGCGTCCTCGAGCGCCATGCGCATCGACCGCTGCGCCCCCTCGCCGTTGGGAGCCGGCTGCGTGAGGTGGTGCGCGTCGCTCGAGGCGCCGTACCCCGTCACCTCGGCGTAGATGCGCGCGCCGCGCTTCTTCGCCCGCGTGAGCGACTCGAGGATCAGGACCCCCGAGCCCTCTCCGCACACGAACCCGTCGCGCCCCTTGTCGAAGGGGCGGCTCGCGCGCTTCGGGTCGTCGTTGCGCTTCGAGAGCGCGAACATGGCCTCGAACCCGGAGATGCCGACGGGCGTGATGGTCGCCTCGGCCCCGCCCGCGACCATGACGTCCACCTTGCCGCGGCGGATCCACTCGGCGGCCTCGCCGATGGCGTGCGCCCCGCTGGAGCACGCGCTGGTCGTGCAGTAGCTCGGGCCCTTGAGGCCCCAGGCGATCGACACCTGGCCGGCCGCGAGGTTCGCGATGATGCCCGGGATGGAATAGGGGCTCACCTTGAGCGGCCCCTTGGCCATCAGCGTCTCCTTGGTGTGCTCGAGGGTCGCCAGGCCGCCGAGGCCGACGCCGACGAAGCACCCGGCTCGCTCGCGCTCGGCGTCGCTCAGCTCGAGCTTCGCGTCGGCGACGGCCATGGAGGCCGCCCCGAGCGCGAACTCGGTGAACCGGTCCATCTCCTTGAGCTTCTTCTTCTCGATGAACCGCGTCGGCTCCCAGCCCTTCACCTCGCCGCCGATGCGGACGCGGAAGGTCGAGCAGTCGAACTGCGTGATGGGCCCGATACCGCTCTCGCCCGCGAGAAGCGCCCGCCAGGACTCGGCCGTGCCGATGCCGACGGGGGTGACGAGACCGATGCCTGTGACGACTACGCGCTCCATGGAACGGAGCTACTTCTTAGCGTGCTTCTCGATGTAGTCGATGGCGTCCTGGACGGTCCGGATCTTCTCGGTGTCCTCGTCCGGGATGTCGATCTCGAAGGCCTCCTCGAACGCGAGCACGAGCTCGACCAGTCCGAGCGAATCTGCGCCCAGGTCGTCGATGAAGCTCGACTCGGGCTTGATGTCCTTCTCGTCGACGTCGAGCTGCTCTTTGATGATGCGCTTGACCTCGCTGGGGATGTCCGTCGCCATGGGATGCACCGCCTCGTATCGGAAAAAGGGACCGGAGTCGAGCGGCAGAGCTGCGTAGGTGGCTGCGCGCTGCCACGGGGCCTGCGCGCTTCACACACGCTTCACATATGCATGCCGCCGTTCACGCTGAGCACTTGCCCCGTGACGTACCCGGCCTCCTCGCTGGCGAGGTAAAGGCACGCCGCCGCCACGTCCTTGGCCGTGCCGGTGCGGCCCAGGGGGATGATCTTCCCGAGCTGCTCCTTCATCTCGGGGGTCATCGTCGCGGTCATGTCGGTGTCGATGAAGCCGGGGGCGACGACGTTGCACGTGATGCTACGCGAGGCGTACTCGCGGGCAATCGACTTGGCGGCGCCCATGACCGCGGCCTTCGTGGCGGCGTAGGCGGTCTGCCCGACGTTGCCCATCTCGCCGACGACGCTCGACATGAAGACGATGCGCCCCCACTTGCCGCGCATCATGCCGCGGCTGCACGCCCGGGCGCAGGCGATGGCGCCGCGGACGTTCGTGGCGAACAGCCTGTCGAGGTCCTCGTCCTTGAGGCGCAGGAGCAGGCCGTCGATCGAGATGCCCGCGTTGGCGATGAGGATGTCCACTTTGCCGTGGCGCTTGGCGATGTCGTCCACCGCGGCGTCGATCGCCTTCGAGTCGGCGACGTCGAACCCGGAGATCTCGGCCTTGCCGCCCCTGGCCACGATGGCGTCGGCCACTTCGCGCGCGGCGGCCTCGCCCTTCACGTAGTTGACGATGACCGTCGCCCCCTGCTCGGCGAGGGCCTCGGCGCACGCGCGCCCGATGCCGCGAGAACCCCCAGTCACGAGCGCGACCCTGCCGGCGACGTGGCACATGGGGCGGGCTTATAGACGCGGGTCGCGCCCCGTTCAACCGGCGGCCGAGGCGAGGAAAGCGGGGACTTCGGCGAGCGAGGCGGCGTCGCCCACGCTGAGGACCTTGATGTCCTTGGCGATGCGCTTCACGAGGCCCGCGAGCACCTTGCCCGGGCCGATCTCGAGGGCGTGCGTCACGCCGCGCTCTGCCATGAGGCGGACGCTGGCCTCCCAGCGCACCGGGCCGTCGACCTGCCGCACGAGCAGCTCCTTCACGCGCGCGGCGTCCGCGTTCGCCTGCGCGTCGAAGTTCGCGACGATGGGGAACTTCGGCGGCTGTACGCGCGCTCGCTCCAGCTCGTTCTGCACGACGCGCGCGGCCGGCGCCATCAGCGCACAGTGGAAAGGTGCACTCACCTTGAGCGGGATGACGCGGCCCTTCTGCGCCGCGGCGAGCTCCCCGAGCCGCGCGACCGCCGACGCGTGTCCCGCGACGACGATCTGACCCGGCGCGTTGAAGTTGGCCGGAGAGACGACCTCGTCGCTCGTCGCCGCCTGCCGGCAGAGCGCCTCGAGGTTCTCGGGCTCGACGCCCATGACGGCGCTCATCGCGCCCGTCCCGGCCGGCACGGCCTCCTGCATCGCACGCCCGCGCGCGCGAACGAGGCGCACCGCGTCCTCGAGCGTCAGCGCCTCCGCCGCCACCAGGGCCGAGTACTCGCCGAGCGAGTGGCCCGCGGCGAACGCCGGCGGCGTGAGCGCGGGGACCCGCTCCCGGATCGCCGCGAGCACGGCGCAGCTCGTCGCCACGATGGCCGGCTGCGCGTTGGCCGTGAGCGTGAGCTGGTCCTCCGGTCCCTCGAGGACGAGCTTGGAGAGCTTCTCGGCGAGGGCGGCGTCCACGCGCTCGAAGACCGCGCGTGCGCCCGACGACGCCTCGAGGACGTCCTTGCCCATGCCGACCGACTGCGAACCTTGCCCGGGGAAGAGCCATGCGATGGACATTGCGCGTGCCGCGCGCTTAGCCTCTTTTCCCGGCAGTGTCACCCCCGAAGGATGATCGCGAGGACGAGGGCGGATCGAGCAGCCCGAGCGACCCGACCGACTCGGTGGACGACTTCTTGCGCGGCGTCGCTGCCGCGCCCTACCGCACCATGCCCTCCGCGAGGACGGGGGGCGACGACGACCCGAAGCGCCTCGCTCACTTCCACATCGTCGAGCGCATCGGCGCGGGCGGAATGGGGATCGTCTACCGCGCGAGCGACGAGAAGCTCGGCCGGGTGGTGGCGCTCAAGGTGCTGCCGGGGGGCTTCGAGACCGATCCGGTGCGCCGCGGCCGGTTCCTGCGCGAGGCCCGGTCTGCCGCCGCGGTGACGCACCCGAACGTCGCGACCATCTACGAGGTCGGCGAGTCCGCCGGTCGCGTCTTCATCGCGATGGAGCTCGTGGAGGGGCGGCCGCTGCGCGCGCTTCTCGGAGACTGCCCGCTGCCGGTGCACCGCGCGCTCGCGATCGCGTCACAGATCGCGGCGGGCGTGAGCAAGGCGCACGCGGCCGGCATCGTCCACCGCGATCTCAAGCCGGACAACGTCATCGTCGGCGCCGAGGACCACGTGAAGGTCCTCGACTTCGGGCTCGCCAAGCGGGCCGCTCACGCGAGCGCGAAGAGTGAGCTCATCACCCAGAGCAGCTCGGAGATGGTGCTCGGCACGCCCGCGTACATGTCGCCGGAGCAGGCGCGCGGCGAGGACCTCGGGCCTCCGGCCGACGTGTTCGCCCTCGGCGTGATCCTCTACGAGATGCTGACGGCGCGCCGGCCCTTCGCCGGCAAGACGACCGGGCAGATCCTCGCGGCGGTCGAGCGCGACACGCCGGTGACGCCGTCGTCGCTCAACCCGCAGGTGCCGGCGGCGCTGGACCGGATCGTCACGCGCTGCCTCGCGAAGGATCCGGCGGAGCGGTACGCGGACGCGGCGGCGCTGCTCGCGGCGCTCAAGGACCTGGACCTACCGGTGACCGCGCCGACGCTGGCGAAGACGGTCGACAGCGAGCCGGCTGGCGCGCAGCCCGCGAAGCGCGAGTCGCCGAAGCGCAAGCGCATGAAGCCCGTGGCGCGGTGGTGGCTCGTGATCGGAAGCATGGCCATGGCCGCGGCGGCCCTGTTGTCGGTGGCCGCGCTGCGCGAGCGGTTCTCGGCGACCGCGCCGAGCGCCAGCGGGTTGGCCGGAGGGTCTCCAATGCCTGCCGCGGGCATCGCGTGCCCGCCGCTCGTCGCCTCGGGAGTCGACGCACCGGCCGGCTGGCTCGGCGCGGCCGCAGCCGACGTCGCGTGTCGCCAGGCAGCCGTCGTCATCGAGGGCGGGCAGTCGCGCGTGCTCATGCCTGCCCAGCTGCTCGACCTGCCGCGTCCTCCGTCCGACGACGTCCCGAGCGACCCGTACGCGGCCGGTGACGCGCGCGATCGCAGCATCGCCGCGGCGAAGACGCGTGCGGTGGGCTGGCTCGACGGAAGCATCGCCAAGGACGCAGCGGGATTCCACGTTTCACTCGTCGAGCGCTCCGGCAGCGATCGCGCTCTCGCGACCGCCGAGGCGTCCGCCCCCGATCTCGCGGGCGCGGTGGGCGAAGCCATGCGGCGCCTCGTCCCGTGGACGCCGACCACGCTCGACGCGGGGGCGCCGCAGATCCCGGTCGACGCTCTGACGTCCTCGCGGGAGCTCGACCTCAGCTTGCTCAAGGACCACCCGACCGACCCGAGCCTCTGGCGCGACACGGATCGCGTCTCGCGCGGGGAGGGGCACGTCGCATCGCTCTACCGCGCGTGGGCCGCGTGGGTGCCCGAGGAACCGAAGGCGTGGGAGCGCATGGCGTTCGGCGATCGGGCGGTGGAGCCGGAGCTGCGTGTGTCCCTGATGCGACGCGCGTACGCGCTCGCGCCCGGGGAGCCCATCTGGGCCTTCAAGCTCGCCGAGGCGCTCGTGCGCATCGGGCGCGCCGAGGAGGCGCGGGCCATCGCGGGGGACTTGCTCCGCCAAGGGCCCGACATGGACGGGCCGTCGCAGGGGGTGCTCGTGCGCGTCGACGCGGGGGAGGCGCACTTCAGCGCCGCGTTCGAGCGCGGGCAGAAGCTGCTCGCGACGATGGACCGCTACGGCGCGGCGCAGGACTGGCTGCTCGTGAGCGTGATGCTCGACACGGGGCTGATCATGGGGAAGGTCGCGCCGCTCGCCGACGCGTTCGCACGGCGCTTCGTCCTGGCCGACCCGCCGCGGATCGGGCCCGACGTCTCGGGCCGCCGCTACGTGCCCGACGCATTCGCGCGCGTGTGCGCGAACGCGTCGCGCGGCGTCGCGAAGGCCTGTTTCGCGAGGCTGCGCGAGCTCTCCGCGACGATGCCGCAGGAGGCGCCGGGCGCAGCCGACAAGGCCGACATGCTCGGACTCGAGCGCTTCGGCGCGGGCGATCTGCGGGGCGCCGCCGATGCGTGGCGATCGATGGTGGCAGGTGACGTGGACCGGCGGCTGTACCCCGTGGCCTTCGACGCCGCGGGAGACGCGGATCTCGCCGAGCGGGTGGACGAGCGGCTCATCGCCGCGAAGGACGGCAACTACGGGGGCGCG
>DATJYG010000677.1:0-17621 GCA_035499695.1 Polyangiaceae bacterium
GCGAGAGCGAAGTACGCCACCGCGGCGACGAGGGCCACGCCGCCGAGGAGGATCCCCACGGTCGCCTTGGAGCGACGCGGCTGGACCATCACGTCGGCCTCGACGGCCTGCGACGCCCCGGTCGAAGCCGGCGATGCGCGCCCGCTTCCGCTGCGCGACGTGGAGCCGGAGATGCTCCCGTACGTGCCCGAAGCGCCGAGCGGGTTCAGCGGGTTTCCGCCGCTGATCGACATCGCGTCGCGCGCGCCCTTGGACGCGAGCGTCGACGCGATCTTCTGGCGCATCGGCTCCGCGAACGGAGCCTGCACGGCGTCGAGGAGATCCCCTGCCAGCTCGGCGACGTTCTGGATGCGCTGATCCGGATTGCGCAGGAAGCACCGGAGGACCACGGCCTCGAGCTCCGGCGTGATCTCCGGGCGCCTCTCCGAAGGCGAAGGCGGCGGCCTGTCCGTGGAGAGCTCCGCACAGATCTTCGTGAAGGTCGGCAGGTCGAAGGGCGGTCGTCCTATCAACAGCTCGTAGAGTATCGCGCCGATCGACCAGACGTCAGCACGCGAATCGACCTCGGACGATCCGAAGAGCTGCTCCGGAGCCATGTACTTCGGCGAGCCGAGGACGACGCCGGTCTGCGTGAGCTCCTCGACCTCCGCCTCCTCGGCGCTCCACTTCGAGATCCCGAAGTCGAGGATCTTGATGAGGTCCGATCCGTCGGGCCGCCGCGTGATGAAGAGGTTCGACGGCTTGAGATCGCGGTGCACGATGCCCGCGGCGTGAGCCTCGGCGATCCCCACGCAGACCTGCACCGTGAAGTCGATGGCCTGGGCGACCGGCAGGGGCCCGTTCTTCTTCACGAGCTGACGCAGGTCGCTGCCGGTCAGGTAGTCCATGACCATGTACGGCACTTGATCGCGCCACACGCCGACGTCGATGACGCGCGTGATGTGCTCGTTCTTGAGGCGCGCGCTCACGCGGGCCTCGCGCTTGAATCGCGACTGGAAGTCGTCGTTGACGCCGCGTGCGCGGTATCGCAGGAACTTGAGCGCCACGCGCTCGCCGAGCTGCAGGTGCGTCGCTGCGACGACGACGCCCATCGCGCCCCGCCCCAGCACCTCGTCGATCCGGTACTTGCCGTCGACGATCGAGCCGACCGTCAGCTCCTTGAGAAGTGCCGCCGCCTCGTCGGCCTCGTCGAGGGGGGCGCCGGGTGCACCGCTGCTCCCCGGCTTGCTCGCGCCGGTCTCCGCGCCGCGCATGTCCTCGCGCGCTTTGGAGGAATCGGACGGAGGCATGGTCAGATCATACCCTCATTCACCTTTGTCCCCGACCGCTGCCTTCTTCTCGCGAAAGTCCACCCAGCATCGGGGGCATCTCCAATCCAAGGTGGCCGTTCCGTCGCTGTCCACGCGGCGCGTGAGGCGCCAGCCGTATTTCATGCTGATGAGGGCGGATTCATCGTCCAACGGGGGGACTTTCACACCGCAACTCACGCAGACGTGGATGCGTCGGGACACGGCTCTTCACTATAGGCCGACTGCTCGGTAGAGGAGGCTACAATCGCGTGACGGGCGCGGCGAGGCGAAAGTGCGCGTCTCTCACACCTCTGGGTCACACCTCGGGGCGCGCATGGCCGCGGGGACCCTCCCCTTCCTTCTGGTAAGGCTGCCCCATGAGGCGCTTGGCGGCGGTGATGGCCCGCCAGCTCAGATAGTGGCGGTTGAAGGTGAGCGACTCCTTCCGGTCGAGGAACGGGTTCTTGCAACCCGTCAGGAAGACGAGGGCGAGCACCTGCTCGGCGACGCTGACGGGGCAGCCCTCGAAGCGCACGTGGCTCTCGTCCTTCGCCGCCTTGATCTTGCCGTGGACGCTGCGCAGCTTCGCGTAGATGTCGTCGTGCTTCGCGTGATGTGGGTCCTTGGTAGAGCGGTCCTTGTACTTGCTCGAGATTTGAACGATGGCGTCAGTCCCGTGGGCGTGCGGGGCCCCTCCCCCGCCCGCAGGAAGTGTCCCCTTCCAGGTCGCGCAGTCGCCCATGAAGACGACCTTCTCGCCCGGCTTCGCGTGGATGGGTCCGTCATACGCGCCGAAGACGATGTGCATGCGCGGCGACTTCTCGTCGAAGCTCTTGTCGTACTGCCGGAGGATCTCGACGGCCTCCTCGATGGCGCCCGGGCATCCTCCCCAGCAGTAATCGGTGCGCTCCGACTCGGGCGGCGCGCCGGCGTACGCCGTGAAGTGGGTGCCCTCGAAGTACTTCTCGACGCGAATGAGCCCCACCTCGAAGCCCTTGGCGCGCGCCTTGGCCTGATCGAGGGTCACGTCGCCGCTGACGGCGATCTTCGCGAGGTCCGTCGTGCCGAAGCCGCGCTCGGCGGCGAGGCGGATGTGATCGACCGTGTTCGGGTCGACGCCGATGATGGCGCAGCACACGCTGTCGAACGCGACCTGGTTGTTGCCCATGACGATGAGCTTCAGGTCGAACGGCTTGGGCGTGAGCATGCGCCCCTCGCCGGCGACGATGCCGTCGATGCAGATGAACTGCGGCTGGATGATGTACTGCAGGTCGGCGATCTTCTCGTTCAGCCGGTGATCGTGATCGATGAGGCGATGCCGGTCGTCCTGGATCCCGATGTAGTTCTTCATCGAGAAGGTCACCGTCGTCCAAGGGTGCGCCTTGAACTTGGGGCAGTTGACGAAGAAGTCGGCCTTCGCGATGGGCTCCGGCGTGAAGACGTAGTCGCGCAGGCGCTTGGGGTGCGTGTAGCGGATCTCGACCTGCGGCTGCTCCTCGAAGAGGTAGCGCTTCACGCCCTTCACGCGCGAGACGACGCCGTCCCAGCCGCTCTGGTCGAAGGCGAGGCGCGTGGGGATCGTGATGCCGCAGCGCTCGCCGACGGCGAGCTCGGTCATCGAGCCGGATCCCACGTCCTGCAGCGCGCGCAGCACGCCCTCGCCGAACTCGGGGCGCGTGAACGCATGGGGGAACTGCTCCCCGGCGGCGACGAGGTTCGGCTTGACGAGTGTGCGGCCCTTGGGGACGAGGCCCAGCTCGCGGAGGCCGTCACGAACTATCGCGCGGATTCGATCGACGTCGTATGCATCGCAGTGGCGGATGATGACGCGCGGAGCGGATCCGTTGGGATTCATGAGATCGGTCGTAGCAGTTTTGACGCGGCAGGCCATAGTCGCCGTGGGGGCTTCCCTCGTCCTGGGTTGCCATGCGAGCGCGCCCCCCGGGCCCGAGGCGGCGTGCACGGACGCCTGCGAAACTCGGGCGAAACAGTGCGGCGATCGGCAGTGCGCGCGCGGGTGCAACTTCGTCATCGACCGGCTGGCCGAGGACGAGGGCGACCACGTGCTCGCGTGCGTCGCGGCCGCGGGGCAGGCGTGCGACGACCGCACGTGGGCACGGTGCGCGACGCGCATCGGGACTCACGCCGACGGCGGGCCGCCGGCCCCGCCGCCGCCGAAGGACTTCGAGGACGAGTGACCCCATGGCGATCCTGCGGGTCCACGACGATCGGGGGCGCGCGCTCGACTTCGGCGCGCCTCCGAAGCGGGTCGTCTCGCTGGTACCGAGCGACACGCTGAACGTCGCGGCGCTCGGGTGCGCCGGAGCGCTCGTGGGGCGAACCGACTGGTGCGAGCTGCCGGAGGACGTGGTGGCGCGCCTGCCCAGCGTCGGCGGCACCAAGAACCCGCGCGTGGACGCCGTGTGCGAGCTGGAGCCGGACCTCGTTCTTGCGAACCAGGAGGAGAACACGCGGGGCGATCTCGAGAAGCTCGCGCAGCGCGGGGTGCGCGTCTTCGTCGCCTTCCCGCGGCGCGTGGCCGAGGGGCTCGCGCATCTGGCGAAGCTCGCGCGCATCTTCGGCGTCGAGGGCGACCCCGCGGTGAAGCAGCTCCTCAAGAACGGCTACGACGCGCTCCGTGAGCCGCCGCCGGCCGGCGACCCGATCCCGACCTTCTGCCCCATCTGGATGGACCCGCTGATGACGATAAACGGCGACACGTTCATCAGCGACATGCTCGCCGTCGCCGGCGCCCGCAACGTCTTCGCAGACCGCGAGCGCCTCTACCCCCTGGCAGCCGACCTCGGACGCGCCCCTCCCGCGCCCGCCGAGAAGACCGCCGGCCGCGACGTCCGCTACCCGCGCGTCACCGAAGACGAGGTGATCGCACGCGCCCCCGCCCTCGTGCTGCTCCCCGACGAGCCGCACCCCTTCTCCGAGCAGGACGCCGCCCACTTCCGCGGTCTCCCCATCCCCGCCGCCGGTCGCGACGCCGTCGTCCGCACGAGCGGCAAGGATCTCTGCTGGTACGGCGCCCGCTCCGTCGAGGGCATCCCGCGCGTCCGCAGTCTCGTCTCACGCTACGCCGGTCGCAGCTGACGCGACCGAGGCAGCAGTCGGCGGAGCTGCGACCGAGGGAGTCCTGATCCCTCAGCTCACCGCGCCGTCGCTCGCGATCATCGCGAAGAGGGCGTGATCGAGCCACCGGCCCTGGCAGCGTTCCGCTTCGCGGGCGATCCCCTCGAAGCGGAACCCCAGGCGCCGGATGACGCCGAGGGAGGCGAGGTTGTCCGTCGCGGCGGCGACGCGGATGCGGTGCGCGTTGAGCCGCTTGAAGGCCCACACGAGCGTCGCGCGCGCCGCCTCCGTCATGTAGCCGCGGCGCGAAGCGTCGGCGCGCAGCCAGTAACCCAGCTCCGCGCTCTGGTGCAGGTGCGCGAGCGACTCGAGGCCGACGACGCCGAGGAAGCGACGCGTGGCGCGCTCGCGGATGGTGAAGCGCAGGGCGCGCGCGTGGTCCCAGTCGCTGGCGCTGGCCTCGCAGTAGCGCCAGCTCGCGTCGAGGTCCGTGTTGAACGGCACCCACGGGAGCCACTTCTCGAGGTGCGCGCGGGAGGTCTCGACGGCGTTCCAGAGATCGGACGCGTCGGCCGGCTCCACGGGGGTCAGCACGAGCCGCTGCGTGTCGATGGGTCGGTGCCGCAGCTCGGCACGGGGCGGGACGACGAGCATGCTCGACGCACGTTACGACGAACCGCGCTTGCGCGCATGTCCGCCGCGTCTGACCACCGGCGGGCGGATCCGGCGGCTAGCGCTTGCGGCCCGGATAGGCGCCGACCAGCTCCTTGCTGGGGCGCTCGACGGCCTCCAGCGGGCTGGTCACGAGGTCGCGCCCCTCGGCCGCGAAGTACAGGGACTCGCCGGCCTTCGGCTCGCCAGCGTTGGGGGCGATGCCGCCGTCCGGGAAGAACTTGAGGCCGCCGTGCACGCGGCGCTGCAGGGCCAGGTGCCCGTGCAGGAAGTCGCCGGAACGCCGGTCGCGAACGGCGATGCAGAAGCCGTCGCGGAAGTGGTACTCGGTGTTGCGGGTGACGTAGACGCGGTGGCGACGGCGCTCGGGGCCGCCGTAGGCGCGGTCCTCGGTGCGCAGGTCCATGGCGGCGCTGGACTCGTCCTTCATGGTCCGAGGACGATGCGTCCGAGCCGGACGCAGGGCCAAATTTGTGGCGGTTCGCGCCACGCGACTACGCGCCGGGAGGCGAGCGGACCGCGGCGTCCTCGCGGGCGATCCGATCGCGGAACTGCTCGGACGTCTCGTCGTCGCGGCGCCAGCGGTAGCTGCCGGGGGCGCCGCTGCTCGGCGGGGCGACGTAGTCCGTGGGCTGGCTCGAGGGGCCGCGCGCGTCGCTCGCCTGGCGGGCGCCGACGACGAGCACCAGGCCGACCCCGATGACGACCGCGACGAGCGCGACGACGCCCAGCAACAGAAGCAACACGACAGTGGCCCCTCGGGGCGTGAGCCTTCGCCGCGATGGCGCCGCTGTCAAGGGTCGGTCGAGGGTGGGGAGTGGCGGGGTGGTATCGTTGCGCGCCTTGCCGCGCCCGGGCCGCCAGTACCTGCTCTTCCTCGTGCTCGTCGCGCTCGTCGTCGCGGCGGGGTTCGGGATCGGGCGGGTGCGCTCGCCCGGCGGCCGGCGGCTGGACCCGGTGCTGGCGGCGATGCCGCGAGACGCGTGGCTCGTCGTCACCGTGGATGTGGCGGCGCTGCGCCAGTCGCCCGTCGCGGCGCCCCTGGTGAAGTCCGCGACGGCCGTCCCGGGCCTCGGGTCGCTCGCCGACGCATGCGGGTTCGACCCGCTCGCCCGCATCACCGAGCTCGCGGTGTGCTCACCCGAGGGCGGCGAGCGTGGGGACTTCGGGCTCGCCTTCGCGGGCGACCTCGGCAAGGACGAGCTGGCCCGGTGCGCCGACAAGGTGATCCGTGCGCGCGGGGGGCAGCCGTCGACGTCGGTGCACGACGCGTTCACGGTGCTCGAGGACGGCGCGGACGCGACGCACACGCGCGTCGCCTATCGCGAGGGTGGCCCGTTCCTCGTCGGGCGCGGGGCCTGGCTCGACGCGATGATGGCCGCCGCGGGAGGCAAGGACCCCGGTCCGAGCAGCGCTCACGTGGCGCTTCGCGAGGCTCTCGCCGGAGAGACGCACCCGACGCTCCTCCTCACGGCGCTCCTTCCGTCGCCTCTCCGCCAGCGCCTCAAGGCCGAGGTGACCGATCCCGCCCAGGAGCGCGAGTACGCGAGCGTCCTCTCGGTCGACCAGGCGGGTCTCGCGCTCTCGACCGGTCCATCCGGATCGACGACCCGGGTTGCGGCTCAGCTTCACTGCGAGTCAGCCGATGCATGCGCCGAGGTGCAGCGCCTCGTGGACAGGAAGCGCCTGGCCCTCTCGCGCGACTTCGGCGTGCGCCTCGTCGGCCTGGGGCCGCTGCTGGATGCCCTGACCATGCACGCCGACGGCGCCTCGCTCTCGCTCGCCACGAGCGCCCCGACCGACGCGCTCACGAAGGCCGTCGAGCGCGTCCTCGCCTACCGCTCCCGCAATGCCCCGCCGCCACCCTCCGCGACCCCCGTCGACAGCGCGGCATCCAAGTACTAACAATAGAAGCTCACGCTGGAGATTCGAGCATGGCAGGCGCAAACGTATTCGAGATCAACGACGGCAACTTCGACACCGAGGTCCTCAAGGCGGACGTCCCGTTCCTCCTGGACTTCAGCGCGGTCTGGTGCGGCCCCTGCAAGGTGCTCGCGCCCATCGTCGAGAAGCTCGCCGACGAGTACAAGGGCAAGGTCAAGGTCGGGAAGCTCGACATCGACGACTCTCCCGGCGTCGCGTCCAAGTTCGGCATCCGCAGCGTCCCCACCGTCCTCGTCTTCAAGGGCGGCAAGGAGAGCGGCCGTCACGTGGGCGTGACGAACAAGGACACGCTCCTCAAGCTCCTCGGCGTCTAGAGCGCCCGGGCTGGGGTAGCATCGACTTCGTCCGATGCAGCCCGTAGATCCGCGCTTGCTCGCGCTGCGCGACCTGCTTCCGGGTCGCGTGCTCGAGGGCACGCGCGGCGCGCGCTACCACGTGCGCGAGCGCATCGGCGAGGGGGGGCAGGGCTGGGTCTACACGGCCGCGTGGGACGAGCCGGGGGGGTTCCTCGTCATCGTCAAGCTGCTGCGGCCCGACGCGGTGACGGTGGAGTCGCTCGCGCGCTTCGAGCGCGAGGCGCAGGTGCTGCGGATGCTCGGGCAGGCGGCGCGGCCCAACCCGCACATCGTCCGCTTCTTCGACCACGCGTCGGCGACGCTCCCGGGGCCGCACGGCGGCGACCCGGTGGAGCTGCGCTACACGGTCCTCGAGTACGTGCGCGGGCAGACGCTCGAGACGGTGCTCGCGCAGAACCGCAACGTCGGGCTCACGCTCGACCGCACGCGGCGCATCGGCCGGCAGGTCGCGCTGGCTCTCTCGGACGTGCACGCGCACAAGATCGTGCACCGCGACCTCAAGCCGTCCAACGTGCTGCTCGCCAACGAGGGCGGCACCGAGGTCGCCAAGGTGACCGACTTCGGGCTCGTGAAGGTCGTCGACGTGAGCCTCGGCAAGACGACGGCCCTCGCGGGGGCGAGCCTCGGGTACGCGCCGCCCGAGCAGTTCGAGCAGGGCAACCGCCGCGTCAGCGCGCGCACCGACGTCTTCTCCTTCGCCGCGATGCTCTACGAGATGCTGACGGGGGTTCGCGCCTTCCCCTACGGCGACGGCGAGAACCCGCTCGTCATCGTGACGCGGCTGCTCAACGGGCCGCGGCCGAGCCTCGCGCACACCCGCGGCACGCTGCCGCCCGACCTGACGCAGCAGCGCGACCTGCTCGAGCGGCTCGACGCGATCATCGTGCGCGCGACGTCGGCGGAGCCGAACGAGCGGCACGCGTCCATCGACGAGCTCTGGGGCGAGGTGGAGCCGGTGCTGCGCGGGGCGTCGGAGCGCCGGTCGTTCGCGCCGCCCGCGGGGGATGCCGCGACGGCGTCGCGTCAGGCGGGGCTCCTCGAGACGCTGGAGACGACGCACCAGCAAGCCGCGCCCGAGGGCGATGCGAAGCTCTCCAACCCGGCGGCGTGGAACTGGCGCGTGCGAGTGCCGCCGGTGCGCGCGGGCGCGGCGAAGGCGGCGGCGTTCGACGCGAGCGGCGAGGCTGCCGTGACCGTCGGGTCGGCGGGGCTGCTCCGCTGGGCCGGCGCGGGCTGGACGCAGGTGGCCCTTCCGCCGGAGCTCGACGTGCGGCTGCTCCGCGGCGTCACCTGGCTGCGCCCGGGCGAGATCCTCCTCTACGGCGCGCGGAGCACCGCGGTGCGCCTCGTGCCGGGCGCCGGGCTCGAGCCGTGGCAGATGCCGGACCACGAGGTGACGTTCCTCGGGGCGCACGCCGATCCGCAGGGAACCGTGACGCTCGTCGGCGAGCGGCCCGCGAGGCGCGCCGTGCGTGGCGGGGGGCAAGCGACGACGATGGGCACCATCGCGCAGTTCGCGCGCGGCAAGCTGACCATCGTCTCGGACGCGTCGGCGTGCGCGCGCCTGCGAGCGGCGACGCGCCTGCGCTCGGGCGTCGTCGTCGCGTGCGGCGACTGGGGCGCCATCGTGCGCCTCGAGCTCGGGGTGGCCGAGCACGTGGGCTCGGTGTGCGGGGGGCACCTCCACGCCATCGCAGCGACGGCCGACGGCGGCGCGCTGACGGTGGGAGCGGGGGGGCACGCGCTCTCCCTGTCGCCGCGGCTGCAGGCGCAGCTCGAGGCCGTGCAGACGACGCGCGACCTCTTCTCGCTCGCCGTGGACGGCTCGGGCTGCGCGTGGGCCGGGTCGGCGCAGGCGCGCCTCCTGCGGCGCACGCCGACGGCGGGGGCGAGCTGGGTACGGATGAGCGGCGAGCTGGGTTTGCAGTCGTCGGTCGTCGCGCTATGGGTCACACCCCGCGCCGTCAGGGCGATTTGCGACGACGGAGCGGTCGTCGAGGGCATCGTAAGTTGAGTCGATGACGAGCGCAGCACAGCAGCCGGAGTCCGCCGCGGCCGCGGCCGACGTCGTCGATCATCACCGCAACGCGCCCGCACGCCGGCGCGCGCGCGTGTCGCGCTTCCTGCGGGTGCTGCTGATCATCACCGCGGGCATCCACGTCCCGGTCGCGCTCGGCGTGGGCGAGCTGCTGCGCCGGGCGGGCGCGCCGTATCCCTGGCTCCTCGGGGCGCTCTGGGGCGCCCTCGGTTTCGCGCTGTTCCTCGGGCGCGCGCGCGCCGGCATGCACGACGGCCGCGGGCGCCACCCGTTGCTCGTGCGCGCCGTGGACATCCCGTACTTCGTGCACTGGTGCGCCGCCGTGTGGACGCTCATCCCCGCGGTCGTCGTGACGCTGGGCGCGCCGGTGGTGGACCTCCTGCGCGGCGTCCCGGTGGCCCTCCCGCTCGGCGCGTACATGTGGACGTATCTCGCGGGCCTCGTGGTGTGCGGCTACGGCGTGCTCGTGCGGCGGCGCTGGTTCCGCGTGGTGGAGCGCGAGGTTCGGGTCGAGGGGCTGCCGCGCGCGTTCGACGGCCTGCGCATCGCGCACCTGTCCGACCTGCACGTGGGGACCCTCACGCCGAAGTCGTGGGGCATGCGCTGGGCGGCCGCGGCCAACGCGCGCGAGCCCGACATCGCGGTGGTCACGGGCGACCTCGTGACGAGCGGGACCGAGTTCGCCGAGGACGTGGCCGAGGTCATCGGCGCCCTGCGCGCGAAGGACGGCGTGTACACCTCGCTGGGGAATCACGACTACTTCGGCGGCGACCACGAGATCATCAAGGCGGTCGCGGCGCGGTCGCGCGTGCTGCGCAACGAGGGGCTCGTCATCGAGCGCGACGGGGCGAGGCTGTGGCTCGCCGCGATCGACGACACCTGGACGCGGCGTGACGACCTGCGCGCGGCCATGGCCGGCCGGCCCGACGGCGCGCCGACCGTGCTCCTCGCGCACGACCCGGCGCGCTTCGATGCCGCCGCGGACGCCGGGGCCAACCTGGTCCTGAGCGGCCACACGCACGGCGGACAGATCGCGTTCCCGTTCCTCTCGCGCGTGCTGAGCCTCGCGAGCCTCGCGCATCCCTACAACGTCGGCTTCTACCGTCGCGGTCGGTCGACGCTTTACGTGCATCCGGGCCTGGGAACGACCGGTCCGCCGATGAGGCTCGGCGCTGCGCCAGAGGTCACCATTCTGGTGCTTCGTGCTCCAGCGTGAATGTGCGCGAGTGTCCGCGCGCCCGGCGTGCTACGAGCATGGCTAGATGAATCCGGGCGTCAGCAAGAGACAGAAGGAGCGCGCGCGGCAGGACCGCCAGCGCGAAAAGGCCGAGAAACGCAAGCAGCGTCGCGAGGATCGCACCGCGCGCGTTCCCGGCGAGCCCGGGCAGGACCCGGACATCGCGGGCATCGTCCCGGGCCCCCAGCCGCCCCTGGAGGAATGACGCCCGTGAGCTCACGCTTCCGAGAGGGTGCCCAGCGCTTCGCCGAGCGGCGCAAGCGCGAGGACGACGCGGCCCGCCTGCACGACGAAGTGCCCAGCCTGCGCACGCTGCGCCTCGAGGTCGAGGAGCGCCGCGGGACCTCGACGCTCGCCGAGAGCAAGCACGTGCGCCACATCATCGTGGACCGCGCGCCCGCGCTCTTCGTTCTCCCGTGCGGCGACTCGATGTGTCACGACGGCGGGCACGACATCACGCACTCGCTGATCAGCGGCCTGCGCCGCGGGCTGACCGAGGTCGAGGTCGAGGACCAGTGCATGGGCTCGATCGGCACCGCGACGTGCGGGCGGATCGTGCGCGTGATCGCGAAGGCGACGTACGCGACCTAGGAGCGCCGGCTCACGACGCGGAGGCGCAGGCCGCGATCTGCGCCTCCAGCGAGCGCAGGATGCTCGCGCACTCCACCTGGGACTCGGGCTTGCGCGCGAGGCGCTCTCCTTCGCGCGCGAGACTCGCGATGTCACGTAGCTCGAGCAGTGCGGCCTCCCCGGCGAGCGCGTGGAGCTCGGTCGTGATCGCGTTCCAGTCCCCCCGCTCGGCGAGCTGCGAGCAGCGCTCGATCCGTCCCGTCGCGATCGTCAGGAACCGCGGAAGGAACCGACTGCGAATCGCCGCGCCGTCGGTCACGACGCCCTCGGCGTGCCGAGGAGCGACTCGACGCACGTGACGAGCGCGCCCAGCCCCGCGCTCTTGCTCACGCATCCGTCGAGCCCGCCGTCGCGCACGCGCTCGGCGAGGGTCGATTCGTCCATGCTCGAGAAGAGCACGATGGGCACCTTCATCTTGCGCACGTCGCGCAGGACCTGTCCCACGTCGTCGCCGAACATCTCGGGCATCTGCACGTCGAGCACGAAGAGGTCGGGCACGCCGCGGGAGCATCGCTCCTCGAGCTGCGTCAGGTCCTTGGCCGTCACCACCGAGAAGCCGCTCGTCTCGAGCGCCTCCTTCACGGTGTCGAGCACCAGCTCGCTGTCGTCCATCACGAGCACCTTCTTGGTGGTCATCGTGCAGCCTCGCGGAGGGTGAGCAGGTCGAGCGTCGTGAATAGATCGCGCATCACGAGCGGCTTGTCGAGGAAGAGATCAGCGCCCGCGGCGATGGACGCCTCGCGCGCCTCGGTGCCGCCCACGCTGATGGCCACGATGGGCATGCCGGCGAGACGCGGTGTCGCCCGGACGCGTTCGATGAGCGTCGAGCCGCTGTGGGTCGGCAGGTAGAAGTCCACGATGGCCATGTCGAACTCCGAGCCGGCGAGCATCTCCCACGCTTGCTCGACGTCGCCGGCGAGCGCCAGGCTGACCGGCGCACCGCGGGCCTGGCCGTAACGGTCCATGCCGTAGGCGAAGAGGTCGCGGATGAAGTTGTTGTCCTCGACCAGCAAGCACCGGTAGGGGCTCGCGTCACGTCCCGGCCCGCGCGGTGTCTCGTCGCAGAGGCTCGCGAGGAACGCACGGCCCTCTTCGGACGCGCCGACGACGTCGCAGCGGATGGTCGCCGCGGCGCCGGGGCCGCTCTCGCCGCGGACCTCGGTGACGCGCACCGTGATGCCGAAGGGCCCGACGAGGCGCGGAAAGGAGAGCGACAGCGTGAGCGTCGTCCCGACTGCCGGCGGGTCGGGAACCTCCAGCGTGACCGCGCCTGCGCCGATCTCGGTCGTGTGCGTCACGATCCTCCGCCCCGAGTGCACGGTCTCCGCTCGGAGCAGCACTCCCCGCATGCCGTCCTTCGCCATCACCACACCAGCTCCTCGCAGAGCTCCACGAGCTTCTGCGACAGAAGGCCCACACCATTCGCCTTGGAGAGAAACCCGTCGGCTCCCGACCGCTTCGCGACCTCGGCGAGCTGCACGTCGGGAAGCTCCGAGAAGAGCACGACCGGCACCGTCTGGGTGTCGATGCGCCGCTTGATCCACCGGCACAGGTCCGCGCCGCTCACGCCGGGCATGTTCACGTCGGTGAGCACGATGGTCGGCGACCAGGTCTCGAGGATCATGTTGAACTGCGCGAGCGACCGCGCCGACTTCACCTCGAAGCCGTCGCGCTCGAGGGCTGCGCGGGTGACCTCGATGGCGAGCTCGCTGTCGTCCATGAGGAGCACCTTCGGTTTGTCGTTCATGGCGTCGACTCCCGCCTGCGACTGCGCCGCCCCCACCTTCGAGATTAGGCCAGCGTGCAGCGATGACTAGAGGGACGGGTGAGGCGTGACAGCGACGAAACACGTTGCCGATTTGGAAACGCACTTGTCGGTGTACAGGGGTGCAACGACCTCACTTGACGGCCTCGGCGGGCGAGCGCTGAGATCCAGGGTGTGGACGGGCGGGATCCTCTGGACGGCGTGGAGCGTGTCGCCTTCGCGGAGGAGGTGTCTTCCGCCATGCGCCACGCGGTGCGCAACAAGCTGGCCGCCGCGCGCAACGCCGCGACTTACATCCAGCGGCGCCTGTCGAAGACCGAGGCGTGGCAGAGCGACGCGCGCATCCCGACGTTCCACGGGCTCATCGAGTCCGAACTCGACGCCGCCGGTGGGCTGCTCGATCCGAAGGACACGCTCGCGCACGTCTTCACGCGCCACGCCGAGCGCGTGTCCGCGTCTCGCTGCATTCGCGAGGCGGTGGCGCACGCCCGCGTGGGGACCGACGCCGCCCCGAGCGTCCGCGTGGAAGCGCCGGACGACGCGGAGGTGATGGTCGATCCGCGCGAGCTCACCCTCGGCGTACGGTGCCTCGTCGAGAACGCCGTCGAGGCGACGGAGGGAAAAGGGCCCGTCTCGGTGCGCGGCAGCCGTGACGGGGATCGCTTCGTCATCGAAGTCACCGACGACGGCCCCGGCATCGAGGAGTCGCGGCGGGAGGAGGCGATGCGAGCCTTCTTCACGACGAAGCCTGGCCACGCCGGCGTGGGACTCCCGATCGCCCGCCGGATCGCGCGGCGCTACGACGGAGCGTTCGCGCTCGGTACGTCGCCGAGCGGCGGCCTGGTCGCGAGGATCGATCTCCCGACGTCCCCGCTGCCGGCGGTGCAGCCATGAAGCGCATCCTCCTCGTCGACGACAGCGATTCGAACCGGCTGGTGCTCGGCAGCCTGCTCGAGGACGAGGGCCTGGAGGTCGTTCCGGCCGCATCCTTCGCCCAGGCGCGCGAGCGGCTCGCGGCCGAGGGCGGCGCGTTCGACATCGTCATGGTGGATCAGCACCTGGGCGACGGGCTCGGCTCGAACCTGGTCCCCCTCGTGCGCGAGCAGGCACCCGGCGCGAAGGTGATGCTCATCAGCGGCAGCGCCGACGAGGACGTGGCGAAGGACACGGTCTTCGACGCCACGGTGCCGAAGGGCCGCGACTTCGGGGACGTGCTCGCGCTGATGCACGAGCTGCTCGCGCGGTCGCAATCCGGTGGAGGCGCCCCGTGAGCGCGAACCTGCGCGCGAGCATGAACTGGGCGCCGAAGCCGAAAGCGATGCCCGACCAGCGCATCCGGCCGGTGCACGTGGTCATCGGCCTCGTGTGGCTCGCGGCCGTCCTCGCGTGCAGCGTGCTCCTCTGGCGGTACAAGAGCGCGCCGGGGCCCGCCGGCGCGGCGCCGCCGCACTGGCCGATCGAGTCGACCATCGAGCGCTCCCACGACGAGCCGACGCTCCTGCTCTTCGCCCATCCCTGGTGCCCGTGCACGCGCGCGAGCATCGGCGAGCTCGCGGTCATCCTGTCGAAGGCGAACGGCCACGTGAAGGCCCACGTGCTCTTCGATCGACCGGCCTCGGAGTCCGACGACTGGACCCAGACGGATCTCTGGCGCAGCGCCACCGCGATCCCCGGCGTGACCGCGCACGTCGACGACGATGGCGTCGAGGCGCACCGGTTCGGCGCGGAGACCTCGGGGCACGTGGTGCTCTACGACGCGAGCGGCGCGCTGCTCTTCGCCGGCGGGATCACCAACGCGCGCGGGCACGCCGGGGACAGCGAGGGGCGACGCGCCGTGCTGTCGCTCATCGCGACCGGCAAGGCCAACCGATCCGTGGGACCCACCTTCGGCTGCACGATCGACAAGCCGGAGCTGGCCGAGAAGCGATGAGGGAGGAGGGGACGATGGACGCCGTGCTCGACAACTCAGCGGATCGACTCACCCCCGCGTCCGAACGCGCCGAGGCGCTGTTCCAGGAGCACCTGTTCGAGGTGCACCGGCGCGCCGACATCATGTTCGCCGTCCTGATGGCGGTGCAGTGGGTCTTCGGCGTCGTGCTCTCGCTCGTCGTGTCCCCGTGGGCCTGGGAGGGCAAGGTCCGCAGCGTGCACGTGCACGTGTACGCCGCCGTGATCCTCGGCGGGTTGCTGAGCGGCCTGCCGATCGCGATGGTCATGCGTCGCCCGGGCTGGGTGGCCAACCGCTACGTCATCGCCGTCTCGCAGATGCTCTGGTCGGCGCTCCTCATCCACCTGACGGGCGGGCGCATCGAGACGCACTTCCACGTCTTCGTCTCGCTCGCCTTCCTCTCCTTCTACCGGGACTGGCGCGTCCTCGTTCCGGCGACGATCGTCGTTGCGGCAGACCACCTCATTCGCGGCCTTCTCTGGCCCGAGTCGGTCTACGGCATCCTCTTCCCCGAGTGGTGGCGCTTCCTCGAGCACGCTTTCTGGGTCGTGTTCGAGGACATCGTGCTCGTCTTCTCGTGCCTCAACGGCGTCGCCGAGTTGCACGCCGTTTCCGAGCGACGCGCGCAGGTCGAGATCCTCTCGGCGATCGACCGCAAGAAGACCGAGGAGCTGGCCACGGCGCTCGACGCGCTCGAGAAGTCGCAGGAGGCGCGCATGCGCACCGAGAAGCTGGCGGCCGTCGGCCAGCTGGCCGCGAGCGTCGGACACGAGCTGCGCAACCCGCTCGCCGCCGTGCGGAACGCCGCGACCTACGTGCACCGTCGCGTGACCGACCCGCGCTTCGCCGGCCAGCCGGCGTCGGCGGACCCCAAGGTCGTGGAGTTCATGCAGCTGATGTTCCGCGAGCTCGACGCTTCGGCGAAGATCATCGCGGACCTGCTGGACTTCGCCCGCGAGCGCAAGCCCGCGCTGAACCCCTGCCCGCTCCGCCCGCTCGTCCAGGAGGCGCTCACGGTCGTCCCGCAGATCGGCGTCCGGGTCGTCAACGAGGTCCCCGAGGATCTGCCCGTGCCGAGCCTCGACAAGGACCAGTTCCGACAGATCCTCGTCAACTTGATCCAGAACGGGATGGAGGCGGCCTCGGGCAAGCCTGACGCGCACGTCGTCGTGCGTGCCGAGGGCGGCGGAGATCACGCGCCGTGGGTCATCCGTGTCATGGACAACGGCAGCGGGATGCCGCGCGAGGTGCTCGAGAAGATCTTCCAGCCGCTCTACACGACGAAGGTGAAGGGCACCGGTCTCGGGCTCGCCGTCGTGTGGAACGTGGTCAACGCGCACAAGGCGACCATCGAGGCGAAGAGCGAGGAGGGGAAGGGCAGTCAGTTCATCATCGCGCTCCCGGCGGCCGCGGGCGCGGCGGCGGCGGAGTGAGAGAAGACACCATGCGCATACTGCTCGTAGACGACGAGAAGTCGCTCCTCCTCACGCTGGCGGCGAACCTCGAGCTCGACGGCTTCGACGTCACGACCGCCGAGAGCGGCCAGCACGCCCTCGATCTCTTCGAGACGTCGCACTTCGACCTGGTGCTGTCGGACATCCGCATGCCCGGCATGAACGGCGTCGAGCTGTTCCGCGCCATCCGCGCCAAGCGTCCCGACTTCCCCGTCATCCTGATGACGGCGTTCGCGCTCGAGGGGATGGTCAAGGACGCGATCGCCGAGGGCGTCTTCACGGTGCTGCCCAAGCCGTTCGACGTCTCGCACGTCGTGAGCGCGCTGACGACGGCGCTCAAGGCTCCGGTGGTGCTCGTGGTGGACGGGGAGACGGACGCAGCGTCGGCCGTCGAGATCCTCCACGCCGCCGGGGTGCGCGCGATGCACGGCACGGGCGCCGATCAGGTGCTCGCCGAGGTGCGCGGCGGTCGCGTGGACGTCTGCGTCGTCGACCTCGATCTCAGCGGGACGAGCGCCCCGGATCTCATCGATCGCATCAAGAAGGAGGACCCGGGCATCGCGCAGATCGCGATCGCGGGGCACGACGTGGCCGCGGTCATGCGTCGCGCTGCGGCGAGCGGCGTCTTCCTCTGCCTGCAGAAGCCGGTGACGGCGGAGTCGCTCGTGGAAGCCGTCGCGAAGGCGCGCGCGAGATCACGTGCGAGCGCGACGACCCGGTGAACCTCCTCAGCGATCGGGCGTGTCGACCCACTCGAGGCGCGCGAGGGGCTCGTCGGGGCGGTAGACCATCATGGGCGCGAGCGAGTGCGCGAGCGCCTTGAGAGCCGGCGGCAGCTTCTCGACCGCCGCCTCGATCGCGCGGTCCTGCGCGTCGCTGCCGCTCGCGAGCTTGAGCAGCGTCTCGATGAGCCCCTCGGCCTCCGGCGGCTGCTCGACGATGGGCGCGTCGGCCGGCAGGCCGGCCGCGTCCCTCGCCGCGGCGAGCGCCTCCCTCAGACCGCCGAGGTGGTCGACGAGGTGCCGCTCGATCGCCTGCTGCCCCGTCCACACGCGCCCGCGACCCACGGCGTCGACCTGCTCCTTCGTCATGCCGCGCCCGGTCGCCACGCGATCGAGGAACGTCTGGTAGAACTGGTCCACCTTGTGCTCGAGCTCCTTCTGCTCGTCCGGGGTGAAGCCGCGAAAGAAGGACTCGGCGTCGGCGCGCG
>DATJYG010000678.1:0-5943 GCA_035499695.1 Polyangiaceae bacterium
CGTCCGACAGTGTGTGCATACCCGCGACAACACACGGCCACCTGGATCGGACGCGCACCACCCAAGGGATCCTCGATGCGCCGAACCGCTCTCGCAGTCGTCTCCGCGGTCTCTCTCTCCGCGCTCTTCGCGTGCGCCCGCGGACCCAGTGGCCAAGGGAGCGGCGAGTCGGCCGGAGGGCGCTCCTCGTCATCGGTCGACGACGACCCGAACGCGTGCACCGCGACGTTCATCTGGTGGCAGAAGGACGCGTACTTCAACTCGCCGGGGCGCTCGTATCCCTTGTGGCCGCCGCACACCGCGACCGAGCTCCAGGTCAGCTGCGGCGGGGCGATCGTCAACGACGTGTCGCAGGGCAACCATGGCTCGACTCCGGGCCTTACCGACGACGCCGGGACGCCGATGCTCGTCGACGTGCTGGAGCAGTCGGTCACCGGCTCGATGGACGACATGAACGCGCTCGTCGCCGCGTACCAGTCGTGCCAGTGCGATTCGACGACGCAGTTTCTCAGCCTCGACGACGTGCCTGACGCCACGATGCAGCAGGTGCTGACGACGGTGCTGCAGTACCTGAACCAGAACCTCTATTGCCCGGGGAGCCCCTCGACGTCGGACGTCGTGAACATGATCCAGAACGGCGACTACGAGGACGCCGCCGCCGCCATGCCGCAGTGCGCGTGGGCGGACGGATCGAGCTTCGAGGACGGCCTGCAGCAAGCGGCGTCGCAAGTCCTCGGGCAGCTCGGGCAGACGCTCGCCGGCTATCACGTGTGCAACAACGACGCGATGCTGCAGGCGAACCTCTTCACGTCCTACGTCGCGGGCAGCGGCGTCGTCGCGTGCGACTCGACGACGAGCGTCTGCGCGGGCCCGAGCTTCTTCTACAATCCGAGCGCGCAGTAGAACGGGCGCGTCACGTGCGCGCAGCCGCCGCCACGAAGACGGCGCGGTGAACGGTGACCGGCGCGGTGCCCGAGAAGGCCGGGATGTGTGTCGCGCGGAGCGCGGCGTCGACGCAGATGCGCGACTCGCTCGACGAGCCGGGCGGCAGAGCGAGCGAGACGCCAGAGGCGGTGCCGTCCGGGGAGTACGACACGCTCGCGCGGACGTAGCCGGGAGCCGGCTTGCACACGGCCAGATCGGCGCGCCCGATGGCCGCGTACGCGACCGACGAATCGAACGGCGCAGGAGAACGCGCCGCCACCACGGGCTGCAGGTCGACCTTCGTCGGCGTGGTCGGCACGTCCTCGACCCACTCGGCCGGCGGGTCCTCGTCGACCGGCGTCTCGACCTGCGCATCGACGGTCGCCTCGTCGGGCCCCTGCATGCTCGCCCGACCGGCGGCGTACCCGGCCATGAAGGCGTCGACCCGGAGGAGGGAGCTCGGTGCACAACCGGTCGCCACGAACACCAAGGAAAGGAGGAAAGCTCGGCGCATCATGCACGTGGGACGGGCCGGATCTCCGCGCCGATGCAGGCGCAAACGGGTGACGCGCGCCCAGGGAAGATCCGGGCCTCGTCCCTCGTAGGACGGATGTGAGTGGCGCTAGCCTGGGGTGGTGCGCCCCCGCGCCGTCGCAGCCCTCCTTCTGATGTGCACGGCGTGCGGCGGCACGCGCCTGCCCGAGCGGCGGCCGGCAGACTTCTCCATCAGCGTCTCGACCTTCGGCGGCATGCTGCCCGAGGGATCGCAGACACGTTGCGACGGGACCGCGTGCGCGTGGAGCAGCAGAGCCAACGGCGTGGAGGTTCCCGAGCAGAGCCGCCCCGTCACCGCGACGCAGCTCGACGGCCTGTACGCGGTGGTCCGTGGGCAAGCGTTCGACCGCATTCGCCTCGAGAAGCACGAGGTGATGTACGACGGCGGGGGCATCAACGTGCTGGTCACGGCGGACGGCAAGACGTACAGCCTCGGAAACGATGCGACCTCGAGCATCGCGTCGGCCGACGAGGGCCGCTACGAGGCGGTCATCGACGCCGTGAAATCGCTCGTCGACTCACTTCGCGCGGGGACTTCGACGCCACCGGTGGCGGGACGCTGCGACAATCAGGAGGTCCACGGGACGTGCACCTTCTCGGCCATCACGGTGATCGATCCCGCGACGGGTGCACCTCTACCCCCCGACGCGCCACCCGGGCCCGACGGCACTCTCGTCTACGCCGTGAGATACACGCCACCCGCCGGCGTCGACGCCGACGTCTTCGGCCGCGTGCGCGCGAGGCCGGCGGATCGCGCGACACTCGAGAGCTTCTACGAGGCTCACCCGACAGCCAGCTGCGACGGGATCATCGTGCGTCCACCGTGTCCGCCTTCGGTCGACGTCAGCGTCCAGATGCCGCCGCCGCCGGTCGGAGCGGTCGTCGATCGCTGACGACCCGGGCTCTCTGCGGCGGCGTACGATGGGCGGCGTGATGCACGAGGACGACGAGGCGCTGCAGACGCGGTGGGAGACTCGGCAGGACCGGCTGAAGGCTCTCCTGGAGGAGCACGGGGCCGTGGGGCTCGATTTCCGCGCGGACCTCTCGCTCGGTCGATTCTGGTGGCAGCGCCCGGACGGACGACCCGTCGTCGTGGCGTCGACGCGCTTCCTCCTCAGCTACGCGCGCTCGGACTCCTCGATCCTCTGCGGGTGGGCGAACCGATCGATCCCGGCCAGCGCCACGGTCCCCGCCATCGAAGGCATCGGTCCGCGGGTGAACGACTGCACCGAGGAGGACGCATGGCTGCTCGCGATGCGCATCGCCGACGCCGTCGGTGCGCACTTCCTCTATCGGGCTCCTACCCCCCAGTCGTCGGCGTTCCTCGCTCTCTGGGACGTGCGGGCTGCTGCGGAGGGCGATGCGCCATTCGTCCCCGGCTCGCCGTGGGAGCACGTTCGCAAGGTGGTCGAGGCCATCGCTTCCCAGCTCGAAGAAGGGCGCGACGTGAGCGCGCTCGCGCGCGGCTACGGCCACACCTTCGCCGAGGATCACCTGCGCCGAGGCACGTCGCTCGAAGCCCCGCTCCGATCCATCGGCGAGCGGCTCGCGGCCATCGCCGAGGCTCCTCGCGAAACGCAGCGCGCGACGCTCGCCGCCCTCGCCGCCGAGGTCGCACGTCACGAAGCGCAGTGATCCTCGACCCCGACCCCGACCCCGACCCCGACCCCGACCCCGACCTCGATGACCACCCTCGCTCAGGGCTTGAGGGGCGCCGGCGGCTTCGGCGACGCCGGGCCTGCGTCCGTCGGCGCGGCGATGTCGCGTGACGGAACGGGCGCGGCGCTAGCTGACGCGCTCGGTGTGGGCTCCGGCTCGCGCCGGATGTCCTCGATGCGCGGGTGGAGCAGCCACCAGGCGAGCCACGCGGCGGCGGCGAAGGCCGCGACGAGACCGCCCAGCTTGAGGAGGAAGATGAAGCGCTCGCGGCGGACGCGTTCGTTCTCGAGGTCCCAGCGATGCTTCTCCCATCGCGGGATGTACTTGTTCTTGATCGCCTGGATGCGCTTCCGCACCGCGTTCTCGCTGACGCCGGCGGCCTCGCCGATCTGCCGGTAGGTCTTGCCGTTCGCGTTCTCGCGAAACCAGGCGAGCCCCTCGGTCTCGCTCGGGTTGCCGGCGACCTGCTTCTCGAGCCACGGCATGATGAGCCACTTCTCGCCTTCGACGCGCTCGCGGACGTCGCTCTCGTCCTCGCCGCGCACCGCCTCGGGGTCGCCCTCCGCGTCGACGTGCTTGCGGTCCGTCGCGCGGCTGCGGAAGAAGTCGAACACCTCGAACTTCGTGAGGCGCGCGACCCACGAGGGCAGCGCTTCCTCGCTGGAGGGACGCCACTTGCTCGCGAGGATGCGCACCGAGGCCTGCTGCCTCACGTCCTCCACGTGGTGCAGCGGCACCTTCCCCTTGAGCCGCTCGCGCACGATCGTGTGCATGAATCGGATGGTCGCCTTCCGCGAGAGGAAGCGAGCGACCACCTCGGGGCCGAGCACGGGCTTCACCCCGGATGCATCCGGTTTCCCCTCCGCGTCCGGCTCGTCGGGCAGCGCATGCTCCTCGACGAGCGGATCGGTCTCCTCGAGCGGCGCGTCGCTGGCCTGCTCGTCGATCGACGGGTCCTCCGCGTTCCCTCCCATGACGGACGAAGCCGCATCGTACACGTGGCACGGAGATGCGCTCCGGATCGACGCGCGATCGCTCTGGATCGACCCGCGCAAGCTCTGGATCGACTCGTTGCAGCTTCGGATCGAGTCACGATCGCTCCGGATCGGCTCGTTGCAGACCCGATCCGGCCCGTTCCAGCTCCCATTCGGCTCGTTCCAGTCCTGATCCGGGTCGTTTCGAGTCTGATCCGACTCGCTTCGAGGTCGATTCGCGCCGTTTCGGAGCGATCGCGCGTCGATCCAGAGTCGTGGCGCGCCGCGTCGGTCGATTTTGAAAATAGTTCGGCCGGTCCGCGCCCCCTCCTTCCGACTGTCTTGGTGAGAGGGGCGGCGCAATCCGGCGCCCTCCTCGTTTCCACGATTCGTCAGACAGGAGTGTTCACATGCCCAGCACACCCAAGACCATCAACGTCAGCATTCAGAAGGTTTCGTTCGCAGCGCTCCTCACGGCGCTGGTGAACGGGATCAACAACGACCTCACCGGGCTCGATCCCATCGTCATCGACGGGACGAACTGGGCGAGGGCCGACCTGCTCGCCCGCATCCAGGCCATCCTGGACGGGATCCAGCAGGTGAAGGACGCGCGCAAGACGCTCGCAACGCTGGTCGCGAACCAGAAGGAGCTGGTCGCCCAAGGGCGCCAGATCCGCGCAGGCGTCAAACGCGTCGCCCAGGCGAAGTACGGCCCGAAGAGCCCGAAGCTGCAGGACTTCGGCTTCACGCCCCAGCGGACGCCGAACACCCCCGTGGCCAGCAAGGCCAAGGGTCAGGCGAAGGCGAAGGCGACCCGCGAGGCCGGCGGGACGAAGGCGCTGAAGAAGCAGGCCGCGACGCCGGCGCAGGAGCCGACGCCGACTCCCGCAACGGCACCGACGACTGCGACGAAGTAGCCGGCGGAAGTAGTGGGGGCGCCGCTCGCGTCGACGAGCGGCGCCCCTGCGCTCAGCGAATGAAGCCTGTGGCGAGAGCCACGAAGCGATCGGCATGCCCGAGCACGATCTCGAGCATGCGCGCATCGGCCTCCCCCGCCGCGACTGCGACCTCGACGGCGGCCGCGGCCTCGCACGCCTCTCCCCGCGCGATGGTGATGGCGCGTGCCTTGTCCGCGCGCGTGACCCGCCCCGCCGCCTCGGCGGTGTTGAGCACCGTGCTCTTCGCAGCGCGCATCGCCTGATCCCTCAAGTGCGCATCTCGAATCTTCGCGTCCCTCACGCTCTCCAGCAGCTTCATCGCGACCTCATAAGCGACGAGTTTCTGGTGTGGCAGCTTACGCATGATTGCCCGCTCCTTTCGCCCCGCAGAGGAGCGGGCAATCATGCGGCGAGGCCCAGACCCAAGCCGCGAGGCGAGCTCCCCTGGTCCTGCAGGCGCAGTGCCGCCCGCCAGGGCGGCACGAGCCTGCTTCGCGACCCCGACCCCGACCCCGACCCCGACCCCGACCCCGACCCCGACCCCGACCCCGCCTCTTCCCTACCCCGCCCGAATTCACTAGGGTTCGCGGCGAGATGAACAAGGTCTTCGCCTCCGCGCTCGACGCCGTGCGCGACATTCCGGACGGCGCCACGCTCCTCGCCGGCGGCTTCGGCCTGTGCGGCATCCCCGAGAACTGCATCCGCGCCCTGCGCGAGCTCGGGACCAAGGGCCTCACGGTCGTGTCGAACAACTGCGGCGTCGACGACTTCGGCCTCGGGATCCTCCTCCGCAACAAGCAGATCATCAAAATGATCTCGAGCTACGTCGGCGAGAACAAGGAGTTCGAGCGCCAGTACCTCACTGGCGAGCTCGAGGTGGAGCTGACGCCGCA
>DATJYG010000679.1:0-7707 GCA_035499695.1 Polyangiaceae bacterium
GAACGACGTGACGGTCGTCCAGCGCAGCCCGGTGCGCATCAAGAGCGACCCCGGGCAGGGCGGGCTCGCTCGCCTCCGCATCGGCATGAGCGTCGAGCCATCGGTGACGGTGCGATGAGCGCCGCGGCTGCGCCGAAGCAGCCCGCATACTTCGCGACGGGCTGGACGGGCGGACGCAACCCGTGGGCGATCGCCCTCGTCGTCACCATGGCGACGTTCATGGAGATCCTCGACACGTCGATCGCCAACGTGTCGTTGCCCCACATCGCGGGCAACCTCTCGGTCAGCCAGGAGGAGAGCACCTGGGTCCTCACGAGCTACCTCGTGTCGAACGCCGTCGTGCTGCCCATCAGCGGCTGGATCTCGAACCGCATCGGCCGCAAGCGCTTCTACATGATGTGCGTCGCGCTCTTCACCATGTCCTCGTTCCTCTGCGGCATGGCGCCGACGCTCGGGACGCTCATCTTCTTCCGCATCCTGCAGGGTGTCGGCGGCGGCGGCCTGGGGCCGAGCGAGCAGGCAATCCTGGCCGACACGTTCCCGCCGGCCAAGCGCGGGATGGCGATGGCCGTCTACGGCATGGCCGTCGTCCTCGCGCCGGCGATCGGGCCGACCCTCGGCGGCTACATCACGGACAACTTCAACTGGCGCTGGGTGTTCTTCATCAACGTGCCGGTCGGCATCCTGTCGCTGATCCTCACGAGCCGCATGGTCACCGACCCGCCGCACCTGCGCGACGCGAAGGAGCGGGCGCGCCGGGCGAGCGTCGACTGGGTCGGTCTGGGTCTCGTGGCGACCGGACTCGGGTGCCTCGAGGTCGTGCTCGACAAAGGCCAGGAGGACGACTGGTTCCACTCGTCGACCATCGTGGGCTTCAGCCTCGTCGCGGCGGTCTCGCTCGTGTCCTTCGTGCTCTGGGAGCTGCAGCACGAGAACCCGATCGTGGACCTCAAGATGTTCAAGCGTCGCAGCTTCGCCGTGGCCAACGCGCTCATGGTCGTCCTCGGCGTCTCCCTGTTCGGCTCGACGGTGCTCCTGCCGCAGTACCTGCAGGTGCTGATGGGCTACTCGGCGCAGCAGTCGGGCATGGCGCTCTCCCCGGGCGGGCTCCTCATCATCATGATGCTGCCCATGGTGGGCATTCTCGTCTCGAGGGCCGACACGCGCGTCCTCGTCACGCTCGGATTCGGGGTGCTGAGCGGCTCACTTCTGTTCATGGCGCACCGCATCGACACGCAGATGGACTTCGCGACCGCCGTCGAGCTGCGGTGCTTGCAGTCCGTCGGCATGGCGTTTCTCTTCGTGCCCATCCAGACCATCTCGTACGCGGGCGTCGAGCCGCAGAAGTTCAACCAGGTCTCGGGCATCATGAACCTGTCGCGCAACATGGGCGCCGACGTCGGCATCGCCTTCGTCACGACGCTCGTCACGCGCCGCTCGCAGATGCACCAGATGCGCCTCTCGTCGCACACGACGGCGTACGACGGGCAGTTCCAGAACGCCCTGTCGGCCATCGCCCGGAACCTGGAGCACGCGGGCTCCACCGCCGCGGAGGCGACGCGGCAGGCGTCGGCGCTGATGTACCGCCAGCTCGGGCTGCAGGCGACGCAGCTCGCCTATCTCGACGCGCTCTGGATCCTCGGCATCGCGTCGGCCCTGATGATCCCCATCGTGTGGCTCACCCGCCGCCCGCGCGCCGGGATGCCGGCCGGCGCTCACTGACTTTTGCCGAGCCTCGGCCAGTTCTGGTAACAAAGAGAACGTGCGCGCGGCGCGGGTCTGCTCCCTCCTGCTCGTCGCTCTGGCGTCGTGCGCGTCTGGCGGCGCCCCTTCCTCGGGCGAACCACCCGCCTCGCCTTCCTCTGCGCCGCAGAACCTCGTGGCGATCAAGGTCCTGAGTCCCGAGATCATCGACGCCTCGGAGCGCTGGCTCAAGGAGGTCTACAACTCGCCGGTCGGCACCGAGCAGCGCGTGGTCGTCATGGGCCGCCCGCTCGTGTTCGTGCTCGCATGGCACTACCACCCGCCGGGCTACGTCGGCGGTCCGACCGGCAAGCACAAGGGCGTGACGGTCTTCGAGGAAGAGTCGACCGCCGCGCAGTCATCGTCGACCGGCGCCAAGACGAACTAGCCGGAGCAGCGGTACGCGGTACCCGTGATCGTGACGGTGGTGGTCGTGCCCTTGCCGCTGCCGAGCTGCGGCGGGTCGCTCTGCACGTAGCTGGCGCCGAGGTTGGCCGCCTTGTTGCGCAGGTCGTTCATCGCATAGCTCACGAGGTCGTCGTTCGAGACCCAGGCGCCGCCGAAGGTGCCGCCACCCTCGCCGACGATGTATCCGACGGACGTGCAGGTGGCCGGCGCCGGGTTGCGCGAGACGGCGACGGACGCGCCTTGCGGCGAGAGGGCCGGAGTGGAGCATCCGGTGGCAAGCAGAGCGACTGCGGCGACGGCGGGGACGAGGGCGTAAAGAGAAAGCTTCATGATGTCCTCCTGATGCCTGCCTGGAGGAGCACGCGCCGTACCGCGCGCGGGACCGAGGCGGGGTGCCCCGAAGGGCGGCCCCGAGCTGGAAAGGCGGGGAAAAGGCGGGCGAAACACGGGACGGCTTGCCCCGGGTCTCCGTTCGGGTGACAGGGCGCGTTCACACCCCCTGACGCCAACTCCCGTCGGCTCGGCTCAGCGGGCCTCGTACTGCTTCTTGCCGAACAGGTTCTCGCGCGTCTTCTCGTCCATGGGCCCGCTCCGCTGGCGGTCGCTCAGGACGGCGAGGCCGCGCTGCACGGCGGGTCGTGCGTCGATGGCGGCGTACCAGCGGCGCACATGGGGCAGGTCGGTGGAGAGCTTCTCCCCTCTGCGGCTGTTGGACCGCACCCAGGGGAAGACGGCGACGTCGGCGACCGAGTACTCGTCTCCCGCGAGCCACGTCGCGGCTGCGAGCCGCCGATCGAGGACGCGATAGAGGCGGCCCACCTCGTTCGCGTACCGGTCCACGGCGTACGGGATCTTCTCGGGCGCGTACTTGTTGAAGTGGTTGTACTGGCCGAACATCGGGCCGATGTTCCCCATCTGGAACATGAGCCACTCGACGGCTGCCCAGCGAGCGTGCGGCTCGGTGGGGAGCAGCTTGCCGGCCTTCTCGGCGAGGTAGAGCAGGATGGCGCCCGACTCGAAGAGCGAGATGGGGCGGCCGCCCGGCCCGTCGCGATCGACGATCGCCGGGATCTTGTTGTTCGGACTGATCGCGAGGAACGCCGGGTCGAACTGCGCACCGGTGCCGATGTCCACGGGGTGCACCTCGTAGGGCAGACCCGTCTCCTCGAGCATGATGTGGACCTTGTGCCCATTGGGCGTCGGCCACGTGTGGACCTCGATCATCGAGGATCGAGCCTAGCGCGGGCTACTGGGCCACGAGGCAGATCTCGACCTGGTTCACGACGAGCGAGTCGCTGGATGGGCCCGCCTTGATGCGCACGAGGACGTCGTTCTCGCCGGGGCCGATCTCGGCCGTCATGTCGGCCGAGTACCACTGGTAGGGAGGGACGTTGCTCACGAAGTCGGTCGCGGTCTGGTCGGTGCCGTCGAAGGTCTGCCAGTTGAAGCTGCCGTTGGTCGTGACGTCGTAGCTGCGGCCGTAGAGAGAGAGCGTCGCGCTGGTGATCGAGGTCAGGCCGACCGTGCTCATGCCGATGTCGATGAAGTCGCTGTCGTCGAGGGCGACGCCGCCCTGGGCGAGGAACTGGTCGACGTAAGACGAGGTGAAGGGGATCGTGTAGCCGTAGGTGCCCGCGGAGTCGTTGGAGCGATCGGGGTCGCCCTCGACGAGCCACTGGACGTCGGCGGCGCCGGCGGCGTCGATGAACTTGATTCGGATCGCCGTGGCGCCGGCGGCGCCTGAGGAGCAGGGGCCGCCGGTGATGGGGCCGACCGTGGTGGAGCCGTCGGACGCGTCGTGGGTGCCGCTCTCGGGGGCGGAGTCAGACGCGGAGTCGGAGCCGGAGTCGGCGACAGTGGCAGAGTCGGAGGCAGCGTCAGGGGCGGAGTCAGCGACGGCGTCAGGGCCGGCGTCAGCGGCAGAGTCAGCGGCGGCATCGGCGTCCGTACCGGTGTCGGAGTGCGTCTCGGCGTCGGCGTCGGTACCGGCGTCGGTGTGGGACTCGGCGTCGGCATGTGAAGGCGCGTCAGTGCCCGCGTCGCCGCCCGATGCCTCGGGGGAACCGCTCTCCGGCTGCGTCGATGTGTCGATCAGGGATCCGTCGGTCTCCCCGTCGGCACCGCCTCCATCCGCGCTGCCGTCACCGGTGCTGCCGCAGGCGACGACGCAAAGTGCCGCCGAGAGGAGCAGGATTCGGTGGCACATCGCTTCCCCCCCGGCTTACGGAGGGGCGTGGGTGAAGCTTCCTTTCACCCGGTCACTCGGCGGCTGCGTCGATGCGCTGCGGCTTTGCTTCCGTCTTCTTCGCGCGCTTGACCTCGCGGTAGATCGCGATGTCTTCCTTCACGCGCGCCGCGACGGCCGGCGCCGCCTCGACCGCGTTGCGGAACATCGCGACCACCATGTGCGGCGACTTGCGCGCCGTCTCGCCCGAACGCTTCACGAGTCCGGCCAGCTTCTCCTGCGCGCGCTGCACGCGCGACTTCGTGATGAAGGGCGCCACCTCGGCGACGATGTCCGCCGCGTTGCCCGCGTAGGCGTGCGGCGCCTTGTGGAGCGCGCCCGCGTAGCGCGGATGCCTCTCGAGGTACGCGCGCACCTGGTCCATCGACACGCCGTGCTCGGCGCACGCGCGCTCGAGCTCCGCCGCCGCCGCCTGCTTCGCCTTGAAGAGGTACATCTGCACGCGGGAGTAGAAGTTCACGCGGCCGTCGCCGCTCGTCTCGACGGGGCAGAAGATGGTGCCCGGGAACTTCTCGGTGATCGCCGACTGCACGCCGTCGGAGACGCCGGCGCTCGGCATGCACCCGAAGGGCTTCACGCTGAGCGTCATGTGCGCCTTGGAGTGCACGACGTTCATGATGAGCTTCCCGACTTCCATGTGCCCTTCGCCGCCGCGGAGGTCGTTGTTGTAGTACTCGTGCGAGATTCGGGCGATCTCGAACATGTCCGGCAGGTGGTAGCCGTACAGGCCCGCGGCGTGCGCGAACGTCTGGAAGATGCCGCGCACGACCTTGTCGGCCGCGGCGACGCCGCCGAGCTTCTTCGCGAGGTCGAACGGGCCCGCCTTGCCGAGGCCGTAGTAGCTCGTGTCGGCGCCGCGCAGGTCCCTGCGCTCGAGGGTGTCACGCCGCGCCTCCCAGATCGTGTAGAGGAGCCACGCCGTCACGAGCTGGATGTCGGCCTCCGCGCCCTCGCTCTCGAGGAAGCGCTGGAGCTGGTAGTTGCCGTCGCCCTCGGTCGTCATCGCCCAGAACTCGCCGATGATGCTGACCTTGGGCCGCGCGACCGTGCGATCGACCGGCACCGCGGCGAGGATCGGCTTGCACTTGCGAAGCGCCGCGATGATGTTCGTGCGGTTCTCGAGCGCGGTGTAGACGATCTTCTTGCACTGCTCGAGCGCCCGGTCGGTGTCCCCCGGGTTCTTCTCGTAGGGGCGGATGCGGTAGCCGAGCGCGTTGAGCACGTCGCCAGCCACGAGCGCCTTGACGATGGCCCAGAAGAACTTCGGGGTCATCTCGAGGCCGCTCTCCTCGCCCGTGGCCTGCGACAGGCCCCCGGTCTGCTGGAAGAGGACGACGCGGAAGCCGTCGAACCCGGCGTCGCGCAGCGCCTTGCGGTACTCGGTCACGTACATGCCGAAGCGGCACGGGCCGCACGCGCCGGCCGTCAGGAACACGTAGTTCTTGACGATGTGCTCCGGGCTCATCCCGTGCTTGTCGCGCAGGGTGCAGAGGAACTTCACGAGGTTGCCGACGGTGAAGTACGTCGGGTTGCACTGCCCGCGGTTGCCGAACTCCTTGCCGAACTGCAGCGCCGCGACGTCGGGGCAGTCCATCATCTGCACGTTGTAGCCGACGCCCTTGAGGCCGCCCTCGACGAAGTAGTCCTGCGCCATCGTCAGGCCGCTCACGAGGATCGTGATGTGCTCCTTCTCCTTCTTCGTGAAGGTGAGGTTCGCCATGTCCTCGACCCACTGCTCGGTGGATCCGTCCAGGCCGAGACGCTTGCGCTCGGCCTCCTCGAACGCGCGCAGCTCGGCGTCCATGTCGACGACGGGGAGGGACTTCTTGTCCTTGAGGGATTCGACGTTCATGGCTTTCTCTCCTCACTCTGCGGCGCTGTGGACCGGGACGAGCCCGTCGCTGGTCTTCTTCTGGAGCTGCACGAGGCCCTTGGGGGCCTCGATGGGTTCTGGCTTCGGTTCGCTGCGCGTCTCGTACGCGCGGATGCGCTCGCGGACTTCGGCGAGCTGCTGCTCGATCGCAGGATCCGTCTGGCGGCGCGCGTGGAGCTGCTCGGCGCGCAGGGTGAGGAGCTCGAGGCGCTTGCGGTCGAGCGCGTTCTCGAGCTCACCCTTGCGCTTGCGCGTGTCCTGCAGGCGCTCCTCGTGGAGCTTGAGGGCGTGCGCGTAGGTCTTCACGCGGATCTTGATGCTGCCGCCCGGCTTGTTCGCGTCGATGTCGTGCAGCGCCGCGTAGGGCGTCTTGCTCGCCTCGATGATGGAGTCGATGAGGCCGTAGACCGGGGCGTCGTGCCCGCACTTGAACGACGACAGGTCGAGCACGACGACGTTCGGGTGCCTCGCGGCGAAGCCCGCGCCCCACACCTTCTGGGCGCTGTTGACCGAGTAATTCTCCGGCCACACGTGGTTGAGCTCGAGGCCGCTCTTGCAGCGCCCCTTCTCGATGTCCTGCGCGTAGAAGCGCTCGAGGTACCTGGGGTCGCGCGGGATCGACCGGATGCTGAGGATCGGATACCCGAGCACCTGGAACTCCTCGGGGATGCCGTGGTTGAGCCCCGGGTCGGAGTGATAGGGCCGCCCCAGCACGAGGATCGCGCAGCGGTCCTCGTCCTCCACCGTGTCGAGGATCGCCCTGCCCTTCTCCTGCAGGTCGCGGTCGAACGCGTCGAGCGCCTTCCAGCCCTCCCTGCACGCGAAGTCGTTCTCGTCCTCGGTGATGCCGAGGCGCGGCCCGAACGTCTCGAAGAGGCGCCGGCGCATGAGCGTCGGCTCGACGAACGACAGCGCCGGATCGAGGTACTCGATGCCGCGCGTCGCGAAGAAGTCGACCTCCTTCGTGAACGCCGCCTTCATGACGTCCGGACATCCCGCGACGATTGGACAGCTCGCGTTGTCCATCGTGTCGGTGATCCAGTTGTTCACGTGGGTGAGGATCGGGAAGAAGAGATACTTGAGCGGCTTCTTCTCGGTGTGCAGGTCGAAGAGCAGGTTGTGGATGTGCGCCTGCGCCACCTTGCTCGGGAAGCACGGGTCGATGCTGCCGTACTTGCCGCCCTTGACCCAAAGCTCCTCGGTGGTCTCGTCGCTGAAGACGACGTTGGTCTTCGGGATGCCGAGCGCCTCGAAGTACGCGCGGAAGAAGGGCCCCGTCGAGTACAGGTTCAAGACGCGGGGGATGCCGATGCGCACCCGGCGCCGCGCCTCCCACGCCTCCTTGGAGGAGCGGCGGAAGGGCCGCTTGACCGCCACCCGGCGCATGCCGAGGAGCCCGCGCTTGATCTCGACGTCGTCCACCGGGCTGCCGTCCGCG
>DATJYG010000680.1:0-2186 GCA_035499695.1 Polyangiaceae bacterium
CGTGACATGACGACCCTTGCGCGCGAAGCGCGTCCTTGAAGTGGCCGAGCACGGCGGCACAATGGGAAACGCCGGGCGAAACCACCGATGAACGCCGCGCCTTGGATGTGTCTCGCCGCCTTGGTCGTCGGTCTGTGGGACCTGGGACGCGCGTATCTCTCGTCGCGACGCACTAACCCGTCTCCTCGAATGCAGTACGTGCCGGGGAGCGTTCTTGCCGCGTCTGCTCTCATCCTGTTCGCGCTGAGTCAGCAGCGCTACGCGACTCCCGTTCCCAGGGGCTGGGACGAGGGCTACTCGACCGATCCGGTGTCGAGACCCGACGAGAGGCATCGTTGCCCCGCCGAGGACCTCCTCTGCGCCACGCCGGCGCCGTCGGCTGGCACGGTGGCGTCGTATGCGGTGCGCCTGAGCGGCGGGCGCTGGGACGGCACCATGGACACCCTGATGTCCTTCGCAGCAGTGACGCTGCGGAGCGTGCCCGAGGTGGGAGCGCCGCGACTGGGTCGAGTCGAAACCGTCGAGATGGGCCAGAGGACCGTTGGTCGATACGAGCTGACCGCGACCGGCGCGCGCGTCTTGGTCTACGTGCTCCCGTCTGCGTCCGGGCATTTGAGCGTGCAATACGTGGCCGCGACCGAGGAGTTCGAGAAGTTCCTGCCCGCGATCGACGACGCGGTCCGAGCGACTCACGGGCCACGAGATGTGACGTTCGTTCCGTGGCTCCTGATCGGTCTGATCGTGTTGACCAAAGGCACGAGCATGGCTCTCGCAAAGCGGACCGTGCGTCGCCCGCCAGGGCAGCCGGGCTGACGCTAGGAGCCGCTGCGCGTCTGCTTCGCGCTGGGCTTCGCCGGCGATTGCGCAGGCGGCATCCCGAGCTGCGTCCTGAGGACCCGCTCCACGAAGGCGGTGTCGATGCCGATCTCCCTCGCGCGTGAAAAGGCCGCCAGCAGCGTGCGACGCACCTCGCCTGGCTTCGCATCTATGGCCTCCGCCGCTGCGCACACGACGGCATCGACCACGCTGTCCGCGGGCGGAGGAGGAGGAGCCGGTGGTGGCGGAGGAGGAGGCGCCACGACTGCGGGAGGCGACGCAGGGGGCGGCGGTGCTTCCAGACCGAGCGACACGAGTGTGCCGCCGGCGTATCGGGCGATCTCGGCGGCGAGCTCGCGATTGTGAGGATGAACCAGCTGAACGAGCCTCTGCAGGTAGAAGTGAGGAACGCCGTGCTCGGAGTAGCGCTGCGCCGTCCGACGCGAGACACCGAGCTTCTCACCCAGCTCCTTCTGCGTCGTGCGGGTCGCCAGCTGCGCCAGCGTGAAGAATGCCTTCGGATCGTGAGCCATGACTTGCCCCATTGTGCCCCTCGATTGGCGCCGAGAGAACGATAAACGGCGTCGTACAGCGACAAGCATGGCGCCGAATGAAGTGAATGGAGCGCCACGTATCGCGGATGGAGCGCCGAGTCACGAAGATGAGCCGCCAGGTTGTTCTCATTGGAGCGACATACGTGACGTCTCGGGCGCCGAAGGTGCTGCCTTCAGGCGCCGGGTGCGACTCATTGGATGCCATCGACGACTCGCCAGGCGCCTCATGAGGGAAAGCGGGCGCCGCATACGATGCTATTCGGCGTCACCTAAGTCTCGTCGAGCGCCAGTCGTGTCCCGTCCGGCGCCACATGTTCTCGACATGAGCGTCATGCCGCGCGCACCGAGCGTCGCCTGCGGCTCACCCGGCCGCGAGCGAAGCCGGTCCCAGCGCCAATTGTGTCGTGAGGTAGTCGCTCCTTTACGAAGTCAGGCGCCGCGCGAAGCTCATGAGGCGCCAATTGGGGTTACGTCCTCTCCACGTACGCGAATCCGCCGCGGTGCAGCGCGCGGTTGGGCGCCACGTCGAACGCATTCGGCTGACGGGACTCGCAGGTCTAGGGCGCAGGGACCTCGAGGCCGATGGTGTCGAGCGCGCGTGGGCAGGCCGACAGGTTTGCCGTCCGCTGCACGTAGTTGCCGTAGGTGTGCACCTCGAGGACGCCGTGGTCGCCGAGCTTCACCTCCCAGGTTCCGATGCTTCGCGAATCGACATCGCGCGTGAGCGTGCCGTTCCCGCCCGGCACGAGCGCGTAGTACGTGCCGTCCGCCGCGAACTCCTCGCCGACCTGGTAGGCGGGGTAGAAGCCGTTCGTG
>DATJYG010000681.1:0-6417 GCA_035499695.1 Polyangiaceae bacterium
CTGGTTCGACGCCCTCGCGCCCGAGAAGGCCCGCTTGCTCACCCAGTAGACGACCGGACCCGCCGCGATGACGAGCAGTCCGAAGGCGAGGGCGTTCATCCCGCAGACCCGTCCGTCGGTGTTCTTCCACAGCGCGATGCCGAGCAGGAGCACCGGCGGGATCGACAGCGCAATCGTGCCCGGCACGCCGCCCGGAATGCGATACGGACGCGCGAGGTCCGGCTCGCGCACGCGCAGCACGACGAGCGCGACGAACTCCAGCACGAGCGACGAACCGTAGAGCATGATGTCGAGGGCGACGAGGCGCTCGAACTTCAACCCGAGAGAAAGGGTCCACGCGCACGCGCACGCGACGATGGCGACCATCGGCGCCTCGTTCTTCTTCGAGAGTCGAGCGAACGATCGCGGCAAGTGACCGTCGAGCGCGAGCGCGACGGGCACGCGCGAGTACGACAGGACGAGCGCGTCGAGCATGCCGAAGCCGCACATCATTCCGCCGACCACGAGCGCTCCGCGCAGCACCACGCCGCCCATGCGATCGCCCAGATCCACCCAGGCGCCCGTGTCCCAGCCCGACACGTCGATCCCGGTGAGCGCGACCGCACCCACCGGCACCACGTAGGTGAGCGCCACGAGGGTCACCGCGATCACCGCAGCGCGCGGGTAGGTCTTCTGCGGCCGGTCGACCTCGCCCGCGACGGTCGATGCGTTGTCCCAGCCCATGTAGTTCCACATGGCCACGAGCGTGCCGCCGAGCAGGTCGGCACCACCGGAGGGCGCCGCGCGTGCCGGACCTGCCGGCGCGGCGACGAGCAACGCGATCGTCAGGACGGCGAAAGGGAGAAGCAGCAGCACCGTCATGGCGACCGAGCTCTCGCCGACGGACTTCGCGCCCAGCATGTTCAGGAGCGCGCACGTGGCGATCAGCGCCACGCAGATGGTCGTCGCCCACGGCGCCTCCCCGAGCGCCGGCCAGAAGCGCGCGAGGTACGACACGAAGATGGTCGGGTAGAGCGCCATGTCGAAGACGCTCGCGGCCAGCGACAGCCACGCCTCCTGGAAGCCCAGCAGCGGCCCCAGCGCCCGCTTGACCCACACGTAGTACCCGCCCTCTTCAGGCAGGGCTGCGCCGAGCTCGCCCACCATCAGCGCCGTGGGGAGGCTCCACAGCAGAGGCGTCAGCAGGAGCACGAGCACGGCTCCCCACGCCCCGGCCTTGGAGAGGAGCTCCTCCAGACCGTAGGGGCCGCCCGACACCATGAAGTAGAGCGCACCGACGAGGGTGCGCGTGGTGAGGGTCCGGCGGCTGGTCACGGCCTACTGTATCCGGAGCATGCTCAGCCGAGGTCCTGTTTGGCTCCGGCCGCCGGGATGACGGATACTCCATCCGGGCGTTGTTCCCAGTGAGAGGGAAGCGGTGGGCTCTCGCACATGGACCCGGATTGGCATCCTCACGCTCGCGCTGGTCGCGGGAGCCGGAGGAGCCTGGGCCGCGGCAGCGCGGTGGTGGCCGCTCGCCCTGTCGCGCGATCCGTCGCGCGCTCTGCCCGGACTGCGCATCGACGGCGTCCCCATCGCTCCGGCACAGAGCGTGAGGGCGCTCGTGGAGCAGCGGGCCGAGGCCCTCGAGGGTCGAGGCGTGCGGCTCGTCGTGAAGGACGGAGACGGCGCGCGTCCGGTGCTGGCTGGGACGCTGGGCGAGCTCGGCGTCCACGTGGACGTCGACGAGGTCACCAGCCGCGCCCTGCGCCTGGGGCGAACCGGGGACGCACTGTCGCGCGCCGCTCTCGCGGACCGCGCGCGGCGCGGCGAGGTCGACGTGGCCCTCGAGCCGCGCTTCGACTCGCGGGCGGTGGTCGCGCGCCTCGCGTCCATGAAGGAGGACCTCGACGTCGCCGGGATCCCGGCGCGGATGGATCTCGATCGCCACGAGGTGGTGCCCGAGACCGACGGGAAGGCGCTCGACGTCGACGCCGCCGCCGATCGCGTCGCGCGCGCGGCGCTCGATCCGGAGGTCACCGAGATCGAGCTCCCCTTCGCCGACGTCCCCCCGCACGTGACGCGCGCCTCGCTCGCGCGTGTGGACATCACCCACGTGATGGCCTCGTTCAAGACGTACTTCTCGCGTCGCGGCGACCAGGGGCCGCGCGCGCGCAACATCGAGGTCGCCGCGTCCCACATGAACGGGCTCGTCATCGACCCCGGGCAGCTCATCAGCTTCAACGAGGTCGTCGGCGAGCGCAGCGAGGACAACGGGTTCGCCAAGGCGTTCGAGATCTTCAAGGGCGAGTACACCGAGGGCATCGGCGGCGGCACCTGCCAGGTCGCGTCCACGTTCCACGCGATCGCCTTCTTCGGTGGGCTCGAGATCGTGCAGCGCCTACCGCACTCGCGACCGAGCGCCTACATCCCCGCGGGGCTGGACGCGACGGTCGTCTACCCGACGGTGGACCTGAAGGTGCGCAACCCCTTCTCGTTCCCCGTCGTGATTCACGCGAAGGTGGGCGCCAACGTCATCGAGATGGAGCTGCTCGGCGCAGACAAGCCGGTCGACGTGAGCTTCGGCAAGACCGTGCTGTCGACGACGCCCTACGACCGCAAGGTCGAGGAGGACGCCACCGTGGCGAAGCCCAAGCGCAAGCAGAAGGGCATCGACGGCATGGAGCTCCTGCGCTCGCGGGTCATCGCGTGGCACGACGGCCACCGCAAGGTCGAGAGCTCCCGCGACGTGTATCCGCCGACCAAGGAGGTCTGGCAAGTCCCCCCTGGGTTCGACGAGTCGACGCTGCCTCCCTTGGGCGAGGATCTGGAGACCGCCAAGCCCCAGGGTTGAAGACGCGAATTTGACCGGCTCTGGGCCGCGTGCGAGCGTTCGTTCACGATGGCGAAGTCTCTCGTGCGCCTCGTCGCGATGGGCTCTGTCTGCGCCCTGCTGGCGACTGCGACGGGTGCGGTCGCCGCGGATCCTCCTCGCCCCGGCAAGTCGAAGCCGAACGCGACCGCCCGCCGCTCGACGACCGAGGTCGGTACGCGCCGGGGCATCGCCGGCGGGCCGACGGGAGACGACGAGGCGCAGGGCGTGGAGAGCCCGGAGCTGAAAGCGCTGCGCGAGGCGGAGCGGGAGCTCTTTCCCCCGGCGGCCCCCGCGCAGGGCTCCCCATGGCCGACCGACATGCCGCTCGTGATGCCGGGCGACGTCGCTCCCCACGTGCACGCCACCGGCGTTCCTCCGGCCGCACCCGCTCCGCCTGCACCGGGCGAGGGCACGCGCGACCTCTCGTGGCTCACGAAGCTGCAACTTCCCGACCTGCCGGTGCGCTGGGACGAGCGCGTCGTGCGCTACCTCGAGTACTTCCGCGACGACCCGCGCGGGCACGTGACCTTCGCGAACCTGTTCCGCCACTCGGGGCGCTGGCGCGAGATGATGCGCCGCGCGCTGCGGGGCAAGGCGATGCCCGAGGACCTCGTGTTCGTGTCGATGATCGAGAGCGGCTTCGACCCGACGGCGCATTCCGGCGCGGGCGCGGTCGGCCTCTGGCAGTTCATGCCCGAGACCGGGCGCATCTACGGTCTCACCATGGACCGCTGGCTCGACCAGCGGATGAGCCCCGAGCTCGCGACGGCGGCGGCCGCGGACCACCTCGCCGACCTGCACCGTCGCTTCGGGAGCTGGGAGCTGGCGCTCGCGGCCTACAACATGGGCTACGGCGGGCTCGCGTCGGTCGTGCGGCGGTACAACACGAACGACTTCTGGTCGCTCTCGCGCACCGAGGGCACGCTGCCGTGGGAGACCACGCTCTACGTGCCGAAGATCCTCGCGGCCGCCGTCGTCTCGCACAACCTGGCCACCTTCGGCTTCGCCGACCTGCAGCTGGACCCTGCCGTCGACGTCGACGAGGTGGAGGTGCCTCCGGGCACGCCGTTCACGCTCGTCGCGCAGGCAGCGGGCTGCACGACCAAGGACATCGAGGCTCTCAATCCCGAGCTTCGCGCGGGCAGGGCGCCTCCCGCCTCGGACGCGGGGGCCGCGTACCCGGTGAGGGTGCCGCGCGGCAAGGGCGACCTGGTCACGCAAGGCCTGACGAAGCTGCGCTCCGGGTCACCGACGCTCGATCGCTACGTCGTCCGCTTCGGGGAGACGCTCGACCAGATCGCGGCCGCTCACAAGACGACCACGCAGAAGCTCGTGGAGCTCAACGCGATCGCCCCTGGTGAGGTCGTGCGTGGCGGGACGGTGCTGCTCGTGCCCCACGCGGATGCTCCGCCGGCGCCGCAGGCTTCCTCCTCTACCAGCGGGATCAAGCCCACGGTCATCGTCCCGGCCGAGGAGTTCGTGTACCCCGACCGCAGGCGGGTCTTCTACCGCGTGCTCGTCGGCGACACGCTGCGCGACATCGCCGCAGCGCTGCGCGTGAGCCTCGACGATCTCGATCGCTGGAACGACATCGACCCCTCGGCTCGTCTGCAGGAGGGCATGACGCTCCAGGCGTACGTCCCGACGAACGCCGATCTGTCGCGCGTCGCCGTCGCGAGCGATGCCGACGTCCGCGTCCTCTCCGTGGGTTCGGAGGAGTTCTTCGCGGCGATGGAGCAGGAGCGAGGCTTCAGGCGCGTGACCGTCACGGCGCGCTCGGGGGACACGCTCGAGGCCATCGGCAAGCGGTTCGATGTCTCGGCGCGCAACATGGAGCGCATCAACCGGCGTGGCCGCGGCGACAAGCTCCAGGCGGGCGAGACCGTGGTCGTCTGGGTGCCGAGCACGATGCCCGTGGGCGCCGTGGGCGGCGCGACGGCGTCGAACGTCCCCGCGCCGAACGGACCCCTGCCGTCGCCGCCCGTGCCCGACCTGCTTCCCTAGCGCAAGAGCTCGATGCGGGCCGCGCGTGCTACGCACGTCCGCGTGTGCACGCTCATCGCGTTCGTCGGATGCTGGGCCGAGGCGCCGCTCATCGTCGCAGCGAACCGCGACGAGCGGCTCTCGCGTGCTTCGTCCGGGCCGAAAGCGTGGAAAGGGGAAGCGTTCGTCGCTCCGCGCGACGAGGAGGCAGGAGGGACCTGGCTCGGCCTTCACCGCGATGGGCTCTTCGTGGGCGTGACCAACCGCGCGGGCACCACCAGGGATCCTCTCCTTCGATCACGCGGGGCCTTGGTCGTCGAGGCGCTGCGTCTGGGAAGCGCGCGACGCGTCCACGACGCGTTCGCCTCGGGTGCGCTCGACGGTCGCGCGTTCAACCCGTTCCACCTCTTCTACGCCGACCTGACCGGCGACGCCTTCGTGACCTGGTTCGACGGCTCGGCGGTGCACCGCCAGCCCGTCTCCCGCGGACTCTTCATCGTGACCGAGCGCAGCCTCGGTGGCGACGACCACGGACGCACCGAGCGCGTGCGATCCACGCTCGATCCGCTGCTCTCCGGTGGTGCCGCGCCGCGCCTCGAGGAGATCGCGCCCGCGCTCCGCGCTCACGACGAGAACGATCGCATCGCCTCCACCTGCATCCACGTTCCCGAGCTCGGCTACGGAACGCGATCGTCGCTGCTCCTCGACGTGCGTCCCGGGCTCTCCGGCAGTCGCTTGCTCTGGGCGGAAGGTCCGCCGTGCACGGTGCCCTACGTGGAGGTGCCGCTACACCCAGGAGACGCGTAGCCCGAACCTCTCGTCCCCCCGGTACTCGGTCAGCTCGTGCCAGTGCACGGCGCTGGCCAACACCCCGGCGAGCGCGGCGTAGTACGCGCCCATGGCCGTCCGGAAGTAGCGAATGCGCAGCAGGGGGCATCCCATGCAGACGATGTCGATGTCCTTGGGGCCGACCTTGTACGCGACGTGATCGCCGCCATCGAAGATGCGCCCCCAGATGCGGTGTCCGTGCTGGAAGATGTGCCACGGGGTTGCCCCCGCTCCGGCGGCGATGCTGCCCACGGTGCCGACGAACGTCTTCTGCGTCCGCACCGAGACCTGTCTGCCCATCTCCTTCATCTCGTCGGTCGAGAGCGCCATCGCGTCGCACGCGGTGTAGTGCGCGATGCCGAGGGCGATCGGCACCCATTCGCCGGCCGTCAGGAGCCGCATCTCGTCGTGACGCTCGCGCGGCAGCACCTCGAAGTAGCGCTCCTCCCAGCCCATGTGCCGGACCCCCTGCAGAGACGCGGTCAGAAGCGTGGACCGCACCTGCTTGACCTCGGGGTAGTCGCCCAGCGGGTGCTGCGGGGCGAGGAACATCTCGCGCTTGAGCATGCGCTCAGAACACGAACTGCACGCCGACGCCGAGGACGTCGGCGCGTGCGCTGTACTGGCCGCCGTTGACCGCCGTCTCCGCCGTGGGGTTGCCCTTGACCGGATTGACGCGCGGGACGGCGGCCTCCTGCGGGGTCACCGTCACGTCGCTCGCGAAGACGTGGGCGTACACGGCGTCGAGGCGC
>DATJYG010000682.1:0-2026 GCA_035499695.1 Polyangiaceae bacterium
GACGTCGTCCCGACGTCCCACCCGGATGCGCGCCGGCTGCTCTCCCAGTTCTACGCCGAGATCCGCGCACGCTTCGGCTTCGACCTCTCGCGACAGGCGTCGATCGAGGACATGGACCCACCCGGCGGCCGCTTCATCGTCGCCTACGAGGGCGACCGTCCCGTGGCATGCGGGGGCTTCCGGACGTGGGAGCCGGGCGTCTGCGAGATCAAGAGAATGTTCGTGGCGTCCGAGACACGTCGTCACGGGTGCGGTCGCGCGCTCCTCGCGGCGATCGAGCAGACGGCGCGCGACGTCGGCTTCAAGCGCAGCGTCCTCGACACGCTCAACGCCCACGTCGACGCGACGCGCTTCTACGACGAGACGGGCTACGAGCGCGTCCCCGCGTACAACGAGAACCCCTACGCGAGCGCCTGGTTCGCGAAGAACCTCTAGCCTCGCAATCCCGGGGCGGGGCGCGCGCTAAGCTCTTGCTCGTGAGCTCCACCTCGCCGGTCCTCTCCGCCCATGCGCTGGGCTTCCCCTGGCAGACGCCGGATCCGTTCCTCTTCTGCGTGCACCACGACGACAACTACCCGGCCGGGAACGAGAAGCTCGGGCCGGCCGCGTCGCTCGCAGGGAGACAGCTGGGCCAGGACTTCGCCGGCAAGGACGGGTGGCGCATGTATCACGGCCGCGTCGTGCCCGGGTTCCCGCAGCACCCGCACCGCGGATTCGAGACGGTCACGATCATGCGCAGCGGTTTCATCGACCACTCGGACTCGCTGGGGGCGACCGCGCGCTTCGGTCAAGGCGACGTGCAGTGGCTCACCGCGGGCTCGGGCATCGTGCACTGCGAGATGTTCCCGCTGCTCGACCGCGAGGGTCCCAACCCGGTCGAACTCTTCCAGATCTGGCTGAACCTGCCGCCAGAGGACAAGCTCGTCGAGCCGCACTTCTCCATGCTCTGGAGCGGCGACATCCCGCGCTGCACCTTCACCGACGAAGCGGGACGTCGGACGGAGGTCACCGTCGTCGCCGGCGCGCTCGGCGGAGGGCGCGCTCCGGCGCCTCCGCCGCACTCGTGGGCGGCACGCGCCGACGCGGACGTGGCCATCTGGTGCATCCGGATGGATCCGGGGGCACGCTGGACGCTGCCCGCGGCCTCCGGCGGCGCGACGAGCGCGCGCACGCTCTATTTCTTCGGAGGGTCCACGCTGGCCGTCGCCGGGGAGACAGCCGACCAGCATGCGGCGCTCTCTCTCCGGCCCGATGCCGACGTTCCGCTCGAAGCGGGCGCGGAACACTGCGAGCTCCTGCTCCTCCAGGGACGGCCCATCGCGATGCCCGTCGTGCAGTACGGCCCCTTCGTCATGAACTCGCGAGCGGAGATCGAGCGCGCAATCCTCGACTACCGGCGCACCGGCTACGGCGGCTGGCCGTGGCCGGTCGACGATCCCGTGCACCCGCGCGACGCGGGACGTTTCGCGAAGCACGCCGACGGGCGCGTCGAGTACCCCCCTCAGGGCTGATGCGGTGGCAACGCCCCGGCCTCGCCGAACGAGGCGATGCGGGGGTGCTCCACCAGCGCCAGATCGTCGTACGAGATCTCCAGGTAATCGTTCGGCCCGAACGCGCGGAACGCGACGTTCGTCAGCTCTGCGACGCGCGAGTCTACGAAGAGCGGAACACCCACCAAGCCGCCGAGCGGGGGAATCGGTCCGCTAGCGCCGTGATACTCGCCGCTCAGGTCCTCGGCGTCGGATTCCTCCACGACTCCGCCGGTCTCCGTCGACAGCGCCGCGAGGCTCGCGTAGTCACCGCAGAGCGTGCAGGCGAGCGCCGGTTGCCCGTCGACGAGGACGACGTGCGTCTCCACGAGCTGGGCGGTGGGAATCGGCCGATAAGCCACCCGCGGTTCCGGCTCGGGCGCCGGATACGACGTGAGCCGGAACGGGATTCCCGCCTCGTGCAGGTAGTGGACGACGGAGTCGATCATGGGCCCGGACATGCGCCCGGGTCGACGCAATCGCCGCGCCACGGCCGT
>DATJYG010000683.1:0-8683 GCA_035499695.1 Polyangiaceae bacterium
GGGGGCAGGACGCGCGCAGTCTCGACGGTCCGCTTCGGATCCCGGTCGGGCCTGAGCTGCTCGGTCGCGTCATCGACCTCGAGGGCCGACCGCTCGACGGCGGGGCTCCGCTCGACCAGTTGGCTCGTGTCCCGATACTGCAGTCCACGCCCGACGCGACCCGACGGCGACCCGCAGGTGATGTCTACCCAACCGGAATCAAGGTCATCGATCTCTTCTGCCCCATGACGCACGGCTCGCGGGCGGCCGTCTTCGGCGGCGCAGGCGTGGGCAAGACCGTCGTGCTGACGGAGTTCATCCACAACGCCGTGAGCAGCCTGCAGGGCGTGGCCGTCTTCATCGGGATTGGCGAGCGGTCGCGCGAGGGCCTCGAGCTCTGGGGCGAAATGAAGCGGCGTGGAGTCCTCGACCGCACGGCGCTCGTGTTCGGCCAGATGAAGGAGACGCCCGGCGCGCGCTACTTCACGGGTCCGGCCGGACTGACCGTCGCCGAGTACTTCCGCGACGCGGAGCACAAGGACGTGTTGCTGGTGATGGACAACCTCTACCGGCACGTGCAGGCCGGCATGGAGGTGTCGGGCCTCCTGGGACGCATGCCGTCGCGCGCGGGCTACCAGCCGACGCTAGGACAGGATCTGGCGTCGATCGAGGAGCGGATCACCGCGACGACTCGCGGCGACATGATCGCGCTGCAGGCGATCTACGTTCCGGCAGACGACTACTCGGATCCGGCCGTGACCCAGGCATTCTGGCACCTGGACGGCGCGCTGGTGCTGTCGCGAGACATCGCGGCCGAGGGCTGCTACCCGGCGGTCGATCCGCTGGCGTCTTCCTCGAAGGCCCTCGATCCGGCCGTCGTCGGAACGCGACACTACGACGTCGTTCAGGAAGCGCGCCGCGTGCTCGGTCGCTACGAGGAGCTGCGCGACATCATCTCGATGCTCGGGATCGAGGAGCTGTCGCCGGCCGACAAGCAGGCAGTTGGTCGTGCCCGCCGGCTCCGCAACTTCCTCACGCAGCCGTTCTTCGTCGCCGAGACGTTCACCGGCGTGCCGGGGCGGCGCGTGTCGACGGCAGACGCGGTCGAAGGGGCTGCGGCGATCCTCGACGGACGGTGTGACGGGGTCGCGGAGGATGTGCTCTTCAACATCGGCGCGCTCGACGAGGTGCTGCATGACTGATCCGACGCTCCGATTCCTCGTCCGTACACCGCACACGGAGGTCCTCCGGCGAGAGGTCTCGTCGCTGCGCGTACCCACCGAGACGGGATGGGTCGGGCTCTTGCCCGGCGCCGAGCGATCCGTGCTGGTGATCGAGCCTGGCCTGGTGGTCGTCCGCTCAGGAAGCACGAGAACGCTCGTAGGGACCGCGGGTGGGGTGCTGCGTGTCGAGCGCGATGCGGTGACGTTGCTGGCGTCGGTGGCGGTCGCAGGCGAAGATGCGCGGGCCGTGCGCGAGGCGCTGGAGGCGATCGCCGGCGAGCCGTCTGCCGAGATGGAGCTTCGCAAGCGGATCGAGGCGCTCGAGCGAGGACTTCTCGCCGAGTCGCGCACACGGGCGCGTGGGAGGACGAGACTCCCGCAGGAGGAGCGCTGATGCCCGGCACCGGATTGGACGAAGCCCGTCGAGCCGTCGACCGAGACGCAGCCCGCGTGAAGGAGCCGAAGAATCGCGCGAGCGTGCTCCGTGCCATGGCACTCATCGGAAGCGTCGGCTGGCCCATCGCGGTGCTGACGGCCGGCGGCGCCATCCTCGGACACTGGATCGACGCGCGCATCGGCGGTGGCGTCGCGGCGACGCTCGGATTGCTGACGGCGGGAGCCATCGCCGGTTCCTTGCTCGCGGCGCGCTCGTTGCGAGAGAGAGGCGGAGAATGATCCCGCAGGTCTTCGGCGAAGAGGTGATGGCGCACGCAGGGCCGGTCCCGATCACCGCGACCATGGTGACGTCGACCGTCGTCTCGCTGGCTCTCGTCGCCACCGGCACTCTGCTGGCGCGTCTGGCGCTCGTGCGACCCGAATCGCGAACGGCTTCCACGGCGCGCCTCGCACACGGGGCACTCGAGCGGCTGGTGGTCGACGCGGCGGGAACGCGGGACCCCGCCGTCTCGGGAATCGCGGTCGCGTTGTTCGCATTCATCGCGGGCAGCGCAATGCTCGGCCAGCTCCCCGGCATCCGGCCTCCGACGGCCAACATCGAGACGACGTCTGCCCTCGCGATCGTCGTCTTCCTGGCAGTACCCATCCTGGGCGTCGCTCGCAGGGGCCTGCGTGCTTACCTGCGCGGGTACTTCCGACCGAACCCCCTCTTCGCCCCGCTCCACCTCGTCTCGGAGGTCTCGCGGACGCTGGCGCTCGCGCTGCGCCTCTTCGGCAACATGATGTCCGGACACCTCGTGGTCGCTCTCCTCGTGGCGCTGGCTGGCCTGCTCGTCCCCGTGCCGCTCATGGCGCTGGACCTGCTGATCGGCGTTCTCCAGGCATACATCTTCACGGTTCTCGCCTGCGTCTACCTCGGCGCGGCTCTGGGAGCGGGAGAGTCCACATGACAGAACACGCATGGATCGCAATCGTGTCGATCGTGATGGCGGGGCTGACGATGGCCGCCGGCGCGATGGGAGCGGCGTTCGGCGAGAGCAGGATTGGCGCCTCGAGCATGGACGCCATGGCCCGCCAGCCCGAGGCCCAAGGTCCCATCACGCGCAACCAGTTCGTGGCGCTGGCCATGGTCGAATCGACCGCGATCTTCTGCCTCGTGGTGGCGCTCATCCTGCTCTTCGCCAATCCGTTCGCGAGGTAGCCCCCGTGTCGGCAGCCGTCGCCACCTTCCTCTTCGAGACGGTCAACTTCGTGCTGCTGGCGGCGGCTCTGGGATGGGTGTTCCTCAAACCGATGCGCCGCCTGGTCGATCGAGAGCGCGCCGACCGGGCGCAGGCGCAAGACGCGATTGCCCGAGGTCGCGAAGAGCTCGAGCGATCTCGCGAGGAGCTCGCGAGCAGGCTCGGGGCCATCCAGGAGGAAGCAGAGCGCATCCGGTCGGGCGCTCGCGCGGAAGCCGAACGCGAAGCCGCGCGCATCCTGCAAGTCGCCCATGACCAGGTCGCCGAGGAGCGCTCGCGTGCAGAGCTGGAAGCCGAGGGCCAGCGACAGAACGAGATCGCGGCCCTTGCCCAGGAAGTCGGCAAGATCGCGGCGAAGCTCGTGCTCGACGTCTTCGCGCGCGCGGGCGCAGAAGCAGACGTCGCCCTCGCACGCGCGGCGGGCTCGGAGCTCGCGACCCTTGCACGCCATGAGCCCCACCACGTGCTCGTCGAGTCCGCCCGGCCGCTCGGTGAGGACGTTCGACGCGTTCTTCGCAGCGAGCTCGGTCCGGCGTTCGACTCGGCGCAGACCCGAGTTGTGCCCGAGCTGGTCGCCGGCGTACGCATCGCGAGCGACGAGGGCCTCGTGGACGCGAGCGCCCGCGGCCTCGCGGCGAGCGCAGAGCGGGCCCTGACGTCGGGGGGGATCGATGTCCGCTCCTAGCGGAACCGACGTCGTCCGCGCTCGGATCGTGGACGCACAGCGCACGCTCGACATCGAGGCGACCCTGCGTCGTCGCGGGGTGGTCCAGGCCGTCGGCGACGGCGTGGCGATCTCCGCGGGACTGGACGAGGTCGGGTACGAAGAGCTCGTGGTCTTCGACTCGGGCGCCTTCGGGATGGCCACGGAGCTCGGGCCTGGCCAGACTGGCATCGTCCTCCTCTCCAGCGATGCACGCATCGTGGCCGGAGAGGGGGTCCGCGGGTTGGGCCGGCTGCCGACGATCCCCAGCGGCAGCGCCCTGCTCGGCCGCATCGTCGATCCGCTCGGCCTGCCGCTCGACGGCGGACCGCCGATCGAACGCGCTCCGGTGCGAGAGCTGTTCGCGCGACCGCCGGAGCTCGTCGAGCGCTGCTCGGTGGAGCGGCCGCTGCACACCGGCATCACCGTCATCGACACGGCGATTCCGATCGGCCGGGGGCAGCGCGAGCTCGTCGTCGGCGACCGGGACGTGGGCAAGACCTCGCTGGTCATCGACGTCATCGTGGCGCAGCGGCACACGGGAGTCCGCTGCGTGTACGTGGCAATCGGTCAGCCCATATCCCGGATCCTGGCGGTCCGCGAGACGCTCGCGCGCGCCGCGTGCCTCGAGAACACCGTGATTGTGGCCGCCGAGTCGTCGATGCCTCCCGGCGTCCAGTACCTCGCGCCATACGCGGGGGCGACCGTCGCGGAGTCTTTGATCGAGTCCGGGGGCGATGCCCTCGTCGCGTACGACGACCTGACCAAGCACGCGGATGCCTACCGGCAGCTCGCACTGCTGCTCGGACGTCCCACGGGCCGCGAGGCGTTCCCGGGTGACATTTTCCACATCCACGCCGAGCTGCTCGAGCGGGCGGCCTCGCTCGCCGACGGCCGATCGGTCACCGCACTGCCCATCGTCGAAACGACCGAGAGCGACATCTCCGGCTACATCCCGACGAACCTCATCTCCATCACGGACGGGCAGATCTATCTGGACACCGCTCGCTTCGAACGCAACGAGCGACCGGCGGTGGACGTTGGCCGCAGCGTCTCGCGCATCGGAGCGGCGGCGCAGCCACCGGCCGTTCGCGCGGCATCGCGCAACCTCCGCCTGCTCCTGGCTCGCTTCGAATCGCTGGAGGCGCTGACACGCGTCGGCCTCGAGGTCGAACCGGCCACGCGCAAGATCCTCGAGCGCGGGGCGCTCTTGCGCGAGCTGCTGCGGCAACCACGCCTCAGCCCGCGCAGCGCGCGCCGAGAGGTCTTCGAGCTCGTCGCCGTCGACAAGGGGTGGCTGGACGGCGTGCCGCCGCGCGAGGCGCCGACGGTCCTGGCGCGCGCCATCGAGCGCGGGGCTGACGTCATCTCGGCGCTGGACCCGGCGACGCCGCCCGACGAGGGATGGCGCCAACGGGCAGCGGCCGTCGTCCGCGAGGCTCGCGCAGTGGGGACGAGATGAGCCGTGAAGCGAGCGTCCGGGCGCACGTCCGATCCCTCGCGATGCTGAGTCAGGCCGTGACCGCCATGAAGTCGCTGTCCGCCCACCACTTCCGCGTGGCGCGCGATTCGCTCGCGTCGGCGAGGACGTACCGCAGCGAGCTCGAGGCGGCCGTCTCGAATCTGCCGGCGGGCGATCTGGGGTCCGGGGCAGTGCCTGCCCGTCTCCTGGTCATCGGCGCCGACCTGGGGCTCTGCGCGCAGTACCACGGCCGCATCGTCGAAGCGGCGCGCGAGGCGGCCCGGTCGCTCGGGGGCCAGGCCGCGGACTGCATCGGCCGCAGGACCGCCGCTCTCCTCGCGCGAGCCGGGATCGCCGTGCGGACGCGATACGCCGCACCGACCTCGGTCGAGAAGGTGACCAGCGTCCTGCTCGACGTCGTCACCGATCTGTTCGCGGAATATCGGTCCGGGTCCGTCGGCAGCGTGCACGTCGTCTCCGCCCGCTTCGGCGGAATCGGAGAGTTCGAGCCCGTGCAAACGCGGCTGTTGCCGCTCGAGCCGCTGCCGGACGGTGGGCCGCCTCCCTCGAGATACGTCAGCGAGTGGCACCTCCTCGAAGTCGCCGCGCGAGAGCGGCTCTTCGTGCATCTCGAGGAGCTACTGCTCGACGCCATGGCCTCCGAGCACGGCATGCGCCTCGTAGCGACGAACGCGGCCGGCGACTGGCTCGACGCGGAGCTGGAGCGCGGACGTCGACGGCTGCGCGCCATCCGGCAGGAGGCTTCGACTCAGGAGATCCTGGAGCTCGTCGCCGCGGCACGCGCGTCAAGACGATCGGCTAGGCACCCGCGAGCTTCGCGCTCACGTACTCGATGGACCCGTCCAGAGTAGCGATCTTGGCATAGTCACGCTCGGGCACGTCGACTCCGAGCGCGGCGTGCAGGGCGACGGCGAAGTTGAGGAAGTCCATCGAATCGAGGTCGAGCTGTTCACGCAGCGGCTGCTTCGGGTCGAGAGTCGTAGGATCGAGCTCCGGGGCGACGGAGGATAGCGCGCCGAGGACGGCCTCACGGATCTCCGGCCTGCTCTTCGGGCTCACAGCTCCTCCGGCTTCTGCAGCCGCCGGGCGAGCGCCGCGAGGAAGAGGCCACCCCGATGCCCGTCGCTCGCACGGTGATCCGCCGAGAGCGTTGCGGTGACGACGGGCCTCACGCCGAGCATGCCGCCCGAGGCCCAGGGTCGTTCGAGCACACGTCCGAAGCCGACGAGCGCGACCTGCGGCGGGTAGATGACGCCGAAGACGCTGGCCACCCCTTGATCGCCGAGGTTCGTGACGGTGAGGGTGGGGTCGGTCATCTCCGAGCTGCGCAGGCGACCGGCGCGCACGCGCGCGACCAGGTCCCTCAGCTCCGCCTGGATCTCGACGAGGCTCTTGCGGTCGACGTCGTGGATCGCCGGCGCCACGAGGCCGCCCTGACGCAGGGAGACCCCCACTCCCACGTGAATCTCGCCGGCGGGCCGGAAGGCGCCATCGACGAAGAATCCGTTCACCTCCGGCACCTCTCGCGCCGCGAGCGCCGTCGCCTTGAGCAGCAGCGCCGCGAACAGGACCCGCTCGGTGACGGGCCTGCGGGTGTTCTCCGCCTCGAGCCATGCGGTCGCCGGCCCGACGTCCACGTCGATTGACAGGTAGTAGTGCGGGATCTCGCGCTTGGATCGCGCCATGGCAGCGGCGATGGCCCGGCGCATCGCAGCGGTGTCGATCCCCGGCGCTGCGGCTGTGGGCGCAGGGGGAGGCGCAGGGGACGGCGCCGCCGGCGAAGGAGCGACCGCGGGAGCCGCGCGCGGGGCTTTCTCGACGTCGTCGCGCGTGATGGCTCCGTGCGGACCGGTGCCATGGATCTTGGCCAGATCGATTCCGCGCTCCCGCGCGAGCTGCCGTGCGGCCGGCGATGCTTGCACGCGCGGCTCCGGCGACGGAGCTCGCGGCGCCTCGGTCGGCTGCGTCGTCGTCGTTGCCAGCACGGTGCCGACCGGAACCTTGGTCCCCGGCTTGACGAGGAGCGCGTCGATCGTGCCTCCCTCCCAGATCTCGACCTCGACCAGCCCCTTGTCGGTCTCGACGACAGCCACCACGTCGCCCCGCTCGAAGGAGTCCCCCGGCTTGACGTGCCACTCGACGAGAGTGCCGGCCTCCATGTCGGCGCCGAGCGACGGCATCTTGAACTCACCCATGGGCGCCCACCATCTCGAGGACTGCATTCACGATCTTCTCTGGCTGCGGCAGCGCGGCGTCCTCGAGGTGTTTGGCGTAAGGAATGGGCACCTCGTCGCTGCATACGCGCGCGACGGGCGCGTCCAGATCGTAGAACGCGTTCTCGACGATGCGCGCGCACACCTCGCCCGCCAGGCTTCCGGTCTTCCACCCTTCGTCCACGACGATTGCGCGCCGGGTTTTTCTGACCGAGGCGAGCATCGTCGCATCGTCGAGGGGTCGCAGGGTGCGCAAGTCGATGACCTCGGCGTCCACGCCTCGCTCCGCGAGCGTGCCGGCGGCCACGAGCGCCTTGCCCACCGTGCCGCCGTAGGCGACCAACGTTGCGTCCTTGCCTGCCCGCCGGACTGCAGCGCGATCGATGGGTACGGCTCCCGCGTCGGCGGCAAGCTCCCCTTCCACGCCGTAAAGCGTGGCGTGCTCGAAGATGACGACGGGATCGGGGTCCTGCAGGGCCGTCCAGAGCATGCCGCGCGCGTCCTCCAGCGTCGCCGGCGCAAGCACCCGCAGGCCGGGGATGTGCGCGTAGTAGTTCTCCAGGCTGTGCGAGTGCTGAGCGGCCACTTGCCGGCCCGCGCCCGTCGCCATGCGGATGACCAGAGGAACGCCCACCTGCCCGCCCGACATGTGCCGGAGAGTGGCGGCGTTGTTGAGGATCTGATCGAGTGCGAGCAGGCTGAAGTTCACCGTCATGATCTCGACGATGGGGCGCATCCCCGCCATGGCGGCACCGATGCCGATGCCGACGAAGGCATTCTCCGAGAGAGGCGTGTCGCGCACGCGTTCCGGGCCGAACTCCTGCAGCAGGCCGAGACTGCACGCGTAGGTGCCGCCGTAGCGCCCGACGTCCTCGCCCATGAGAAAGACGCGTTCGTCTTTCTGGAGCGCCTCGCGCAGCGCGGCGCGGACGGCCTCGCGGTACGTCGTCATGGCTCCGCTCCCGGCGCGTAGACGTCCTTGGCGAGATTTTCCACGGGCTCGAGCGGGCTATCCTCCGCGAAGGCGATGGCTGCCGCGACCTCCTCGTCGCTCGCGCGCTCGAGCGCGGCCACGTCGTCGGGTCCGAGCAGGCCGCGCTCCGTCGCAAGCGCCTTGAAGAGCGCGATCGGGTCGCGCTTTCTCCAGCGGGCCACCTCCTCTTTGCTGCGATAGAGCTCCGGATCGTACGCAGAGTGCGCGCGGAACCTGTAGGTCAAGAGCTCGACGAACCACGGGCCCCCGCCGGCGCGCACGTAGTCGGCCGCGCGTCGCACCGCCGCCTGCACCGCGAGCACGTCCATGCCGTCCACGCGCTCGACCTCCATCCTGTAGCTCTGCGCCTTCACCGCGAGGTTCTGCTGCGACTGGTGGCGTTCGAGAGCGGTGCCCATCGCGTACTGGTTGTTCTCGCAGAGCAGCAGCACCGGCAGTTTCCAGAGCGCCG
>DATJYG010000684.1:0-2747 GCA_035499695.1 Polyangiaceae bacterium
GCCGACGAAATCAGGATCGCGACTGCTCACCATGCTCGGATGAGCGCGATGCCGGCCTGCTCGCGTCCCACGAAAGGCACGATCGGCAGAGCGGCCGATGCGCTCGGAGCGGAGGGCGCGGTGAACAGGAACCAAGCGCCCACGGCCACGGCGGCGACGCCGACGCCGATCGCGACGTCGGAGACGGTCGCTGCCGTCTTCGCGTCCTGGTTCTCGCTCACGGCCGCCGAGTCGGTGCAGCTCGATTGGGAGCACTTCGACTTGGCGTCGCTGCTCTTGGTGATCGCCATGACTCCGAAGACGGCGCCCACGCCGACGACGGCGAGCCCGGCGCCGCCGACGATCCATCCGGCGGGTCGTTTCCAGGCGCCGGGGGCGGATGTGTCGGGCGACGCGGGGGGCGGAGTCGCGTCGGTCGCAGGCGGCGGCGATGCGGCGGCGTCCGCGACTTCGGGAGCGAGAGCACCCACGGTGACGGTCTGCACGTCGTGCTCTGGACCGATGTCGACGGCACCCGACCAGGGCTGCCTCCGGGGAGCATGCGCTGCGATGAGGTGGTGTCCCGGGTCGATGACTTGCTCGGTGCCCCACTGGTCCACGGGCAACGCAGTCCCGTCCACCTCGACGACCAGACCCGGAGGCGAGTCGCTCGAGACGGCGACCGTGAGCTTCGAGAGATGCGCCTCGAGCTTCGTGATGTGGGCCTGAGCGAAACGCTCTCGGTCGGTGCGTCCCTCCCTCGCGGCGCCGTCTGCGGCCGTCCGGAACTCCCGCCACGCGGTCGCGGTGCGCCCGACTCCTTCGTGGCAGACCGCGAGCGCCAGCAACGTGCCCAGGGCGGGATCGATTCCGTAGCTCTCCTGAAGGAGCGGACAGGCGTGCGCGTAGTCGTTCGATTCCAGCGCTTGCTTCCCCTGCGCGAACAGCGACTCGGCGCGTGTCGTGGGCGCTGCGCTCTGCGCCCATGCGGCGTGCGACATCGCGGCCGAGAGCAGCACCGCCGTGCACGTCAGAGCGCTGCGATCAGTGACGCGTGTCAAGGACGTCTCCGAGGCTTGGGACACTGCTTACGGGCCGGGGCCGCGTCGGTCTGTGCGTATGCGGCGCAGCGGCACTCGATACGGCCGACGCGCTCTGGACCGGAGCCGGGGGTGCGGAGGAGACCGCGGGGACGACGGATGGATCGACGCTCGGTGCCGGGGGCGGTGGGGCCTCGACGGCGACCGCGGAGGAAGCCGGCGCCTCCAGCGGCTGCACCGAGTGCCGCGTGCCCACGAACCACGCGAGCAAGACCATGCCCACGACCGCGACGACGCCGCCCGCGATGACGGCGCGTGACGGTCGTCGAGGCTCCAGCGGCACCAGATCGAGCGGTCGCGAGACGGCGCCGATGCGTGACGCGGTCGACTCCGCAGCGACCGCAGAGGGCGGCGGCTGCGCCGGCGCCGCCGCGGGGGGCTCGACCACGGGCGCCGAGACGCCGGAGTCTTGCTGCAGGGCCGGCACCACCTCGATGTCGGACGCGCTCTCGATGGACGTGACGTCGGCCGCGCGCTTCGCGAGCGAGTCGCCGGCGAGCAATTCCACCCATTCCGCGACCTGCGTCGCACGCGCGAGTTGCAGCCGCGTCTCGATGGCCACGGCCATCTCCCGCGCCGTCTCCCAGCGCTTGGGCTCCTCTCGCTCCAGGCCCTTCATGACGATCTCGTCCCACGCCGGATCGAGCCCCTCGACGAGCTGCGACGGTGGGGTCACCTTGGCGTTGAGCACCTGGTTGAGGACGACGGCCTCGTTCTCGCCGGCGAAGAGCCGCTTCCCCGTCACCACTTCCCAGAGGACGACCGAGGCCGCATACACGTCACTCCTGCGCGACACGACGCCCGTGATCTGCTCGGGCGCCATGTAGGCGATCTTGCCCTTGATCTGTCCCTCGCGCGTCGTCTGGATCCTGCCGGCGGCCTTCGCGACGCCGAAGTCCACCACGCGCGAGACGCCGTCGGCGCCCACGAGCACGTTGTGCGGAGAGACGTCACGGTGCACGAGCCCGAGCGGCTCGCCCTTCTCGCTCGTCGCCTCGTGCGCGGCGTGAAGCCCGTGCAGCACGTCGGCCATGATGGCCGCGACGACGCGCGTCGGCGGGTTCTCCTTGCGCTGGCGGCTCGCCCGCATCAGCCGCGAGAGCGACTCGCCCTGCACGAACTCCATGACGAGAAAGAGCTCGCCCTCGGTGGAGACGACGTCGAGCGTCGGCACCACGTTGGGGTGCCGGATGCGCGCCGCGAGCCGCGCCTCGTCGAGGAACATCGCGACGAAGTCCGGCTCCTTCGCGAACTGGGGATGCAGCCGCTTGATGGCGACGGTGCGCGCGAAGCCAGCCTGCCCCTGTTGCCGGCCGACAAACACCGTCGCCATGCCGCCCGAGGCGATCTCGCGGTAGAGCGCATAGCGCCCCACCCTCCGTACCGGGCTGCCCAGCGCCTCCCCGGCCATCGGAGATCATCGTACCACCCCCCCGGAACGGTGCTCGCAGAGAGGCCCGGCTACTGGCTGCAGCCGATGTACGTGTTCGAAATGGCGATGTCGTCGATGTAGAGGTCCGTCGGAGCCGCCGGGCCGTTGTACGTCAGGCCGAACTCGGCGGCGATGAGCGACTGAAGGTTCGCATTGCCCGAGAGGTCCGGCCCTCCGCTCGTCGTGTCCCAGGCCTGGAGCAGCCCGTTCGGGTAGGTACTGTAGTTCGTGTTGAT
>DATJYG010000685.1:0-14516 GCA_035499695.1 Polyangiaceae bacterium
CATCAGCACCACGTTCAGGATCGAGGCGAGGCTCCACTCGTGCAAGAACGCCCAGATGCCGCTGAGCACTCCGAGCGCGCCGAGCACCGTGAAGAGCCCCGAGAAGACCACGAGGAAGAGGCGCACGGGGTTCGACCGCGACACGGCCAGCTTGCGGCCGAGCCACGTGATGACGGCGATCGAGATGACCAGGCCGATCGTGTTGATCACGATCGACATGCCCAGCCCGATGATGAGCGACAGCGGCCCGGATGCGCGGATGCTCAGCACGGAGAGCAGCGCCGCGAACACCGAGTAGCCGTACCAGCTGCGCGTGAGCCCCTCGATCCTCTGCCTCGGCGTCATCGCTTCACCCCACTTCCCCGAGCATACGCGTGAGCACGCCCGCGTCTTCCCTGCTATACGCTCTTCCCCACCGATGCCTACAGACGTCAGGGTTCCCCAGCTCGGCGAGAGCATCTCCGAGGGAACCATCTCCAAGTGGCTCGTGCGCGAGGGTGAGGCCGTCAAGAAGGACCAGGCCATCGCCACCATCTCGACGGACAAGGCGGACAGCGATCTTCCGGCGCCCGTGGCGGGCGTCGTCACCAAGCTCCTCGCGAAGGAGGGCGACACGGTGCCGGTCAAGGCGGTCATCGCCCGCATCGAAGAGGGCGCCACCGCGGGCCCGTCGCTGTCGGTCGCACCCGGATCCCCCGTTTCGCTTCCGGCTCCGCCGCTCGCCGTGCCTCCTCCCGCCGCGTCCCGCCAGCCGCTCGCGGCCCCGGTCGTGCGCAAGACGGCGCTCGAGCACGACGTCGATCTCGCCGCCGTGCAGGGCACCGGAGATCGCGGCCGGGTCACCGTGGACGACGTGATGCGCGCGGCGAACGCCTCGGCCCCGGCGGCGCCTGCGCCGCAGCCGCAGAACGACGTGGTCGCGCAGCCCCCCGCGCGCGCAGCGCAGCTCGCGCAGATGATCAACCAGGGCGGCGGCTTCGTGCCCCCCATCCCCGGGGTCGGCTTCGGCGCCTTCAAGGTTCCTCCGTACAAGCCGCACGACGGCGACAAGGTGGTCCCCTTCACGCGGCGCCGGCGCATCACCGCCGACCACATGACGTACTCGAAGTTCGCCTCGCCCCACGTCGTGACCGTGGCCGAGGTGGACCTCCACAAGGCGAGCCGCCTGCGCGACGCCCACAAGGATCGCTACAAGGCCGAGGGCATGAGCCTCACGATGCTCGCGTTCGTCGTGGTCGCCACGGCCCACGCGCTCCGCGAGAACCTGGGCCTCAACGCGCGCGTGCTCGAGGACGCGTACGTCGTGATGCGCGACATCAACATCGGCGTCGCCGTGGACTCGCCGGACGGCCTCGTGGTCCCCGTGGTGCGGCGGGCCGACGAGCTCGGCCTGCGCGGCATCGTGCGCGCGATCGACGATCTCGCGAAGCGCGCGAAGGCCGGCAAGATCACCATCGACGACCTCTCCGGCGCGACCTTCAGCGTCTCGAACCCTGGCCTGAAGGGAAACCTCTTCGGCGGCGCCATCATCAACCAGCCCAACGTCGGGATCCTGCGCATGGGCGAGATCCAGAAGCGTGTCGTCGTCGTCGAATCGCCCGACGGCGAGGACACCATGGCGATTCACCCCGTGATGTACATGGCCCTCTCGTACGACCACCGCGTCGTCGACGGCGTCGCCGCCAACGGGTTCCTCTGGCGCGTGACCGAGATCCTCGAGAAGGCCGAGTTCGAGGTCTAAGCTCGACGAGCGCAGCCCTCGCCACGAGGACATACTCCTGAGGTGCGGGGGATGCTTGTCCGATGCTCGGCGGCGGCGGCTTGGATCGCCTCGTCGGTCCTGTAGACCCGTGCACCTGCTGGAGCTACACGGGTTCGGCCGCGGGCCACGTGCACCATTCGCACGCAGGTTGCACCTGCGCATCTAGCAGCGACCCCACGTGGAACTAGCGGCTCAGTGGCTTCTCCATTCGGCAGCCATGTCATGTCACGTGACGTGACATAGAAGCGCAGCGAAAGAGCCTCCCGCCCTAAGCCGCCTGCGAGAACACGCGATCGAAGAGCTTGCGCCCGTCGGCGCAGCCGAGGATCGCCTCGCTCATGCGCTCGGGGTGCGGCATGAGGCCGAACACGTTCTTCCGCGGGCCGCCGTAGATCCCGGCGATCGCGTGAAGCGAGCCGTTCGGGTTGGCCCGCTCTTCGATGGCACCCTCGCGCGTGCAGTAGCGGAGGCCGATGAGGCCCTCGTCCTCGAGACGCCGCAGGGTCCGCTCGTCGGCCTGGTAGCGACCTTCGCCGTGAGCGACGGGAAGCCGCCAGACGTCGCCCTGCGCGCCCGTGAACGGGCCCTCGGCGGTCACGCGCACGTACCAGTCGCCGCACTCGAAGCGCTGGTGCGCGTTGCGCGTGAGGGCGCCAGGCAGCAGCCCCACCTCGGTGAGGATCTGGAAGCCGTTGCAGACACCGAGCACCCAACCGCCGCGCTCGGCGTGCGCGCGAAGCGCCGGGACAATCGGGCTCACGCGTGCGATCGCGCCGCACCGCAGGTAATCGCCGTACGCGAAGCCGCCGGGGAGCACAGCGAGATCCGTGCCGGCGGGAAGGCGCGTCTCGGTATGCCAGATGACCGAGGTCGGCGACCCGCACACGTCACGCAACGTGTGGATCATTTCGGCGTCTGCGTTGGATCCGGGGAAGACGACGACGCACGCTCGCATGCCTCGTGCCATAGCATGCCCGCTTGCCCCCCCGGCGAGGGACGAGATAGCGAGACGCAATCGTATGAATTTTGATCCTTGCGTCTGCGCTCGAGCCGACTAGTACCAAGCGCCCGATGCTGAAGCCGCCCGCGTCATGGTCCTTCGTACAAGACGATGATCATGCACCGCCCCCCGGCTCCGAGGGCAGATCGAACTACCTCCGCTGGCTCTTCTTCGCGGTGACCGAGCTCGCTCCCACCGTGCTCGAGGCGATGATCGCCGCCGAGCGCCGCGACGATGCAGCGCTCGCCACGGCGCGCCAGTCGTTCGAGGCGCACGCATGCGTGCTCGAGCGCGCGCTCACGAAGGCGTCGCATCTGCTCGGCGAGGTGCAGACCGCCGCCGACGTGAAGGTCGGCGCGATCCTCGCCTGGGCGCAGTCGCTCGACCTCGGGCTCATCGAGCCGCATCCGCTCCTCGCGGACTACGCGCGACGCGTGCTCGACCGCGACGCCTAGCCTCGTGTCTGCTCTCGGGGTGCCGTGACGTGCTAGGTCAGTGCTCCTAGCCCATGGCCGACCCGCCCATCACGCCGGCGCTGGTGCGCCAGCACAAGCTGACCGAGGACGAGTACGAGAAGATCGAGCGCGCGCTGGGGCGCAAGCCGACGTACCCCGAGCTGGGCGTCTTCAGCGTCATGTGGAGCGAGCACTGCTCGTACAAATCGAGCCGCGTTCACCTGCGCCGCCTGCCGACCAAGGGGCCGCGCGTCATCCAGGGCCCCGGCGAGAACGCCGGCGTCGTGGACATCGGCGACGGATTCGCTGCGGTCTTCAAGATGGAGTCGCACAACCACCCGAGCTTCATCGAGCCGCACCAGGGCGCCGCGACCGGCGTCGGCGGCATCCTTCGCGACGTGTTCACCATGGGCGCGCGGCCCATCGCGAGCCTCGACTCGCTGCGCTTCGGCCGGCCCGATCACCCGCGCACGCCCGAGCTGCTGAAGGGCGTGGTCGCCGGCGTCGGCGGCTACGGCAACTGCATCGGCGTGCCCACCGTGGGCGGCGAGCTGCAGTTCGACGCGCGCTACGACGGCAACATCCTGGTCAACGCCTTCACCTGCGGCGTGGCCCGCACCGACCGCATCTTCTACGGACGCGCCACCGGCGTGGGCAACAGCATCCTCTACATCGGCGCCAAGACGGGGCGCGACGGCATCCACGGCGCCACCATGGCGAGCGACGAGTTCAGCCAGGAGGGCCCCTCGCAGCGGCCGACGATGCAGGTGGGCGATCCCTTCATGGGCAAGCTCCTGCTCGAGGCCTGCCTCGAGCTCTTCGGCCTCGACGTGCTCGAGGGAATCCAGGACATGGGGGCCGCCGGGCTCACGTCGTCGAGCGTCGAGATGGCCGGCCGCGCCAAGAACGGCGTCGAGCTCGACCTGGACCTCGTCCCGCGCCGTGCGAAGGCGATGACGCCCTACGAGATCCTCCTGAGCGAGTCGCAGGAGCGCATGCTGCTCGTGGCCAAGCCGGGCAAGGAGGCGCGCGTCCTCGAGGTCTGCAAGAAGTGGGAGCTCGACGCCGCGGTCATCGGACGGGTGACCGACACGCGACGCTGGGTCATCAAGGCGACGCCGGGCTACGACCCGCTGGTCGATCCCGCAACCAAGCGCGCGGCGGTCGTCGTCTGCGACATCCCCATCGACGAGCTGACCGACGAGGCCCCCGTCTACGACCGGCCGCGCACGGCGAGCAAGGACGTGGCGACCTCGATCAACGGCTCGGCCATCCCGGTGCCGAAGGACCTGGGGCGAGAGCTTCTGGACCTCGTCGGCAGCCCGAACGTCGGCTCGCGCGCGTGGGTGTGGCGCCAGTACGACCAGATCGTGCGCGGCGGCACCGTCGTGCGCCCCGGCTCGGACGCGGGCGTCGTACGCGTGCCGTGCGAGCGCGACGGCAAGACCATCGAGAAGATCCTGGCCTTCGCGTCCGACTGCAACGGGCGCATGTGCGAGCTCGATCCGTACGTCGGCGGCGCGATGGCCGTGGCCGAGGCGTGCCGCAACCTCGTGTGCTCCGGCGCGGAGCCCATCGGGCTGACCGACTGCCTCAACTTCGGCAACCCGGAGAAGCCGGAGGTGATGGACCAGTTCGCGCGCGCCGTCGACGGCATCGCCGCGGCCTGCAACGCGCTCGGCGTTCCCATCGTGAGCGGCAACGTGAGCCTCTACAACGAGACCGACGGCAAGAGCATCCTGCCCACGCCGACCATCGCCGCCGTGGGGCTCGTCGGGTCGCCCGAGGACGTCGTGCGGTCGCACTTCGCCCGGGCGGGGGACCACGTTTGGCTCCTCGGCACGGCCGCTTCGCAGGGAACGCGGGCGCTTGCGGGGAGCGAATGGCTCGTGCGCGCCCTCGGAAAGCTCGCGGGCGATCCCCCGCTCATCGAGCTCGCCGTCGAGGCGAAGCTGCAGAAGCTCCTCCTGGAGCTCGCACGCGCGCGGATGCTGACGAGCGCCCACGACGTGTCCGACGGCGGCCTCGCGGCGGCGCTGGCCGAGTGCTGCACCACCGGCGCCGAGGACGTCGGGGCGACCATCGAGCTTCCTGCCAGGGAGGCGATCGTCGATGCCCTGGCCGAGCTCTTCGGCGAGAGCCCCTCACGCGTCGTCCTGAGCGCCCCGGCCTCCAGCGAGGCGGCGCTCGTGGCGGCCGCTCAGAAGGCCGGGGTGCCCCTCGTCCGCATCGGCGCGACCGGAGGCGCAAAGCTCGCCATCACCGCCGCCCCCCTGGGCGCCCTGGCCGTGGAAACGAGCGCCATCCGGGCCCGCCGAGACGCCTGTCTGGACGCCATCACGCGGACGGTCTGACCTACACCGGCACCTCATCCCCTCCGCGGCGCCCGCGTGGTACCGTTGATTGCTCGCGGCGCGCCAATGTCGAACAAGGTCCCGTCGCCCCTACTCGGGTACAACAACAACGTCCGCCACAAGGGAAAGGTCTTCCACATCCAGACGGAAGACTCGGGCGTCAAGTACGGGCACATCATCACGCACCTCTTCATGGACGGCGGCCGCATCCTGAAGAGCGTCAAGACGAGCTACACCGAGTACATCGGCAACGAGCGGATGGGCGACATCGTCCGCGAGATGATGAAGCAGCAGCACAAGGCGATGTTCATCGCCCTGCGCGACGGCAAGTTCGACTCGATCGCCGAGGGCGCCGCCGACGCCTCGCAGGTGACGCGGGCTCTCGCCGCCGAGTCGCCTCCGAGCCCCCCGCCGCCCGCGCCGCACCGGGACGGCGCGCTGCCCCCGGTGCCGGCGGCAGGCAAGCCTGCTGCTGGTACCCCTCCTGTGGTTCCCCCCACGGTCCCGGCACCCCCACCCGCCGCCGCGCGCGCCGCGGCAGACGAGCAGCCCGATGGGCCGCCCACCATCCGGCAGGCCGTCCCCGCCGAGCTGGCGCTCGACATCGACGCCCTCGAGCGCGCGGCGGTGACCAACGCGGCCTCGCCGGTCCTCCGGACCGCCAGCGACCTGCCGCCGCCGCCGTCGAATCTCTTCCGCGAGAAGAACGCGTCGGGCAAGTACCGCATCACACCCATGCCGCCGGCTGCCTCGGTCTCGGCCGAAGTGCCGCCCGCGCCTCGTGCTCCCGCGCAAGGCGGGGCGGCTGCCGCGCGTCCGTCGTCGCAGAGCGGCGCTGCCGCGGCCAGCTCCGGCGAACGCCGCTACGCGCCCACGCGGCCTGCGGCCATCTTCGGCCAAGCTCGACCGCAGCACGGCAAATCGATCTTCGGGGAGGACCTCATCAGCGACAAGTCGCTCGACGAGGTGATCCTCAGCTACCTGGCGGAAGACCTCGAAGAGAAGAAGTAGGGCTTTCGCCCGCACAAAAAAAACGCGCCCGGGCAACTTTCGTCACCCGGGCACGGTGGACTCGCGCGGTGGGGGAGGGGCTCGCGCAAGCCCTCAAGGCACGGCCGCTGGGCTCGCCGCTAGGAGGGGGACGGCTGCAGCGACCGCACACACTTTACTTGTGTCCGCAATGCGTCGCGGGCAAGAGGGGTCTCTCTCCGTTTCATCTCCTGCCCTCGCCTACGAGACAACCGGCGCGAGGAACCTATTCCCCGGGAACTTCCCGGCCGACGGAGCCGAATTTCCTAGAACGCCGCCGCGACGGCGACGTGCATGCTGGCCTCGAGCCTCCGGCCGGACGCGTCCGCGTAGTCGAACTGCCAGAGCTCCGGCGTCAGCTTCAGGCGCACCCCCTGCGCGAGCACGATCGAGGCGCCGATCGTGTAGCGGAGGACGTAGGCCTGGTTCGAGAGGGGCGACGCTGCGGCCACGTCTCCGATGCGCACGAGTCCGTCCACGCGCGCGAGCGCGTCGACGCCCGGCGCGATGGGCGTCTCCGCCTCGACGTAGGCGCCGTGCTTGACGAAGAAGTTCTGGCCCGGCGCGAAGGTGTACTTGAGCTGACTCGCGTCGGCGTCCGAGAACTCCTGCCGGCGCACCAGCCACTCGGCGCGCACGTTGGTGCGCCCGGCGCGGAGCCACGCGTCTGCGCCGAAGATGGCGTACGTGAAGCGGCTCTCCGGGTCGAAGGTGCCGTACATGCCGCTCCCGCCGAGCGTGAGCTCGGTGTTCGGCGACAGGCGGAAGGTGGCTGCGAGCCTGCCGCCACCGACGGGGGTGTTGTTGTCGTCGACGTAGTAGAGGTTCCCGTCGCGCGACTGCGTGAAGTCGAGGTCGAGCGACGACTCGGCGCCCTTGAAGCCGCTGACGGCGTAGGCGGCCCAGTCGAGCTCCACCACGTCGCCGAACCAGTGCGAGCCGTCGATCTCGACGCCGTTGTCCGGGAACGGGCTCGGGAGCACGCCCATGTTCCAGTCGCGAAGGCGCAGCATGCGCCCCATGTCGTAAGGCAGCGGCTTGTCGGCGAGCTTGTGATTGGCCGGATCGTGGCGCAGGTTGAACGCTCCGAAGCTCGGGCTGAACCGGCCGACGCGGAAGTTCAGCTCGTCGACGACGCGCAGGTCGACGTACGCCATGTCCGTCTCGAAGCCGTGGCAGCCGTAGCAGATCTTCACGTTGGCCGAGACGTGCTCGCTGAGGTCCGCCGCGATCTTCCCGGAGAGCTCCGTCGTGAAGCCGCCGAAGAACTGCGTCCCGTAGGAGTCGCTCGGCTGGAAGGGAGCGATGTGCTCGTCCACCTGCACCGAGCCGGCGAAGGTGCGGTCGAGCGCGAGCGCGGGCGGCGCCCAGAGCGCCAGCGCGACGGCGACGACGACCGCGAGCAGCGCCCAGAGCGCGCGCGTCATCCCCCGGGGCCTCCCGCGTCCGCGGCGGCTGCGGCTGCGGCTGCGGCGGCCGCCTTGGGGCGGTCCACCGAGTACCAGTGGAGGAAGCGCAGGATCGGCACCGTGTCCGCCTCGCTGATGCCGCTGCCGGGCTGCCGGCGCATCTTCTCGACGTACATGCGCCAGTAGGAGTCCTCGGTGATCCCGGACTGGAGCGGGCGCGCGAGCGAGTGGCACTTGGAGCAGCGCTGGGAGAAGAGGGCATAGTCGCCCTGCACGTCGGCGGGCAGCGTGCTGACGTCCAGGCCGTCGCGTCGCTCGGACACGGCGCCGGCACAACCGGTGAGCCCGAGGAGCAGCACGAGCCGAGCGGCGCGCGTCATTCGTCGTCGGCCCCGTTGGCGCCCTCGGCGATCCAGTCGGCGACGAGCTGGATCTGGCTCTGCGACCAGTACGGGGGCCCGTCCTTGGGCATCTGCACGCCGACAGGGTAGTCGCCTTGCAGCTTCTGCACGAGCGCCGACTCGCACGGCTTGCCGGGGACGATGATGCTCGCGCCCGTGGTGTGTCCGCCGCGGCGGATGGCGCCGAGCGTCGCCATGTCCAGCCCCGTGGCGTCCAGGCAGGAGTGATGCGCCTCCGTCGAGTAGTGGCACGCGATGCACCCGTGGCCCGTCGGATCGGTCGCCGTGCGGTTCATGAGGGGACGGATGTCGCGTCCGAAGTTTACCGACGCGTCGGGGTTCGAATCGGCGTCGACGCACGCGACGCGCGGCTTGCCCTCCTGCGGGTCGAGGAAGCTGCACCCGGCGAGGGCGATGGTCACGAGGCCTGCTGCGCCTGCGAGGGTTCGCGCGCGCACGCCTCTCTCACTCCGGCACGAAGCTGAGCTGCATGTCGGCCCACGCATCGCCCGTGTCGACGCCGTCGATCTTCACGTGCGACGCGTTCGCGATGCAGTTCTTGACGCCGGGCATCTGGTCGAACCCGTTCAGGTGTGCGCCGACGACGTTGCCCGATTCGTCGGTCACGACGTGCAGCACGGCCGAGCCCTCGATGCGCTCGGCGCGTCGCTCGAGAGCGTTGCGGTAGCACTGCGTCCAAGCGCCGGCCTTGCGAGAGAATGCGCGCTGCACCGCGCTGGCGGTCGCGCCGCCGCCGGAGCCGCTGACGTTCCACTGCACGTGGGCGTGCGATGGATCGAACGGCGGCGGAGCGGGTGCAGCCGGGGCCGGAGCAGGCGGCGGCGCAGGGGCGGGCGGAGGCGGATTGGCTGCCACGGTGGCCGTCTCGGGTGCGGGCGGAACGGGAGCCGGAGCAGGAGCCGGGGGAGGCTCGGGCTGGGCGGCCGCAGCAGGCGCGCGCGGAGCCGCGGTGGGGGGCTTCGGCGCCGGACCGAGTGTCGGCGTCTTCGACGACGGAGCAGGCGCGGCGCTCGGAATCGGCGCCGGATCGAGCGAAGGCACCGATGGCGAGAGCGGCTTGAGCGTCGTCGTGGCCGGCGGCAGCACCGGCCCCTGCGAGACGAGGTGCGGAGCCGCTGACCTGGGCAGGAGTTTGTCGCGAAAGACGAATGCGCCTCCTCCGAGCGCGATGGCGATCAGCCCCAGGCTGGCGAAGAGACGTGCACGGCTGCGCGGGGCTCCTTCGCCGGAGATCGTGGACATCCCCGGAGGCGTCATCTTGCTCGCGGTGATGGCCGGAGTCGCAGACACCACCTGGGACGAGTCGAACGCCGGCGCCGTCGGAGCGGTGACCGCGGAGACCCGCTGCGTGGGGGCGTGCGCCAGCCCGTCCGAGGATCCGCCGAGCGCGCGCAGCTCGGTGCGCATCTCCCTCGCGCTCTGGAAGCGATCCTCGCGCTTCTTGCGCATCGCCTTGAGGCAGATGGCTTCGAGCCGCCTGTCCGACGGCGGGTGCGCGGTGCTCGGCGGAACGGGCTCCTCGGTCACGTGCTTGAGCACGACGCCGAGCGCCGTTTCGGCCTCGAAGGGCACGCGCCCGGTCAGCAGCTGGTAGAGGATGACCCCCATCGCGTAGATGTCGCTGCGCGCGTCGAGCGCCTCGCCCTTGCCCTGCTCGGGGGACATGTACTCGGGCGTGCCGACGACGATCCCCTGCGTGGTGAGCTTCTGGCCCCCCGTCTGGGGAGTGCCGTCACGGCGGTCGGTGAACTTGGCGATGCCGAAGTCGCACACCTTCACGATGTCGCGCGGCCGACCCTCGTCGTCCGTGCCGTGCAGGAGCATGATGTTCTCGGGCTTGAGGTCGCGGTGCACGATCCCCATGTCGTGCGCCACGGCGAGGGCGGCGAGCGCCTGCGAGAGGATGTCGGCGACGCGCGGCGGCGTGAAGGGCCACTCCTGCTGGAGCACGCGGAAGAGGTCGCGCCCGTCGAGGAACTCCATCGCGATGTAGAGCAGGCCGTCGGACTCCTGGCCGAAGTCGATGACGCGCATCGAGTTCGGGTGGTCCAGACGGCTCGCGGCCTTCGCCTCGCGCTGGAAGCGAGCGACGTACGTGGCGTCGCCGGCGTGGTCGCCGTGCATGATCTTGATGGCCACGTCCTTCTCGAGCGCGAGCTGCTTGGCGCGATAGACCGCCCCCATCGCACCGCCGCCGAGGTAGGCCTCGACGAGGAACTTGCCGGCGATGGTGCGTCCCAGGACCGGGTCTTTGGGCTCGCCCATCGCAGAGCGAAGTGTACGTCAGACGCGCCGTGCTGGCACAGGGTGACACCCGCGAAGCCACGACGTTCCGGGCACTTGCCCCTCCCCCACCCCGCGACTCACGCGGCCCCACGGTTGCAAAGGGCTCGTGGGATGAAGCCGCACCCGTTGCTCCGCGTCACGACCATCGCCGCCGTCGCTCTCTCCGCCGCCGCGGCTCTCGTGGGGTGCTCGGGGAGCGCGGGAAACGGACAGAACGGCGGCACACCGAGCGATGGCTGGGACGGGCGGACGAACATCGAGGCGATCTTCGAATCGTCGTGCGACGGATGTCACGGCCAGCAGTGGTCTTCGTGCTGGGACGTGCAGGAGTGCGCGGCGAGCGTCGACGGCATGGTGTCGTCGGGAGCGATGCCGCGCGGCGGCAGCCTCTCGGCACCCGACCGCAGCACCCTGCTCGGCTGGCTCGCTCAAGGCGCGCCCTGCAGCGGCTTGAAGCCGCCGAACACCGGCGGTGCGTGCGGCGGCGGTGTCGCCACGCCAGTCGCGTCGGAGTGACGGCCTATCGCGAGCCGACGAGGACCTCCGCCTGTCCCGACACGATCGGCTGCGCCACGAGCGCCCCCTCGCGCGATCCCACCTGTCCGGGGAGGATACGCGCCGCCGTCGTCGTCAGGTCCACCGGCGGCGGACCAGTCGAGACGTTTCGCCGGCCCGAGAGCGCGGCGCGCGCTTGCTCGATGCGATCGGTCACGTCGAGCTTCAGCAGCGACCGCATCATGGTCTCGAGCCCGCCGTTCCTGAACTCGAGCACGAGGAGCTCGAGCTGCGTCGCGAACGACTGACTCTCGACGGCCACGTGCAGGTCCGGCACAGCGAGCACCCAGCGGTTCCCGTCCTGCGTGACGGCCGGCGTTCCCCACAGGTACATCATGCCGGTGAGCGCGCCGCGGATCGGCATGCGCACGAGCACGCGACCGCTCGCGTCGCCTGCCTCGAAGCCCTCCACGGTGACCGTGTGGTCGCCGTTGCCGAACCTGTGGCCCACGAGCTGCGGTGCGACGCGCGTCTGCAGGTCGTCGTAGGGCACCGCCACGTCGATGGCGACGTCGAACTCGTCCTTCAGCGGCTCGACGCGCACGAGCGGGCCCGGATGCGGCGCATCGGGAGACGCCCCCGGCGCGCACGCACCCAGCGTCACGCGGGGCGCGACGTCGACGCCCGCGCGCAGGTTCATCTGCGAGCCCGAGCCGCCGACCGGTGACAGGACGAACTCTGCGGGATCCATGTCGAGGCACGCATCGCCGGCAGTGCCGCCGAGGTGAATCGTCTGCGGCGTACGCAGGGCGACGAGGCCGGACTGCAGCTGGGATCCCACCGGCACGTGGATCTGCTCGACGCCCTTCGCGAGCGCTCCGGCGAGCGGCTCGGCGACCGCGTCGAGGATGCTCCCGAGCGGGACCGTCACCGGGCCGCAATCGAGCTTGCCACGCAGCTCGGGCTTCCATCGCAGGTGATCGAGCGCGAGCGCCCCGTCCGGAAGGAGCGTCGGCGCGGCTTCGACGCGGAAGACGATGCCCGAGTCGCCCGAGTGGCACTTGACGCCGGCGGCTTGCGCGTCGAGATCGCCGAGCACGTCCACCTCCAGGCCGAGGCCGTCCTTCTCGGCGCGCAGGATCACCGGTCGGCGCGTCAGGTGCCAGCTCACCTCCACATCGGCGATCCCGGCGTTGAGCTTCTTGCTCCCCGTGATGTCCTGCGGGATCGCGTGCTCGATCGCGGCGCGCGCCCCATCGAGCGAGACGTCGCCGTGCACGACCGCGACCGAACGCGGAGGGCGCAGGTCGACCAGCCGCGGGGGCACGTTCACCGTGTACGCCGGGATGGCGGGCTGACAGGCGAGGAAAAAGAAAGCGAAGCTCGTCGCTAGTCGGGGAAAGGGCACACCGACAATCTATTACGTCCCCTCCTCGGTTTCAGTTGATGCGGCGCGCCTGCCCCGCCTCGATGGCCTCGGCGACGATGGCGCGGTCGGCATCGTCCACGCTCGCCACGGCGCGCGCGATGTCGAGCGCGGGATCACCGTGCAGGATGCGCTCGCGCGCCTCGGCGCTGCCCGTGAGCAGATCGAAGGCGGGCACGTCGTCGCGGAACTCGTAGGCCTCGGTGCGGAAGCGGAAGCGATCTGGCGCCTGCGCGTGGGCGAGCGCGACGAGGGCGACGTAGGTCCGCACCGGACGGAAGGACACCGGGTCGGTCACGTGCACCTCCACGCCGCCGCAGGTCTCGCCGCGGTGCTTGTGGAAGGTGGGGCTGAAGGTGAGCGGGCGCGCGCGGAAGCCGGGGAGACCGAGCGCGTGCAGGCCCTCGGCCAGACGCGCACCGTCGATCCACGGGGCCCCGACGATCTCGAAGGGACGCGTCGTGCCGCGGCCCTCGGACAGATTGGTGCCCTCGATCAAGCAACCGCCGGGATAGACGAGCGCCGTCTCGTACGTCGGCATGTTCGGCGACGGCATCACGAGGGGACGGTCCCAGGCCGACGCGTGATCGGCGCGCTCGATGCCGTTGACCCCGACGATGCGCACGAGCTGCGGCGGGATCCGCGCCGCGTCGGCCTGCCACGCGACGATCTCGCCGATGGTCAGCCCGTGGCGGATGGGGATCGGCTCGAGCCCCACGAAGGAGCAGAGCTCGCTCGTCTGACGGCGGCCCTCGACGCTCGACGGATCGCCGCCGATGGGGTTCGGCCGGTCGAGCACCAGGAGGCTCACCCCGGCACGCGCGCACGCGCGCATCGCGAGCACGGCCGTCCACACGAACGTGTAGTAGCGAGAGCCGACGTCCTGCAGGTCCACGAGCAAGATGTCGAGGCCCTCGAGGTCCTCGGCGCGCGGCGACAGGTCCTCGAATCGCTCTCCGTAGAGACTGCGGATCGGGGTGCCGAAGGCATCGCGCGCGTCGGCCACGCCCACCATGTCCTGCGCTTCGCCGCCGTAGCCGTGCTCGGGGCCGAAGACGATCACCGGCTTCACCCCCAGCGCATCGAGCACGCGCCGCACGTGCACGAGCCTGCGGTCCACCGATGCCGGGTGAGCCAGCAGACCCACGCGCGCCGCGCGCAGCTCCGCGCCGAGGTTCGGATGCGTCGCCAGCCGATCGAGCCCGGTTCGCACTCCTCCCCACTACCCCAGGATGGCGTGTAGCAGCCAGCCGGCACCGCACAGCAGCGGGACGAGCAGAGGCCCGAGCCCCACCATCGTCCACATCATGGCGCGGTCGTGACGACGGTTGCGCTCGTGCTTCTCGACCTCCCCCCGGACCTCCTCCGCCATCTGCGCAGCGTCCTGCGTTCGCCTGGTGGCGACGGCGAGCGGGACGGCGACCAGGTTGTCGGTGCGACAGAAGAGGCATCGCGCGGCGAGCGCGCCCGGTCGAACCGCGAGCGCGGCGCCGCAGTTGCGGCAGGCGCAGGCGCCGCCCGGTGTGGCCGGCGGCTGCGCGGCGAGCTTCGACTGGAGGCCCCGCACGGACGAGACGTTCTCCTTCGTCCGCCACGCGATGGCGATCGGCACGACCGACAGGACGTACAGGATGCCGGCGACGCCCGCGTCGATGGGCCACTGAACCTCGCCGCCCGTCGCGAAGGCCATGGCCTGGTCGGTCGATCCCAGCGACGCGAACGCAACGACCCACTCGCCGACGAAGGGCACGGACATGAGGCCACAGATCAGGGAGCAGCCCACGATGATGACCATCGCGCCCTTGCCGTCGACTTCCGACTTTGCCGCGCCCACGACCCCCAGCACGGCGCCGAGCAGCGCACCCACCGCGAAGACGA
>DATJYG010000686.1:0-8648 GCA_035499695.1 Polyangiaceae bacterium
ACGTGGAGGTCTTCGGCAACACCATCACCGGCAACAAGACCGCGGGCTTCGGGATCATCGGCTACGCGGTGTCGCAGCAGACGTTCACCGACCCGAAATACTACGAGTGGCCGAAGAGCGTTTACGCCCACGACAACACCTGGAGCCACAACGGGTATCAGTCGGACCTGCACAGCCAGGTCGGGGCGCTGCTGCTCACCGGGGCGAGCAAGTATCCGAACGGCGACGTGCCGGACGTCATGTACGACGGGATCCTCGATCCCAAGATGATGCAAGACCCGTCGTACCCGACCGGGAACACCATGATCATCTGCGTCCACGAGCCCACGGCGTCGGCCGTGTGCAACGGCCACTTCGATCAGCTGTCGACGAGCAATCCGGACCTGTCGAAGACCATCGACTGCGACGCATCCTTCTTCGCTTGCATGCTCCCGGCGCTCCCCGCGGTGACATGGACCGGGTTGCCCGCGCAGTAGGGCTCGCCGCGTTCGTCGGCCTCGCGGTTGTCGGTGGCGCGTGCGACGACAGCGGCACCGTCGCGAAGTGCTTCCCGGGGGCAGCCGGCGCGGACACGGGGCCGTTCCCGTCTTCGCTCAGCGCGTACTGCATGATCACACTGCAGAACGGAGCCGTGACCGCGAACGACGGCGTCACGCCCTACGACCTGCAGACGCCGCTCTTCTCGGACTACGCCGTCAAGTACCGCACCGTGTGGCTGCCGCCGGGCGCCTCGGTGAGCTACGTCGAGGGCGCGCGCTTCGAGTTCCCGGTCGGCACCGTGATCACGAAGAGCTTCGGGTTCCCCGCCGACTTCCGCGTCGCCAACGCGCCGGTGAAGTGGATCGAGACGCGCGTCCTCGTCCACCGAACCGCCGGTTGGAAGGGCACGACCTACCGCTGGGACGACGCGCAGCAGAACGCCACGATCGAGCCCGGCGGTGAGGTCCTCGACTTCACGTTCATCGACACGAACGGCAAGACGCAGGCACCGCACTACCTCGTGCCGAGCCAAGCCCAGTGCCCCAAGTGCCACGCCGACCACGGGAGCGTCATCACGCTCGGCCCGTGGGCCGATCAGCTGAATCGCGACCTCACCTATCCCGACGGCACCAACGAGAACGAGCTGACGCACTGGTCGCGCATCGGCATCCTCGAGGGCGCCCCGTCGCAGACGCAGGCCCCGGTTCTCCCGGCGGCATTCGATCCCACGAGCGGCGACGTCGCATCGCGAGCACGCGCGTACCTGCAGGCCAACTGCGCGTACTGCCACAGCGACGGGGGCGAGGCGCGCACGACGGGCCTCGACCTCACGTACGACGAGACGGGCTCGATGCAGCTCGGGGTCTGCAAGATGCCCGTTGCGGCGGGCATGGCCTCCGAGGGGTATTCCTACGACGTCGTCCCTGGCCACCCCGAGCAGTCGATCCTCGTTCACCGCATGCAGTCGACCGCGCCGGCCATCGCGATGCCCGAGATAGGGCGCAGCCTCGAGCACACCGAGGCGGTGCAGCTCGTGAGCGACTGGATCGCGTCGATGCCTGCCACGAGCTGCCAGTAGCTGGAAGCTGGTGGCCCCTCCGAGACTCGAACTCGGACGCCCTTGCGGGCCGCGGGTTTTAAGCCCGCTGCGTCTGCCATTCCGCCAAGGGGCCTTGCAGTCGACGGGTCGACGTTCACAGGCCTGCTAACGTCTCGGCGGGCGTTCGCTCGATCGTCACCCGAGCATCATAACGCGAGTGCCGCTTCGACGAAGCGGACGGGCCACGCGCGCGAAGCGGGGCATCGTGTCCCGCAAGAAGAGAGCGCGTCGTCTCGTGCGAGCGGAAACGCCCCACCTGCCGCGTGTGGACGTCGGAGGGTCCTCCCCCAATCCGGACGAGCCGTCACGCCGGGACGACGAGCCGTATCCCCGCCTCGCGCGGAGCATGCTTCGATTCCACCTGCCACCGGCTGGCGCTCGGCAAGATCGATGCGAGTGACGCTTTCCCCGGCTAGCTCGTCCGCTCTTCTAACCGCTACTCACGGACCCGGCGGACGAGCGCCAGCCCGTTGGCCCAATTCGCTCACGCCGCGCGCTTGTGCGGCAGCGTGCGAGCGATAGCCGACCAGTCCTTGTCCTCCAGGCCCTGCGCGAGCGCCACGAGGAAGCGATCATGCAGCACGCTCGCCGTCGGCATGGGGAGCGCCTGCGCCTCCGCGGCGCCGAGGAGCAGGTCCATGTCCTTGAGCCCGAGCTTCAGCTTGAAGCCGGCAGGCTCGAAGCGCGCCTCGGCGATGCGCTTGCCGTACGCGGCGAGCGTCTCGGGCCGGAGCATCGAGTCCTGCAGGATGCCGAGCAGGGCGGGCGCGCCGACACCGTACCGCTCGCCCAGCGCGAAGGCCTCGCCGAGCACCTCGATGATCGAGGCGAGGACGAAGTTGCAGGCGAGCTTCGCCGCGTTGGCGCGCTCGGGGTGGAAGCCCAGGCGGTGGACCGAGTGCCCGAGCACCTGGAAGACGTGCGCACATGCGGTCGCCGCGTCGTCTGGACCTCCGACGAGCAGTACCAGCTTTCCGTCCTGCGCCGCCTCGGGCCTGCCGAGGACCGGCGCGGCGAGATACCGCTGCGCGTTCGAGGCGTGCGCCTCGGCGAGCTCCTTGGAGAGCGCAGGCGAGATGGTGCTCATCGAGACGTGGATTGCGCCCGGAGGCATGCCCGAGACGAGCGGCTCGGGCACGGGCATCTTGCCCTCCCCGAGCACGGTCGACCGCACGGCGTCGTCGTCGGCCAGCATCGACAGCACCACCTCTGCGCCGAACGCGGCATCCGCGGGCGAGCTCGCGACGCGCGCACCGTCGCTCTTGTGCAGCGACTCGGCCTTGGCGCCCGTGCGGTTCCACACCGCGACGGTGTGTCCGGCGCGCAATAGCAGCCGCGCCATCGGGTAGCCCATGCGGCCGAGGCCCAGGAAGCCGAGCTTCATGGCGTGCTCCTTGTCGTCCCGGAGCACGCAAGACGCGTGCTTCGCGCGAGTGCCTCAAGCGCTCTCGGGCGGCACTGGCTGCGCGCCTTTCGCCGATGCACGACACAGGTCGAGCATGCGACGCAGGGAGTCGCACTGGGCGCGGCAGCGCGGGCAGCTCTCGACGTGTCGCTCCATCTCGGCGCAGTCGTCGCGCGCGATCTCACCTTCCAGGTAGCGCGAAAGCACCGGCAGCACGTCCGGGCAGCCCGGCGCCGTCGCCGCGTCGGCGTGGAGCAACGGTGCGAGTCTCTCGCGCACCGCCATGCGCGCACGGTGGAGGCGGCTCTTCACTGCGTCGACGCCGATGGCGAGCACGCTCGCCACCTCGGGCGCCGTCAGGCCCTCGACGTCGCGAAGGAGCAGGACCTCCCGATACATCGGATCGAGCGCGTCGATCGCCGCTTCCAGCGCCCGACCGAGCTCACGCTCGCCGGCCGCCTCGTCCGGAGCGGCGGCACGAGAGGCCATCGGCTTCACGTCCTCGCTCTCCAGAGACAGCAGTCGATCCGGTTGACCCGTGCGCAATCTGCGCGCCTTGATGCAGAAGCTGCGCGCGATCGTGAACAGCCACGTCGTCAGCGACGACTCCCCGCGGAAGTCCCCCAGGCTCCGCGACGCCGCGAGCATGGTTTCCTGCACCACGTCTCGCGCGTCCTCCGGATCACGGCACATGCGCAGGGCGAAACGGCTAATCGTCGGCGCGTAGCTCTCGAGGAGCTTGCCGACCGATTCCCTCGGACCTGGTGAACCCTTCGCGTCGCTCATTGGCTCTCAAGATGCAGGACCCGTGACATTCCGTCACGCATGAGGAGGCCGCCATGGCGATGGATATCGACGTCTCGTTCCCGGGCGGAAAGCGCGTCGACGCGCGCGTCGGCGACTTCGTGGTGCGCACCGATCAGCCGCGCGAGCTGGGCGGCGAGGGGAGCGCGGTGGCGCCCTTCGACCTGTTCCTGGCATCACTCGCGACGTGCGCCGGCATCTACGTCCTCGGTTTCTGCCAGGCGCGCAAGCTCTCGACCGAAGGGCTCGCGATGCGGCTGGCCGTCGCCGAGGCGGATCCGACGACCAAGCTGCCGACTCGCATCCGCATCGAGCTGCGGCTACCCGAGTCGTTCCCGGAGCACCTGCGCGCCGCCGTCGTGCGCGCCGCCGAGTCCTGCAAGGTCAAGAAGATGATCGCGGCGCAGCCGTTCATCGAGGTCTTCGCGACGGACGCAGGCGCACCGCTCGCCCGCGCATCGTGACGAACGGACGAGCCGTCGGGGCACGTCGGATGCCTCGTGCTCGTGCATGAACTCACGAGTCGTGGCCCTCGTGTTCCTGGCGACCGCCGGGTGCGCTTCCGGCCGCTACATCTACGAGCCGGAGGAGAATGCCACGGCGCTCGTCTCGGGAAGGCCCGCGGCGTACTACCCGGTGCCGCCCCAGGCCCCGCGCGGGGACGTGCGCGTGGCGACGCTGGGCGTCGCGGCCCTCCGGTCGCCGAGCGGAGAGGGGCCGAGCCTTCACGTCATGCACGTGCGCATGATCGCGGACGACAACGTCGATACGGTCGCGTGGCGGGTCGACACGCGCGAGCAACTTGGCGGCATCGGCGGCTACGGGCAGAGCCGACCGGCCTTCGCCTCGGCGAGCCCCGGACGCGCGCCCGTCGTGACCATCCTGCCCGGAGCGAGCGCGACGATAGACCTCTTCTACCCGCTGCCGGTCGACATGCAGGAAGCGTCCGAGGTCGCGCGGTTCGAGCTGCTCTGGAAGATTGGAACCTCCGAGGGGCCGATTGCCATGCGCACGACCTTCGAGCGCGTGCCCATCGAACCGCTGCCGCCACCCGACGCCTACGCGTACCACGAGTGGTGGGGCCCTGGTTGGTACGGCGGGTTCGACCCGCTCTCGCCCGAATACGCCTACTGGGGCGCGCCCATCGGCCCGGTCTACTACGCGCGTCCGGGGCCCTGAGGTGAGGGCGAATCCTTTTTCGGCTACCAGGCTCTCAAAGGGGTAAGGAGTCATCTGGGACATGTGTACGCGCGTGACCTGTCGGGATTGTGGAAAGCCCTCGTTCGTCGGCTGCGGCCGACACGTCGAGCAAGTGCTCGGGGACGTGCCGCGCGAGGAGCGCTGCCGTTGCCGAGAGGAGCGCCAGGGAAAGCGCGATGATCGCTCGTTTCTCGAGAAGCTCTTGGGGCTCAGAGGGCCGTCTTGACGCGCGGCCGGCCGACCGCACGTTGGGGTGCATGAACGTCGAGTGTTCGTCGTGCGGACGGCTGAACCGTGTGCCCCCGGCGCGCGTCGCCCACAAGGCGCACTGCGCGGCGTGTAAGGGGCCGCTGCTCCCGCTGGCCAAGCCGATCGCCGTCAGGACCGCCGAGGACTTCGACGAGCTCGTCCGCGCCGCACCCGTGCCGGTGCTCGTGGACTTCTGGGCGGCGTGGTGCGGGCCGTGCCGCATGGTGGCCCCGGAGCTCGAGAAGCTCGCGCGTGATCGCTCGGGCAGCGTCGTCGTCGCGAAGGTGGACACCGACGCCCTGCCGGCCGTCGCGGGTCGCTTCGGGATCCGGAGCATTCCGACACTGGTTCTGATGCGGGGAGGCCGGGAGGAAAAGCGCGTCGCGGGCGCGATGCCTGCGAGCGCCATCGCGTCTAGCCTCTCCCTTTGATGCGCCTGCTCGCGATTGGACTCGCCATCTCGTTGGCCGCGTGCGCGTCCACGCCGCCCGCGGAGGTGCCCGCTTATCAGCATCGGTTCGCAAATGCGGTCGAGTGGTCGAAGAAGTTCGACGACCCGTCGCGCGACGCATGGCAGAAGCCGCAGAGCGTGATCGACGTGATGCAGATTGCTCCGGGCATGACCGTGGCGGACATCGGCGCTGGCACGGGTTACTTCGAACCGCACCTCTCGCGAGCAGTCGGTCCGGGTGGCCACGTGCTCGCCCTGGACGTGGAGCCCGACATGGTCGCGCACCTGCGGGACCGCGCGGCGAAGGAGCAACTCGCGAACGTCGAGGCGAGGCAGGTGGCTGGGGACGATCCGGGCCTGGCCCCCGGCTCCGTCGATCGGATCCTGGTGGTCGACACGTGGCACCACATCGCGAACCGCGTGGACTATGCCGCTCGCCTCGGCGTGGCGCTGAAGCACGGGGGCGAGGTGTTCGTGGTCGACTTCACGCGCGAGTCCAAGAAGGGTCCTCCGCCCGAGCACCGCGTCCCCCCGGAGGAGGTGGCGCGCACGCTGGAGACGGCCGGCCTCGTCGCGAGCACGGTGGACGCGGGCTTGCCGGATCAGTACTTGGTCGCCGGCACCAGGCCCTAGCGGCGCGGCTTGCGCCACATGAGCCAGACCTTCGGGCCGAGGTGGGTGACGACCTCGCCGGTCACCTCGAACCCGTGGCGCATGTAGAGAGGGAGGTTCTTCTCGTTCGACGACTCGAGGTACGCGGCCTCCCCGGTCGCGTCGCACTGCGCGAGCATCGGCTGCATCAACCGCGAGCCGATGCCTCGACCCTGGCGCTCCGGCTCGCACCCGAGCATGCGCAGATAGACGTGCGGCTCGCGTGGATGCGGCGCCTCGATCGCGTGCAGCACGCGCAGCCCGGGCACCGTTCGCGATCCCATGGCCGCGAGCACGCGAGGCCCCATCCGGAGGATCGATCCCAGCCCGACGCCCCACGCGCCCCGCGGCGACCATAGTGCTGCGCCCGCGAGGTCCTCGGTCGTCCAGCTCGTGGATGGGTGCGGCAGATGAAGCAGACGGATCCACTCGCGGAAGAGCACTGGAAGCGCGCGGCCACGTTGCGCATCGTCCGGCAGGATCGCGCAGAACACCGGATCCGCATGGAACGCGCGCGCGAGCACGCCGGCGACCCCGTCGGTGTCCTCGCGTGTGACGAGCCGGACGGTCGGCTCCTCCCGGGATCGTGCCACCATGGCGATCCGTTGTATGGACGCCCGTGGTGACAGGCAAGACTCGCGGAAGACTGGCGCGGCGCGAGTTCCTCGTCGTGCTGGGAGGCGTGGCGGTCGCCGCCGGTTGCGACCGGCGACGCACAGCGGGCGCCGACGCGGGCGGCGCGACATGGCCGGAGAAGTCGCCGGCTCTCATCCTGCACACCGAGCGGCCGCCGAACCTCGAGATGCCGCTCGAGTACCTTCGCCACGATCTGACCCCGAACGATCTCATGTTCGTACGCTGGCACCTGTCGGGACTTCCGCGCTCGGTCGACCTGCGCACGTTTCGCCTGATGCTCGCGGGTCACGTGGACCGCCCGCTTTCGCTGTCCTTCGACGAGCTGCGGACCCTGGAGCCGGTGAGCCTCGTCGCCGTCAACCAGTGCTCGGGCAACTCTCGTGCGCTCTTCACGCCGCGTGTCCCTGGCGTGCAGTGGGAGGGCGGGGCGCTCGGCAACGCCAAGTGGACGGGCGTGAGGCTCCGGACGTTGCTCGACCGCGCCGGCGTGCGCGCCGGTGCGCGATGCGTGACGTTCCGAGGGCTCGACAAGCCGCCCATCGAAGGCCCGCCACCCTTCGTCAAGTCGCTCGACGTCGACCGCGCGCGCGATCCGGACGTCATCGTGGCATGGGCGATGAACGACGAGCCGCTGCCCATGCTCAACGGATTTCCCCTCCGGCTCGTCGTACCCGGCTGGTACTCGACGTACTGGGTCAAGGCGCTGACGGAGATCACCGTGCTCGACCGCGCTTTCGACGGGTACTGGATGGCCGAGGCCTACAGGATCCCCGCCACGGAGGGCGCGGACGAAGCGCCGGACCATCTCGCGAGCGAGACGGTGCCGATCTCCCGGCTGGACGTGCGCTCCCTCGTCGTGAGTCCCAAGCCCGGAGCGCACCTGCAGGTCGGCTCGCCTTGCGCGATGGAGGGGGTCGCGTTCGACGGGGGCTCGGGCATCGCGCGCGTCGAAGTCTCCGTCGACGGCGGCACGAGCTGGAAGGACGCTGCGCTGGACGCCGATCTCGGGAGGTACTCCTTCCGACGCTGGCGGCTGACGTGGGCGCCCACCCAGCCGGGACTGGCCACGATCGCCGTTCGCGCGACGAGCGCGTCCGGCGAGCGCCAGCGTCCCACGCCGCAGTGGAACCGCGCGGGCTTCATGCGCAACGTCTACGAGCGCGTACCGGTGGTCGTGTCGTGAGGCGCCGTCTCGTGCTCGTGCCGCTGGCTCTAGCCATCGGATGCGGTCGCCACTCGTCGCCGGAGCCGCCTCCGGTCGTGCACACGCTGGCGCTCCCGGACATCCCGCCGCCCGACCTTCCGGACGCGCCCGGACGCGCGACGCTCCTGGGCGCCTGCTCGACCTGCCACACGTTGCGATACGTCCTGGACCAGCCTCCCCTCACGCGTCGCCAGTGGGCTGCCGAGGTGGACAAGATGCGCGTCGCGTACCACGCGCCGTTCCCCGACGAGATGACCGCGCCGATCGTCGACTACCTGATCGCCGTTCGTGGCGCGCCTTGACGCGATTCGGCTATCCGATCTGGCCGAGCAGCACGCCCACGCACAAGAGCGCCAGCACCAAAGAGGTCAGGCCTGCGAAGACCCAGTCGTGTTCCAGTGCGAAGACGACCACCGTGAAGGCCACGCGGCCGATGGGGACGAGCGTCAACACGAGGAGCCCGGCCACG
>DATJYG010000687.1:0-10701 GCA_035499695.1 Polyangiaceae bacterium
GCCCGACGTGCAGTTTCACTTCGTCCCGGCCGGCACCTCGCAGGAGAGCTTCGACCGCGAGCGATTCGAGGCCAAGGGCCACGCGTACACGATCGTCCCCGTGATGCTCTATCCGAAGAGCCGCGGCGAGATCCGGCTGGCGAGCGCGGACCCGGCGAAGTCCCCCCGCATCGACCCGCGCTACCTGAGCGACGAGGACGACCTGCGGCTCATGGTCCTGGCGCAGCGCATCTCGCAGCGGATCGCCCGGTCGCGCGTGCTCGATCACTGCCGAGGCGAGTGCCTCGTTCCCGTCCTCGAGGCGGAGGACGAAAGGACGATCGCCGAGCAGATTCGCCGGCGCGTGAACACCGTGTTCCACCCCGTGGGCACCTGCAGGATGGGCAGCGACGGCGCGGCGGTGGTCGACGCGAAGCTGCGCGTTCGCGGGATCGCCGGATTGCGCGTGGTGGACGCCTCGATCATGCCGACGATCGTCGGAGGCAACACCAACGCGCCGACGATCATGATCGCCGAGAAGGCCGCGGACATGATCCGCGAGGTCGCGTGATGCGAGCCGCGGTCCTCGTTGCGGCGCTCGTCCTCGCGTGCGGCAGCTCCTCTTCTCCGGCGAGCTCCGGTGGAGCGCAGATGGGCGCGGCCTGCACGTGCTCCGGCGCGACCGACGCGGGCGGCGACTTCCTCTGCAGCGGAAACGGGCAGACGACCTGCGCGTCGACGCTCTACTGCATCGACGGCACCTGCTCGACGTTCTGCCAGCTCGACGCGGGCACCTGCCCGTCCGGATTCGTGTGCAAGCAGACATCCCACTCGAACTTGACGATCTACTGCGCGCCTCAGTGACCGCCTGGTCACCGCCGTGGCCGTCGCTGCCGTCGTCCCTTCCGTCAATCAGCCGTGTGCAGCGCCTGGAAGGCGAGTTGCCAGGGTTTGCTGAGTCATCGTCGATCCACGCGGCCGGGGCGGGACGTGTCAGCGCTTCGGCTCTCGGAGCCCCAGGGCGTCCATGCGGCTCGAGAGCGTCGTGCGGGCGATGCCGATGTCGCGCGCGACCTGGGCGACGACGCCGCCGCTCGCGTCGAGCGCCTTCCGCAGCATCGTCTTCTCCAGATCGTCGAGGCGGCCGCGTTCGGCCTGGAGCTTCTGCCACGCGACGCCAATCGCGTCGCTGCTCTCCGGCGTCGCGGCCTGCTCCTGCGCCTGGTCGATGGAGGCGTGGTCGACGTCGCGCGACTCGAGGTGCTCGGGGGTGAGCACCGTCGCCTCGGGGTCGCGCGCGACGGCGCGCTGGCGCGCGCGCTCGATGGCGCGCTCGAGCTGGCGCACGTTGCCGGACCAGTCGAGCGCCGGCGAGACGAGCAGCTTGCGCAGCGGCACCGAGAGCGTCCAGCTCCGCCCCGGATCCACGCGGCGCAGCGTGCTCTCGGTGAGCGCCGGGATGTCCTCGCGGCGATCGCGCAGCGGCGGCAGGTCGAGCGTGACCGCGGCGACGCGGTAATAGAGGTCCTCGCGGAAGCGGCGCTCGCGGATGGCGGCGCGCAGGTCGCCGTTGGTCGCCGCGATGAGCCGCACGCTGGCGCGCTTCGGCTCCGCGCGCGAGTAGCCCAGCGGGCGATACGTGCCGAACTGCGTGAAGTCGAGCAGGAGCTGCTGCGCGTGCGGCGGCAGGTTGAGGATCTCGTCGAGGATCAGCGTCCCCCCGTCGGCGAACTCGGCGAGCCCCATGCGCTTGCTCGCCGCGCCGCTGAAGGAGCCGCGCTCGTGCCCGAAGAGCTCCGAGGTGATCGTGTTCAGGTCGTCGCTCGCACCCAGCACGGCGCGCACGATGGGCCGCCGGCCGCTCGCCTCGGCGATCGCCTGCGCCAGGAGCGTCTTGCCCGTGCCCGATTCGCCCGTGATGAGGATCGGCGTGTCCGCGGAGAGGGCGGACGCGATCTCCTCCTTGATCCCGCGCATCGACGGGAACGCGAGCAGGTCGGCCAGCGGCGGCGTCTGCCGGGCCTCCATGCAGTGACTCTGCACCTCGCGCAGCTGCTCTCGCATGCCCTGCGACCGGTCGTGCTGCTCGAGCGCCGCGCCGACGAGCAGCGAGGCCGTCGCGAAGAACTCGACGTGGCGGTCGCTCACGAACTTGCGACGATCGCGGAAGTCCACGTAGAGCGCGCCGCGCAGGTGCTCGCGCGAGCCGGCGACGAAGAGAGGCGCCGCCAGCGCCGACACGATGCCGAGCGAGACGAAGCTGCCCGACGTGGGCGCCGCCGTGAGCGGGTCCCACTGCACGCAGTGGCGCTTCTCCATCGCCTCGCGCACGACCGTCCGACTCGCCTCTTCGCGCTCGGCCGTCGTCAGCGCACGCCCCCGCCCCCGGCCGTTGGCTACGAGCACCGCCCCGTCGCTCCCGCGCAGGAGCAGGAGGCCGCGGTCGGCGCCGAGCAGGTCGACGAGCACGTCCAGGCACGCGTCGAGCGCGTCCTCGCTCTCGATCGCCCCCAGGAGCCGGTCCACGAGCTGCTGCGTGGCCTTCCAGAGGGCCTCGGCATCGAGCGCCGCCGCCGCCGAGAGAGGTGTCGCATGCGGTGCGTTCAAGGGTACGGACACGCACCGAATGGTACCCGAGGGCTTCCCATGTACTAGACTTCAATGGGGCGAGGGGTGAAAGGACCGAATCCAACGTGACGAGAACGACGACCTTGGCTTTGTGCCTCGTGGCCCTGACGGCGAGCGGCGCCGCGGGCGGGATGGCCGCGTGCTCCAGCTCGAGCAACGGGCCGCAGGGGACCGGCAGCAGCTCGGGGGGCAACGAGGCGTCGAGTGACGCGCCGACGGTGATGGGCATCGTGCCCGAGGTCGCGTGCACCGACAGCATCGACTCCGTCTACGGGGACCCCGGGGACGTGAGCAGCCAGCCCAAGGGCGCCATCCTCAAGTGCGCCCACGACGTGGACATCACCGCGGCGCAGCTCGAGACCGCTGCGCAGGCGAACATCAGCGGCAGCGATCCTCCCTACCAGGGAAAGACCTTCACGAGCGGCGCGCACGTCTATCGCGTCCTCTACCGGACCGAGCGCGGAAACCCGAGCAACACCCCCGGTTACTCGAGCGCCCTGCTCCTGCTGCCCGAGAAGCCCCGAGCCGGCGCCGGCCTTCCCGTCGTCGTCGCCGCGCACGGCACGTTCGGGCTCGCCCCCGGGTGCGCCCCGTCCAAGAACGCCGCCAACGAGCAACAGACTCCGACGAACGGCCAGTACGTTCAGGAGGACTACCGTCACCTCATCTACCCGCTCGTGGGCCTGGGCTACGCGGTCATCGCGCCCGACTTCGCCGGGTACGCAAACTGGGGAGGCGCCAACAACCCCCCTCCCACGTACGACGCCAGCGCCGACACCGGCAAGAGCGTGCTCGATGGAGCGCGCGCGCTCCGCAAGCTCATCCCGAGCAGCGTCTCGCAGCAGGTCGTTCTCGTCGGGCATTCCGAAGGCGGCAGCGCGGTGCTGTCTGCTCTCGCGCTCGCCGACTCGTACGGTCTCGACGGCGTGCTCTCGGGCGTCGCCGCGTTCTCTCCGCTCTGGATCTCGCGGCGGTCTTACGCGGCGATCCTCTCGATCCCGGGGCTCTTTCCCCTGGCCACGAGCCGAACCCCCGCCATCTCGCTCTGGTACCACTGGGCGAAGTCCGCGCTCTACGACGGGCCGGACGCCGGCTACGAGCTCTTCCAGGCGGCGAAGGTGCCCGACCTGCAGCAGTTCTTCAGCAACGACTGCTGGGCGGCGAGCTTCCCCGACCTCACCAAGAACGGCGAGAAGACGGCCAACGACTACTTCGACCCCGCGTACGCGCAGGAGATGACCAACGCCCTGGGCCCCTTCAGCACCACCCCCGGGAGCTGCGGCGACGGCGGGGCGGCGGCGGAGTGCCAGACCTGGCTCGACCGCATGACCGCCGATTGGCCGCACCTCGACGGCGGCGCCGCGACGGTGCCGCTGCTCGTCTGGTACGCCAACAACGACACGACGATCCCGCCGGATTACATGCAGTGCGCGTTCAACCGCCTCACCACGGACGGCGTCGACGCCAAGTACTGCTACGACCCTGCCGCCAACGTGTTCGAGGGGCAGCCCGCGGGCCACCCGATCTCGGTCGCGAGCCACTCGGACTACGTCGCCGACTGGATCGCGCACCTCACGCTCCCCGACGCGGGCGCGCCGACCGAGCCGTGCCCGAGCCTCCCCACGAACGAAGCGGGCGCCCCGCAGCTCAGCGCCAGCGACGGGGGGCTCATCTCCTGCTACTCGCTCATCCCGACGCAGTGAGCCGCACTACTCGACGAGGAACCGGGGGCGGTCGATCGCATCGACGATCGACCGCAGCCGGGGCTCGGCGTCGATGAACGCGAGCAAGCCGCGCGCGAGCTCGCGGTAGCGTGCGCGGTCGAAGGCGCCGCGGAGCAGCTCGACGCGCAGGAAGATGGCCGCGGTCTGGGCGACGTCGCAGAGGCAGTAGGAGTTCACCTCCTCGAGCTTCCCCGCGTGCACGAGCGGCGCGACCTGCGAGCCGTCGACGCCCACCTTGCCGGGGAAGCCGACGAGCTTCGCGTACACGTCGAGGCGCGCGTTCTTGGCGGCGCCGAAGTCGGCGAGGAAGTCCATGAGGTCGAAGTGACCCTCGGTCGAGTAGCGGTAGCGCGTGTTGCGATCGGTGAACCACCAGGGCATCGAGACGCCGTGGCGCAACGCGCGGCTCGTGATGACGGGCATGTCGAACCCGCGGCCGTTCCAAGTGACGACCGTGGGGCGGCGCGCGTCGAGCCAGCCGGCGAAGTCGGTGAGCATCTCGCCCTCGTCCTTGCCCTCGCCGACGACGCCGATGCGCCTGGGGACGTAGTCGTCGAGCAGCATGCACCCGAGCGTGACGATGCGGTTGAAGGGAGGCGGCGGGACCTTCTCGCTGTCGTCGAGGCGCGGCAGCTCGGGGTCGGGGATGGTCTCGATGTCGAGGACGAGGTGTGCGCTCATCGGAACTGGAAACTTGGCCCGAGGGCCGATGATTCTCTATCGCCGAAGGGTACGACGGAGGAAGAGAATGAGCAGCGAGGATCGCCGCGCACCGGGTACGAGCCGGATTCCGTTCGAGGGACTGGTCGAGGTCGGAGGCGCCCTCGGACCGTCGTTCGAGGCGCAGGCCATCAACGTCAGCCAGGACGGGATGCTCCTGCGGACCGCGTACCTGCCCGACGCGGGGCAGCCGCTCACGTGCCGCTTCGACGCGGGCGCGGGGACGGGGGTGCTCGCCTCCGGCGAGGTCGTGTGGTCCAAGGGCGGTGACAAGGGCGGCGAGTTCGCCATCCGCTTCACCGACATGGACCCGGAGAGCGTGGACGCGCTCAAGCGGCTCTGCGGGATGGCGGCGCAAGAGGAGCCCAGGCCGGCGGAGACCGGGACGAAGGTGCGGCTGCACATCGACGGGCTCGCGTCGCCGATGCGCGCCAAGATCCGGTCGGCCAAGACGAGCGCGATCACCGTGGGGAGCGACCTCGGATTCCTGCAGGTCGGCAAGCAGCTCGAGCTCGAGGACGCCCAGACCGGCGCGAAACGGCCGGCGTGCATCGACCGCGTCGACGTGACGGTCGACCCGGAGTCCAACGTGCCGTCGCTGGTGGTGACGCTGCGCTACGAGGACGTCGTGCCGAGCGCGAGCGAGGAGGCGCCGGCGGTGGAGGTCGATGCGCCGGGGCAGCCGGGTGACGATCTCCAGGCGGTCGAGGACGCGTCGGCACAGATGAAGAGCGCGTTCGCCCGCAACGTGGCGCTCGTGGGGCCCGCGATCGAGCGATTCGCGAGCCGGGCGAAGACGACCATCGCGCTGCTCGCGAAGCGTGGGCTGAAGAGGAGTGACGACCAGGCGGCCCCGCGACGGACGACGGCGCCGCCGCCCGGAGGCGGGCTGCACGCGGAGGGCAAGCGCGTCGTGCGCGGCGAGCCGAGCATGCCGGTCATCGACACCGTGCCGAAGAACTTCGTCGTGACCAAGCGCAAGGTCATCGTGGCCGGCGCCGTGATGATGACGGCCATCGTGGGCGCCGTCGCGATCAAGAAGATGGGCCACGAGGACAAGGCCGACAGCAAGGCCACGGCCACGGAGACCACCGCCGCACCCGCGCAGGCGGCGGCGCCGACGCCGACGACGCTCACCGGAGGAGCCGCGACGACCGCCGCTCCGATGCCGCCGCCGATGGAGACGGCGATGCCCTTCGCTCAGCAGTCGCAGGCGATGGAGCCGATGGCGAGCGACGACGACGACACGGACCGGTCGGACAGGTCGGAGCACAAGAAGCACGCGCGCGTCACGCCCTTCGGCAACGGAGCGGTGCACCACGCGAACACGCTGCACCTCAAGATGGACGGGGACATCGGGTCGATCGAGGGCGCGCAGCAGCCGACGGGCTTCACCGTGAAGATCCCGGGCCGCAAGTCGCTCGAGGCCGCGGGGCCGCTCTCGGCGCGCGACACGCGCATCGCGGCCATCAAGGTGAGCAACGAGTCGGCCGGTGCCGAGCTCACCGTGTCCTTCAAGGATGGCGTCCCCAACTACCTGGTGAGCGCCAAGGGCGACGTGCTCGTCATCTCGCTCGCCGCGCCCGCCGCCAAAGGCGAGCCGGACAAGACGATCGCGAAGAAGGACGAGAAGGGCGGCAAGAGCTCCAAGCACCACCACCTTCCCGGTCCGCTTCACAGACTGTGAGCAGCGGCTAGCATTCCGCGCATGGCGGCGCGGGCGACCGGCTTCGAGATCGCGCAGCGTGCGGTCAAGGGCGTGGCCATCGCGGCGGGGGCGCTGTGCACGTTCGTCGCCTTCTCGAGCGTCGTGGGGCTCGCCACGGGCAACGGGTGGGCGCGCGGGATCGTGGGGCTCCTGCTGACGCTCGCGCTGCCGGCCGTCGTGGTCGACAGGTCGCTGCCCAAGAACGACCCGAAGAAGGCGCGACCGGGCCTGGTGGCCGACGCGACCGCGATCGTGCTGCTGGGCGTCGCCCTCGTGTTCGTCGGATTCGGGCAGCCCCTGACTCGACCGCTCCTGGTGCACGAGGGCGACCGGTACGCCGAGGATGGGCACGACGTGCTCGCGCACGTGGTGTATTTCCTGGCCGGCGTGAGGCCCGTGGACGCCCCGCCGAAGGGAGACCACTGAGTGAGGGGCAAAGTCGTCTTCGTCGTCATCGCGGCGATGCTGCTCGTGCTCGTGTGGCTCGTCGGCACGCGCTCGCGCGACCCGCACGTGATGCCGGCGCCGCGCGTCGAGGAGGCCGCGGCGCCCAGCGCGTCGCAGCAGGCGACCGCGCCCGCGGACTCGGCCGTCGGCGGGCAGGCGCCGGCGGAGGCCGGGAGCGTCGCGAACGCGGAGAAGGACGCCGCTGCCGCGGCGACGGACGCGCGGGTCGCCGCGCTCGATCGTGCGGTGCGCGTCGTCGCGCCGTCGTGGGAGCTCGCGGCGGCGCTGCTCGTCGCGAACGGCGGGCGGATGACCGCGGACGGAAGCGCCGTGCGCGCGAGCGGGATCGAGGCGACCGTCGACGTGGTCGCGGCCGAGCGCGACGTCGAGGCGCGTCTCGCGCGCGGCGGCGGGGACGCCGACGGGGCCGACGTCGCGGTGGTGCCGTTGCCGGAGTTCGTCGCGTCGTACGAGCGGCTGCGGGCGCTCGAACCCCAGGTGTTCCACGTGGCCGGCTGGTCGCACGGACGCGAGGTTCTGCTCGGCGCGCGCGACGGGATGCTCGCGAAGCCCATCGCCCCGGCGGGCGACGTCGCCGTCGTCGCAGCCGACACGTCGTCCGAGGTGCTCGCCCTCTTCGCGCTCGACGAGGCGGGGCAGCCGCCGACGAAGGTGCGCCTGGGCGCGGACCCGCAGAACGCCGCGTATGCCGCCGTCGTGCGCCCGCTCTCGGGGGATCGGCCGACCGGCGCGCCGGCCAAGGTGCTCCTGTCCACGGCGGAGGCGTCGCAGCTCGTGCCGTTCGTCGCCGTGGCGGCGCGCGGGTTCGTCGAGGCGCACCGCGACGCGCTCGCGTCGCTCCTCAAGGCGTGGTCGCGCGGATCGACCGCGCTCTTCGACGACGTCCCGAGCGCCGCGCGCCGCATCGCGGGCGAGCCGGGGGCGCCGGAGCCGGCGGCGCTCCTCGAGCGGCTCGGATGGGTGAGCCCCGTGCATCCCATCGACGTGGCGGTCGCCCTCGGCCTCTCGGGGTCCGGCACGGCGACGGTCGGCGCGCTCTTCGCGCTCGACTGGCGCTTGCTCCGCGACGCAGGCGTGCTCACGTCGCCCGCGCCGTCGACGCCGCCGGTGGCGAAGGAGCCGTTCGCCGCGGCGTTCCCCGAGACGACGGGGGGCGAGGGCGGCGCCGCGAACACGCCGCGCGCCACCACGCCCGACGCGCGCGTGCTCCTCGCGCGCCGCGCCGACAAGCCGGACGCGCAGGCGACGAACGACGACGCCGCGTGGCTCTCGTCCGTGTTCCCGACGTGCCCCGTGCGCGTCGCGACGCGCGCCGGGGCGACGGTCATCGAGGTGCTGTCACCACCCTGATCATCACCGACGGCCGCGGCCCTTGCGCGTGAGGCGCTCGAGGGCCGTGCGGCTCGTGGCGACGAGGTCCCAGCCGTCGTGCTCTCCCTGCGCGAGGCGCACGGCGCCGGCGTACGCGATCATCGCGGCGTTGTCGGTGCAGCTCGCGAGGGGCGGCACGAGCACGCGGTGACCGCGCGCCTCGCCGAGCTCCGTGACGCGCCGGCGCAGCTCGCGGTTCGCGGCGACGCCGCCGCCGAGCACCACGTCGCGCACGCCCTCGCGGTCCGCCGCCTCGATGACCTTGCGCGCCAGCACCGTCGTCACCGCCGCCTGGAACGCGGCGCACACGTCGGCGGTCCACGGCTCGCCCTTCCCCTGTCCCTCGCGCGCGACGAGCTGCGCGACCTGCGTCTTGATGCCGGAGAAGCTCATGTCGCGGGCCGTGCGCGCGGCCATCGGCGCCGACAGCGCGACGTGCGCGGCGTCGCCCCTGGCGGCGAGCCGGTCGACGACCGGGCCGCCGGGGTACCCGAGGCCGAGCAGCTTGGCGACCTTGTCGAACGCCTCGCCCGCGGCGTCGTCGCGCGTCGCGCCGAGCTCGTGGATCGCATCCGGCCGCGGCGCGTCGACGCGGTAGATCGCGGTGTGCCCCCCCGAGACGAGGAGGCACACGAACGGGAGCTCCGGTGGAGGCACGTCGCCCTCGCCTCTCCGCAGGTACACGGAGAGCAGGTGGCCCATCAGGTGGTCCACGCCGATGAGCGGCTTGCCCGCCGCCCACGCGAGCCCCTTGGCGGCCTGCACGCCGACGAGCAGCGCACCCACGAGCCCCGGCCGATGCGTCACCGCGATCCCCGCGACGTCGCTCAGCCCGACGCCGGCGCGCGACAGCGCTTCGCGCACGACCGGACCGACGTTGCGCAGGTGATCGCGCGACGCCAGCTCGGGCACGATGCCGCCGTAGGGCGCGTGCACCTCGACCTGCGAGTGCACCACGTCGGAGCGCACGACGCCCGCGTCGTCGACGACGGCCGCTCCCGTCTCGTCGCAGGACGACTCGATGCCTAGAACGAGCACGGCCCCGACTGCCGCTTCGTGTCGAACACCGCGAACACCGTCGTCTGCGACGCGCTCGTCCCGCCGTCGGCCGCGGGCATGGGGGCGCCGCGCAGGAGGCGCGCCTCGATGTCTCCGCCTTGCATCAGCGAGAGGACGACGAGCACGTCGTCTCCGTTGCCGTCGCCGAACGGGGTGCTCGCGCGCGCGACGTAGACGAGGTTCTTCTCGCGGCCCTGCCCGAACTGCAGCGTCGAGAGCGGATCGCTCCAGATCTGGGGGATGGGGCGCATCGGGACGGCGTGGAAGCGGTCGTCGCTCGTCCAGATGGAGCCCGGCGCGTCCTGCAGGTGGTCCGTGTCGAGGGTGAGGCAGAGCGTCGTGCTCGCGTCGACGCCGGCGAGGTCGACGCCGGTGTTCGTCACGCCGCCGGAGAAGCTGTCGCCGTGCGTGGAGAAGCCGGAGAGATCCCGGCAGCCCAGGAGCGGGAGAGCAGCGACGAGGAGCGCGACGGCCCGGTTCACCGGGGCGGGAGTCTAGCGCTTGTCCGCGATCGCGCGCGCAGCGTCGCGGACGCGCGGCTCCGGGTCGGCCGTGGCGACTCGGGCGGCGAGGGTACGGGCCGTCGCCGCGTCGAACGAAGCGAGCGCCTCGAGCGCCGCCTGACGCACGAGCGCGTACGAATCGCGCGTCGTCGCGTCGGCGAGCTTCGGGCCGGCGTCGGTCGCGCCGGCGGCGCCGAGCCGGCCGAGCGCCTGCGCCGCGAGCACGCGCATCGCCCAGCTCTCGTGCGTCGCGAGGATCTTCCCGACGGCGGCGACGGCGCGCGCGCTGGCCGGTCCGTGCGAGCCGACCGCGGCGAGGGCCACCCGCTGCACCGCCTGGCTCGAGTCCTCGAGCCCCCCGACGACCGCCTCGACCGCCGCGTCGCTCGAGGAGCGCGCGACGAGCACGAGCGCCTTCGTGCGCAGCGCCGGATCGGGATGGCGCGCGAGCGGGACGATGCTCGGCTCGAGCGACGTGACGATGGCGCGCGCCGCGTCGGCGCCCGGGCCGGTCGCGCCGTGCGGCACGAAGGGCAGGAGC
>DATJYG010000688.1:0-6163 GCA_035499695.1 Polyangiaceae bacterium
TCTTCTCGGGGATCTTCACGGTCCTCGGCGCGCTCGGAGTGCTCGGCGGCGTCTGGGCGTTCCTGCACGAGTGGAGCCTCGCCTCGATCCTCGATGTCGTGCTGATGGCGACGTGCACGATGCTCAACGCGCGATCTTTCCGCGTTCTCTCGGACACGGGCGTGCGATCGTACTTCGTGTGAGGGCACTGCCCATCGCAGCAGCCGTGGCGCTCGTCGCCACCGGCTGCCCGTCGAAGAAGGCCGGTGATACGGGTCCGCGGGCGGCTGCGTCGGTATCCGCGGCGACGCTGTCCGCGCCGGCGACCGATGCCGACGTGACGACGCATGCGTCGACGCTCGCGCCAGAGGACGCGGGGACACCCATCGCCACGAGCGGTGCCGTGGACGGTGCGGCGCTGCGCGCGAAGCACCGGGCGCGCCTCGCGGCGGACCGTTCGCCCGTCACGGTCCTGCAGAGCCGCGATGCCCATGACCCGCACGCCGGCCTCGATCTCGGGATGCGGCTGTGCGACGCGGTCGTTCCCAGGAAGCCGCCGGCGACGCCCATCCTGCTCAAGCCGAACATCGGCGGGTTCGACTGGTTCAAGGATCCCGCGAAGACCGGGGGCGACGACGGCACCACGGGGCGCACCACGGACCCCGAGTTCGTGCGCGGCGTGGTGCGATGTCTCAAGGCGCGCGGGCACGACCACATCGTCATCGCCGAGGGCTGGGGCGCGACGCACGCGGACTGGGAGCACCTGGTGCGCGCGACGGGATACGCGCAGATGGCGAGCGAGGAGCACGTTCCGCTCGTCGCGATGGACGACGACGGCGTGTTCGACGTCGAGGGCGACCAGCCGGGCAAGCCGCTCGCGATCACGGGGATGGAGAAGACGCACGTGCCCACGCTGCTCGTGCCCAAGGTGCTGGCCGAGGCGCTCGACCACGGGATGTTCGTGTCGCTCCCGAAGATCAAGGCGCACCGCTACGGCGTGTTCTCGGTCTCCATCAAGGGCATGCAAGGGACCGTGGACCTCTCGGACGCGTCGCCTGCGTTCCACAACAAGTGGCGCATGCACAAGGAGCTCGTGCCGCTGCTCGACGCGCAGAAGAAGGGCAAGCCCATGGACCGCGCGGCGTACGTGGCGTCGCTCGAGACGTTCGCCGATCGCATCGCCGACGTGCTCGAGGTCGAGGCGCCCGACGTCGTGCTTGCGGAGGGCGCCCCGGCGATGGAGGGCGACGGGTTCGAGGAGCTCTGGCCGAGCAAGGAGAAGTACGCAGTCGGCGGGACCAATCCGATCCTCGTGGATCGCGTCGCCGCGCAGCTGCTCGGCCTCTGGAACAACGCGGATCTCGCGCGCGAGCTCGGGGGCCACGCGACCTCGCCGCTGCTCGAGACGGCGGCGAAGCGGTTTGGCGTGGACATCGGCGCGCAGCCCGCAGCGACGGGGGACGGTGCCTCGCTGCTCTCCACGTCACGCCCGGTGCATCTCCTCGGTATGGCTGGGTTCACCATTCAATCGGACGCGACGCCTGCGCTCACACCGGCGCAGATCGCCACGCTTCGGGGGGGCGCTCCGGCTGCCGCGGAGAAGCCCGTCGCCCATGCCCCGTCGCTCGGCAGCGACGAGATCACTCTCGACGGCAAGGCCGACGATCGAGCCTGGTCGCGCGCGGCGCCCGTCACGTGGGACACCGACTACGCCGGCGTGAAGACGGGCACCGTCACCCGCGCGCGCTTCCTCCATTCGCCCTCGGGCCTCTATGCCCTCTGGGAGCTGCGGGGCGCCGGCCTCCACACCGACCACACGCGTCCGACCGACGTGCCGCGTCCGAAGCTCTACGAGGAGGACTGCGTCGAGCTCTTCTTCACTCCAGACCCGTCGCACCCGCGCCGCTACTTCGAGACCGAGATAGGCCCCTTCGGCCACTTCCTCGACGTCGCCGTCGATCTGGACGCGCACAGGTCAGACACATCCTGGTCGAGCGGCGCGCACATTGCGACCACGCAAGATCCCGCGGCGCACACCGCGGTCATCGAGGCCGAGCTCACGTCGCCAGACCTGGTGAGAGCGCTCGTGCCCGGCGCGCGTCTGCCGCTGGCGCTCTACCGCATGGAGGGCACAGCTCCGTCGCGGGAATACCTCGCGTGGAGCCCCCCGCGCACGGCGAAGCCCGACTTCCACGTGCCCGAAGCCTTCGGCGCTCTGTGGGTCGACCCCTAGTGCCTCGGCAGTCGCACGGTGAACGTGGACCCTTGCCCGGGCGCGCTCTTCACCTGCACGCTGCCTCCGCTGGCCTCCACGATCTCTCTCGTGATCCACAGACCGAGCCCGAAGCCTCCGTAGTCGCGGGTGGCGACGGCGCGCTCGAATCTCTGGAACAGCTTCTGCTGGTGCTCGGTGTCGATGCCGATGCCGTGATCGACCACGCTCAGGATGGCCGTCGAATTCTCGGCGTGGAGGCCCACCTCGATCGTCTTGCCCATTCCGTACTTGACGGCATTGCCCACGAGGTTGTCGACGACCTGCTCCACCCGCAGCTTGTCCCAGTGCCCGGTGACGCCCTTCTCGCAATCGAGCGCGATGGTCGATTCGCACTTCCTCTCGGCGAATCGACCCACGACCTCCGCCACCAGCTCGGACAGATCCACGTCCTCGGGTTCCAGGCGGAGACCTGCCGAGGTGATCCGAGATACGTCGAGCATCTCGGTGATGAGCCGGTCCAGGCGCCGACTGCAGCTCGCGGCCTTCCCGACTCGCTCCGCCGCCGACGCCGTGGCCGGCTCCTTGCCCAGGCTTCGCTGCAGACCCTCGAGCTGCAAGAGCACGGCTGACACGGGTGTCTTCAGCTCGTGCGAAGCCATGGCGAGAAAGTCGTCCCTGGCGCGGAGGGCCAGCTTCAGGTTCTCGTTCTCCAGGCGCTGCAGGCGACTGCGCTCTCGGATGCGGCTGGCGACCGAAACGGACGTGCCGATGACGGCAAAGAGCAAGAGGTCGAGCCCGTGCTTCACCTCGGCTATCGCGAATGATCTCTCCGGCGGAACGAAGAAGTAGAGCGAGAGCATGCAGGACACAGCCGTGGCCACGAGCCCGGTCAACACGTCGCCGAACCAACTTGCGAGGAAGACTGCCGGCCAGAAGAAGAACAGGGAGAATGGCTTGAGCTGCTCCCAGAGCGCGGCTTGGAGGAGACACGCTGCGATGGGCATGGCTATCCCCCCGAGGATCAGCCGAAGGATGCGTCGCCCCATTGCTGAGGCGCTCGGCTGGGACTTGCGCCGGCTCGACACGGACCGAGGCGCCAGGCCTTCAACGACCGTGCCGGGGCGCTAGTGCTTCGGGTGGTCCAGCAGGAACTTGAAGACCTGCGTGCCGAAGCTCTGCGTGATGCTGGGGATGTGGCCGCCGCCGTGGATGGTCCACAGCTCGACGTCGGTCCCGTTGTGGCAACCGGAGGCGTAGTCGCTGACCGACGTCTGCATGCCGGCGACGATTCCCGGATCGGGCGCCGACGTGTTCGCCGTCGTCGAGCATCCGTCGAAGGTCACCCAGTCGCCCACGGTGGTGGGGACGCTCGGGTACGGGCCGCCGCCGTCGACCGTGCCGCCGTCCCAGATGCTGTCGGTGTCGGTGTTGCCCCCGTCCCAGAGCACCACGTCGTCCGCGGTGCCGTGCATCTCGAGCACGCTCACCGCGTCGCTCGGCTTGCACCTCGACGGGTCGTCCCACATGGCGCCGGCGAGGCTCGCGATGGCCGCCACCTTGCCCGACTGGTCGCACGCCATGCGGTACGACATGAAGGCCCCGTTGGAGTGGCCCGCGAAGAAGATGCGCCTGGGGTCCACGTTGTAACGCGTCTCGATCTCGGTGATGAGCGATGTGAGGTACGCCACGTCGTTCACCGGCACGCCGAAGAAGTCGCAGCACGCGTCGTTCGCGTTCCAGAAGCGGTGCCCCAGCTTGTCCACCGTGCCGTCCGGGTACATGTAGAGGACCGTGTTGGCCTCGGCGAGCGGCTTGAAGTCGAAGAGCAGCTCCTGCCCGGCGCCCGAAGCCGTGTACCCGTGAAGGAGGATGAGCAGCGGCGTCGGGACCGACGTCGTGTACTTCGACGGGACGTAGAGCTTCACCGGGCGCGAGCCGCCGAACGGCGTGGGGTCGAAGTCACCGAGGGCGCCCGCCTCGGGGAAGCCGCTGGTGGAGCCGTCAGCCGGGCCGGCAGGGGAAGACGACGACGAGCAACCGAGCGCCAGGGCGAGGAGCGGCAACGCGATGAGGGTCCGCATGGGTGTGCCGGAGGCCTACCACGAGGTCGCTCGGGCCCGGGGCGCGAGGCCCGCCGTCGTTACACAAGTGAGACTCAGCGTGCGGCGGCGACGGGTGTGGGGCCTGGCGGCGGTGCGTTCTCCTCGCGCGGAACGCCGGTGAGCGTCCTGTACTCGCAGCCTTCGTCCTCCACGAACTCGCGCGCCCGGGGCTCGTCGATCGCGAGCAAGCGCGACGTGACCGAGCCGAGGTTGTTGTCGTAGTCCTGGTGCAGCCAGTAGCGCCGGCCGGCCTGGGCCACGAGGCCGATGCCGCCTTCCTCGTCGGCGGAGTCCCCGGTCGTCGAGACGATCTCGTGCCGGCCCGGCTGGGCGAAGTAGCAGAAGTAGCTCTCGCCGCGCGTGGCGCCGACGAGCTGTTCGTTGTCGTGCACCACGAACGTGACGAGGAGCGCGAAGTGTGAAGGCCGGACGACACAGACGGTGGCGACGTCCGTTCTCGCTACCGGGCCGAACGCCGGGATGGGGGGCACCTTGGGCTGCGTGAGGGAATAGGCGGAACAGCCGGTTGCCGTCAGGAGAGTGACGATGGCGAGGGTCGCGGTCCTCATCGACCGCGAGACCGAGCAAGCCGCGTGCCCTGGCCGGAGCCGTCACGACTCGACGCCGCTTCCACCACTCGCTCGCGGAACCAGCGATGCGGCGCGTCGTCCTCGAAGGCGGAGCTGTAACCGATCGAGAACGTGAAACCCGGGACGGCGAGCGGGAGGGGCACCGAGACCAGGCCCAGTCCGTCCGCCACCTCGTGCGCCAATCCTTCCGGCAGCGTCACCACCAGCTCGGTCTTCGAGACGACGACCGCCGCAGCGGTGAAGTGGGGCATCCGCAGGACCACCCGACGCGACAAGCCGAGCGGTTCGAGCGCAGTATCGACCGCGCTGCCCGGAAGACCGCGGGGAGCCACGAGCACGTGATCGAGCGCCGCATAACCGCGCACGGTCATGCGCCGGCCGAGCGCCGGATGTCCGCGGCGCAGCAGCACCACGAGCTCCTCGCTGCGCACGGGCTGCACGACGATCCCCGACAGGGTGCGGAAACGCGTGCCGTAGGCGAGATCGACCTCGCGCGCCTGCACCGCGCGATCGAAGTCGTCCCCCAGGAAGCGCGTCACGACATCCACCCCGGGCGCCTGGCGACGGAGTACCGGCAGGAGGCGCGGCAGGAGGATGACCTCGGCGTAGTCGGCGCAGGCGACGACGAAGGTCCGCTCGATTCGCGCCGGGTCGAAGGCCCCGCTCGAGCCCCTGACCAGGGCGGCGGCGCGAAGCAGCATCTCGCGCAGCGGGGCCTGCAAGCGCTCGGCGCTCGCCGTCGGCTCGAGGGCCGAGCCGGCTCGGATCAGGAGAGGATCGTCGAACGTCGCGCGCAGTCGGGCGAGCGCATGGCTCACGGCCGACTGCGTTCTGCCGAGGCGCCTGGCCGCGATCGTCGTGCTCCGCGAGCGAAGCAGCTCGTCGAGGACCACCAGGAGATTCAGGTCCACCTGGGCGAGGTGATGAAGATCGCTCATGACGCTCATGCGTACTATGAGTTGGATGACGAGGAGGCTCGTACTTAGGTTGCTCCGCCGAGAAAGGCAGGCGACACCATGAGCAAGATCGCGATCCTCGGCTCCGGACAGGTGGGGCAGGTCCTGGCGGACGGGTTCCTGAAGCACGGCTACGAGGTGATGCGGGCCAGCCGCGAGCCCGCCAAGCTGGAGAAGTGGAAGTCCGGCGCCGGTGGCAAGGCGCACGTCGGTAGCCCCGCGGAGGCAGCGAAGTGGGCCGACAGCGTGGTCCTCGCGGTCAAGGGCAGCGGCGCCGAGTCCGCCGTCGAACAGGCTGGTCTGCAGAACCTCGCGGGCAAG
>DATJYG010000689.1:0-14652 GCA_035499695.1 Polyangiaceae bacterium
CGGTGCCGGAGGACCGCAGCCAGCGCTGATCGTGCGGACCGGGCAGCTCGATGAAGGTGTGGCGCGCGCCGGCTGCATCGAGCGCCCGCGAGAGGGCCTCGTTGCCCGCGCGGAAAGGATCGCCGGTGCTCGTCTCGACGAGCAGATCGTGCACGCCGGACTGCGCGAGCCGCTGCCCGTACCGGCGGCCTGCGGCCTCCCCCACGGCGGTCTGCACCCCACCCCACGCTCCGAACGCCTCGGGCCGTCGCAGCAGGAACTCGATCGAGAAGTGGCCCCCGAGCGAGCACCCCGCGAGATACGTCGTCGATGCGCCGTCGATCACCGGCGCCTCCTGCCGCGCGCGCGGAACCACGGTCTCCACGAGCCAGCGCGCGTACGCGTCGAAGGTGCGCGGGTCGGCGATGGGCAGGTTGGGCATGTAGGGACACGCGAGCACCAGCCCGCGCATCGATCCGCTCGCGCGCAGACGATCGTACGAGGTGCCCAGCCCGTAGCGTTCGAACCACGCCCAGGCCCCCGTGCGCTCGTCGCCCGTCTCGCCGAGGCCATGCAGCAGCACGAGCAGTGGCGCGCGCTCTCCGGCACCGAGGTGCGTGGGCACTCCCAGGACGAACCGCCGGCTCTGCGTTCCCTCGACGGTGATCTCGCGGACGTCGAGGTTGTGCGGGCGCCAAGCGGGATCCACGTCGGCCCGAGCACGCCGCGTGACCGCCAGTCCGGCAGCCCCGGCGAGGACGGCACGACGGGAGATCACGCCGATCCCGTAGCACCCGGGGCGCCCCGACGCTCCGCGACCTCCCCATTGCATCCCGACACAAAATAAGCTCGCCTTTTCCATGCCCGGATGAAGGCTTGTCCTCAGTGCCACATCCGTTACCCGGAGGATGCAGTCTTCTGCTTCCTCGACGGGGCCACGCTCACCTCGATCCAGGATCCGCTCATCGGCACGACCATCGCCGGCCGCTACGTCATCGAGCGCGTCATCGGCGAGGGCGGCATGGCCACGGTGTACGGCGCGACGCACAAGCTCTTCGACCGGCCGTGCGCGGTGAAGGTCATGAACGCCCAGATGGCGACCGACACGACGGTGCGCGAGAGGTTCCGGCGCGAGGCCAAGAGCGCCCAGTCGATCGCCCACCCGAATGTCATCGAGATCTTCGACCAGGGCGAGACCGCCGACGGCACTCCGTACATCGTGATGGAGCTGCTGACCGGCAAGATGCTCGCCGAGATCATCGAGAAGGGCGGCAAGCTCGCCATGCAGCGGGCGATCCCCGCCATGATCCAGGTCTCCCGCGGCATCGCGCGCGCCCACGACCTCGGCGTCGTGCACCGCGACCTCAAGCCGGAGAACATCTTCGTCAGCTCGCGGCCCGACGGCAGCGACCTCGTGAAGATCCTCGACTTCGGGATCGCCCGGTCGCGCGGCGACTCGCGTCTGACCAACGCCGGAGAGCTCTTCGGCACGCCCCAGTACCTCGCGCCCGAACGCATCGTGGGCGGCGAGGCCGGACCGAGCGTCGACCTCTACGCGCTGGGCGTCATCTTCTTCGAGATGACGACCGGGAAGCTGCCCTTCGAGGCGAGCGACCCGACCACGTTCCTCATCAAGCACATGAAGGAGCAGCCTCCGAAGCCGCGCAGCATCGAGCCGCGCATCCCGGAGAAGCTCGAGGCGCTCATCATGTCGCTCCTCGAGAAGGATCCCAAGGCGAGGCCCGTCGACGCGCACCGCATCGAGCAAGACCTCGTGGTGCTCGCGCAGTCGCTCGGCATCGCGGTGCCTCGCGAGCCCGAGGAGGACCCGGCGAGCTCGCGGCCGACGCCCGAGCCGCTGCCGGCGGTGGGCCTGCAGCAGTGGAGGAAGCGCGTCGCGGTGTTCGAGCAGATGCTCGCGCGCGCCCCGGCGCCGTCGCGCAAGGACCTGGAGAAAACGCTGGGCGACGTGCGCCGCCTCGTGAAGGAGCTGACCGAGGCGCGCGACGCGAGCGACCAGACGCAGCAGAAGCTGGAAGACATCGACGCGCGCGGGCGCGACGGACGCCAGCGCTTCGGGTTCGCCGTGGACGCGCTGGGCCTGGACGCGTCGAAGGCGCGCGACGACGTGCGCGCGGCGCGGACGGAGGTCGAGAAGTACGCCCCCGCGGCGAAGGCGGCGCGCGAGGCGTACACGGTCGCGCAGCGCGAGGTCATCTCGTGGGAGGGACGCTCGGGCGGGCAGGAGCCGTCCGATCAGCTCGCGCGGGCCTACCGCGCGTGCGCCGACGCCGTGGACGCGTGGACCACGGCGCGCAAGAAGGAGCGCGTCGCGCAGGTCGCGGTCGAGGACAAGGAGCGCATGGTGACGGACCTCGACTTCCAGATCACCGAGCTCCGGACGGCGCTGGCGAACCACGAGAAGCGCGTGGACGAGGAGCGCGACGCGAGGCAGAAGCAGCTCGTCACGCTGAACGAGCGCGTGGAGAAGATCGAGGGCCAGCTCCTGCAGCTCGCGACGCGCTTCTGCGAGCCGCTGCGAGCCCGTCCCGAGCTGGGGCCCTACTTCCAGCAGCTCGAGTCCGAAGCCGCCGTGTCGACCGGGACCGTGTAGTATCCCCGGCCATGACGGCCCGCCTGGTATTCGCGCTCCCCCTGGTCCTCACGGCATGCGGAGGTGCCGCTGCCTCCGTCCCGCAGCAACTCACGATCCCCACGCCTCCCGAGATGCACGCGAGCTCGACGTGCCCCAAGCCGGTCGGCGACACCATGGCGAGGCCGAAGCCGCCGGAGGCGCAGCGCTTCCCCGCGAGCAAGCTCACCGTCCCCGCGGCCGTGCAGGCCATCGTCGATGCCGCCGATCGCAGTGCCGACGACAAGGCGCTCGACGCCGGCCGGCACCCGGGCGAGATGCTCACGTTCCTCGATCTGAAGCCCGGGATGCGTGTCGCCGAGATCGGCGCAGGCACCGGCTACACGACCGAGCTGCTCGCACGCGCGGTCGGGCCCAGGGGCAAGGTGTGGGCGGAGAACCCGAGCATGTTCCTCAAGTTCGTCGACAAGCCGCTCACCGAGCGGCTCGCCAAGCCGGCGCTCAAGAACATCGTCGTCCGCGTCGAGAAGGACGACACGCTGCTCCCGCCCGACGCGAAGAACCTCGACGCCGTCGTGAACAACCTCATCTACCACGACACCGTGTGGCTCGGGACCGACCGGGACAAGATGAACAAGGCGATCTTCGACGCCCTCAGGCACGGCGGCGAGTACGTCATCATCGACCACAGCGCCCTCGAGGGGCACGGCACGCAGGACGTGAAGACGCTGCACCGCATCGACGAGCTCAACGTCATCCGCGAGGTCGAGAAGGCGGGCTTTCACCACGTGAGCGACGGCGACTTCCTCCGTAACCCGGCCGACACGCGCGACTGGAACGCCTCCCCGCGCGAGGCAGGCGAGCGCCGCGGCACGAGTGACAGGTTCGTCGCCAAGTTCGTCAAACCCTGACACTCGGCCACGCCGCCGCTACCATCGGCTCCCGCGCATGGACGGGCCGCTGCAGACGTTCGACACGACGCAGGTCCTCGTGATGGTCCTCGCCGGCGGCGAGGGCAAGCGCCTGTACCCGCTCACCCTCGACCGCGCGAAGCCCGCGGTGCCGTTCGGCGGCCGCTATCGAATCATCGACATCGTCCTCTCGAACTTCGTCAACTCGGGCCTGGCGCGCATCAAGGTGCTCACGCAGTACAAGAGCGCGTCGCTCGAGGAGCACATCGCGCGAAACTGGCGCCTCGCGCCGGTGCTCGACCAGTTCATCGAGGCCATCCCGGCGCAGCAGCGCACGGGCAAGACGTGGTACCGCGGCTCGGCGGACGCGGTGTGGCAGTGCCAGCACGTCATCCACGACGAGAAGCCGGAGCTCGTCTGCATCTTCGGCGGCGACCACGTCTACAAGATGGATGTGCGCCAGATCCTCGCCTACCACCAGGACTCGAAGGCCGAGGCGACCGTCGCGGCAATCCCCATCCCCCGGCGCGAGGCGCGCGACTTCGGGATCCTCGAGGTGGCAGCCGACGGGCGCATCGTGGCGTTCCACGAAAAGGTCGAGAATCCGCCCTCGATGCCCGGGCGCGAGGACATGTGCCTCGCGTCGATGGGCAACTACGTCTTCCGGCCCGACGTGCTGCTGCGCGAGCTCGAGGAGGACGACCACAACGACGACAGCCGGCACGACTTCGGGCACGACATCCTGCCGGGGCTCGTGCACAAGGGCGCGCGCGTCTACGCGTACGACTTCGCGACCAACCGCGTTCCCGGCGAGGACGACCACAACCGCGGGTACTGGCGCGACGTCGGGACGGTGGACGCCTACTGGGAGGCGCAGATGGACCTCATCGAGATCCATCCCCAGTTCAACCTCTACAACTTCCGCTGGCCCATCCGAACGGGCGCCACGCACGATCCGCCGGCCAAGTTCGTCTTCCGCGACGAGGCGCAGGCGCGCGTCGGGATCTCGACCGACTCGATGGTGAGCCACGGGTGCATCATCTCGGGCGGCCGCATCCACCGCAGCGTGCTGGGGATCGGCTGCCGCGTGAACTCGTTCGCCGAGGTGGAGGAGAGCGTCCTCTTCGAGCGCGTGCGCGTCGGACGGCACGCCAAGATACGGCGCGCGATCATCGACAAGGACGTCGAGATCCCAGCCGGCACCGTCATCGGGTTCGACCGCGAGGCCGACCGGCAGCGGTTCTTCGTGACCGACAACGGGCTCGTCGTGATCCCGAAGCGCGCGAAGCTCGAGGCGGGCTGAGGGCGAAGCGTGGGGCGCACGCTCATCGTCGGCGACGTGCACGGGTGCACCGGCGAGCTCGAGATGCTGCTCGAGCACGTCGCCTTCGTCGAGGGCACCGACCGCCTCGTGCTCGTCGGAGACCTCGTCGTGCGCGGGCCGGATTCGCACGGGGCGCTCGCGCTCGTGCGCCGGCTGGATGCGCGTGCCGTCCGCGGCAATCACGAGAACAAGCTGCTCACGTGGCGCCACAAGCACGAGCCGCTGGGCCCCGAGCACGCGCGCGTCGCGGAAAGCATGAGCGACGAGGAGTGGGCGCAGGTCGAGGCAATGCCGCTGTGGATCGATCTACGCGAGCACGATGCGCGCGTGGTGCACGCCGGAGTGCTCGCGGGCGTCGCGCCGGAGGACATGCCGGCGGCGGCGCTGCTCAAGATGCGCACCATCGACGAGCGCGGACGCTGGAGCGACGAGCCGGACGCCGGTCCGCTGTGGGGCAAGCGCTACGCAGGGCCGCCGCACGTGGTCTTCGGGCACAACGCCCGCCCCGACCCGCAGGTACATCCGTGGGCCACGGGGATCGACACGGGCTGCGTCTACGGAGGCCGCCTCACCGGGATCTTGCTCGAGCAGGACGAGCCGATGCCACGCGGCGACCAGGTACGCGCCCTGCTGCGGAGCGTGCCCGCGATGCGCAAGTACTACGGCGGCAAGGGCGCGCCGATCTAGGCTGGACGCGGCAAGCCTCCGGATTGGGAGCATGGCTACCAAGATCGACCTCACCATGGACGCCGGGTTCGGCCACTGGGTCGAGCGGGCTGGAGCGACCGTCGTCATCAGCACGTACCAGGCCGGCAAGATCGTCCTCATCGACCACGACGGACGGCAGATCTCCGTCAACATGCGCGACGCGCACGCTCCGATGGGGCTCGCCATCGAGGGGAGCAGGATGGCGGTCGCGCTGCGCGAAAGCGTCGTCGTCCTCGAAGACTCGCCGGCGCTCGCCACCGACCTGCACCCGCGAGAATTCTTCGAGCACCTCTACGCGCCGAGCGTGACCCACGCGACGGGCGACATCCGCGCGCACGAGGTCGCCTTCGGGCGCGACGGGCTCTGGATCGTCAACACCCGATTCAGTTGCCTCTGCCTGCCGAGCGACCAGCGCGCCTTCGAGGCGCGCTGGCGCCCGAGGTTCGTCTCCGCTCTGGTGCCCGAGGACCGCTGCCATCTGAGCGGCCTAGCGATGGAGCACGGGTCGCCCGCCTACGTCACTGCGCACGCCGCCACGGACACCGCGGACGGCTGGCGGGATCAGAAGGCGCGCGGGGGCGTTCTGATCGACGTCGCGAGCGGCGAACCCTTCGTCCGCGGCTTCACCATGCCTCACTCGCCCCGGATCGCTGGCGGCGCGCTCTGGGTTCTCGACAGCGGCGAGGGTGCGCTCGAGCGGATCGATCGCGCCACGGGCGCCAGGACCGTGATCGCCCGCCTGCCCGGGTTCACGCGCGGTCTCTGCATGGTCGGGTCGCATGCCCTGGTTGGCCTCTCGAGGATCCGTGAGGCGAAGGTCTTCGGCGGCCTCTCGATTGCCGCATTCCTGCCGCAACTCGTGTGCGGCGTCGCCATCGTGAACACGGAGTCCGGCAAGGTCGAGGGAAAGCTCCGCTTCACGTCGGGCTGCGAGGAGATCTTCGACGTCGCCGTCCTGCCCGGGCGGCGGCGCGTCCAGATCGATCTTCAGTCCGCTCCGCGAGAGCACGGGACGCCAATCGTCGGCGGATAGTGGGGATTGACGTACCATCGACCCGTGGGCCGTTTCCGCCTCGTCACGGCGATCGCCATGGCCATGGTGGGCGCCGCGTGTCGCCACGAACGGCCGGGGAGCCACGCGCGGTGTGGAGGCATGACGTACCCACCGCTGGCATGCCCCGCCGGAGAGCAGTGCGTCGACGTGCCTGACGGCTGCGATTCCGCGCACGGCGGCCACGACTGCCCGACCTACTGCGTGACGGCGCAGCCGCCGCGGTGAACATCCTCTAGAAGGCCCAGCCGAGGGATCCGTCGAGGAGCGGGCGAAAGCCGACCATTGCTGAAACGGTGCCGGGATCGCCGCCGACGGGACGCTCGATCGCCACGCCCGCGCCGGTACGGATCGTCAGGCCGATGCGAAGGGTCCACTCCCAGCCCAGCGTCGCGCCTGCGCCGGCGACGTCTCCGTGGCTCCCGCCCGCCCACGCGCGCGCCGCGAAGAGCCGCGGGTGCAGGTAGAAACCGTGCAGCGGGACGCCCTGGGGAAAGAGCGGGACGCCGACGCTGGCCGACGCGCCGCTCGCAGGCCCGGCGACGAGCCAGTCGGCCTCGAGGCTCAGGGCGGCCGTGTCTCCGAGCAGCACGTCTCCCTCGGCCCCGAGGGCTCCGAAGAGCAACGACGCAGGGTTCGTCAGGAGCGCGAAGGACCTGGGTCCGCCGTCGTCGAAGGCATCGAGGTGGTCGGTTTCGACGTCGGCGCCCCTCTCCTCGGCGTGTGCGTCGACGGACGCGGCGGTGAGGGCCGAGGCGAGGGCAAACGCGAGCATTCCGAGCTTCATGCCCCCCTATCGGTCGTCCGCGCCAAGAGTTGCGTCTCCCGGTAACCTGGCCGGGATGCCGAGCCGTTTCGCGCGCATGCTGCTCCCGGCCGCCCTGGCCGCGGCCGTGCACGCCGCCGCGTCGCCCGTCCTCGCGCAGCCGCGTCCGAGCGGCGCCCAGCCGTCGCGCGACCTCGTGCAGAACGGGCGCGATCTCTACGAGGACCAGCGCTACGAGGAATCCATCCAGACGCTCTCCGGCGCCCTCGTCCGCCCCGGCAACACGAACGCCCAGCGCATCGAGATCTACCGGTTGCTCGCCTTCGACTACATCATCCTCGGCCGCAAGGACGAAGCCGACGCCGCCGTGCGTGCGCTGCTCTCGCTGCAGCCCGACTTCGACCTGCCGAAGACCGAGTCGCCCCGGTTCCGCGACTTCTTCGCCGCCACCCGCACCCGCTGGGAGGCCGAGGGGCGCCCCGGGCTCGTCACCGAGCAGAGCGCGCCGCACCCGGTCGCCCTCAAGCACGCGTCGCCCTCGGAGGCGAAGCCCGACGAGGAGATCCCCCTCGCGGCCCAGCTCGACGACCTCGACCACCGCGCCGCGGGCGTCTCGCTCTTCTACCGGACCGGATCGGGCGGCAAGTACACCGAGACCGCCGCGAACATCGATCCCACGGGCGGCGTCGTGCGCGTCGCGATCCCCGCCGCCGCGGTGCGCGGGCCCTACGTCGCGTACTACCTGCTGGCGCGCGACAAGAGCGGACTGCCCCTCGCGTCGAGCGGGGACGCCGATGCGCCGTTGCGCATCCCGGTGCCCGACAAGTCCGGCGGCTGGGTGCTCCCGGTCGCCATCGGAGGCGGCGTGCTCGGCGCCGCGGGCATCGTCGTCGGCAGCCTCGCCCTCGCCGGCGCGTTCAAGGGCAGCAGCAGCGCCCCGGGCAAGGGCCAGTCGACCGTCAACATCGGAGTCATGACGTTCCGCTGATGGAGACCCCGCGCTACCCGTACGTTGCGATCGACGTGCCCGAGAGCGAGTCGGAGGAGGCCGGTGCGCTTCTCTTCGAGCTCGGCGCCGGCGGCGTGGAGCAGCGCGACGCGACGACGCTGGCGCGCGGAGCGTCGGGGCTCGTGACGCTCGTGGCGAGCTTCGAGACGCACGACGACGCGCGCGCCGCGGTGAGCGAGCTGCCGCCGGCCTGGTCCCCGCGCGTCGAGGAGGTCGTGGGGGACGCGTGGCGCGATGCGTGGAAGCAGCACTTCGAACCGTTCCGCATCTGCGCAGGCGTCGTCGTGTGCCCGCCCTGGCGCGATGCGACGCCGGCGCCCGGGGAGCACGTCGTGATCCTCGAGCCGGGGCGCGCCTTCGGCACGGGGCTGCACGAGACCACGAGCCTCGTGGCCGCGGTGCTTCGCGACACGCCGCTCGCCGGCGCCCGCGTGCTCGACGTGGGGTGCGGCAGCGGTGTGCTCGCCCTCGTGGCGCTGAGCCTCGGGGCGAGCGAGGTGCGCGCCATCGACGTGGACCCCGACGCCGTGGCGGTCACGCGCGAGAACGCCGCGCGCAACGCCGTGAGCGATCGCGTCGTCACGGACGACACGCCCGTCGAGCGCCTGGCGGAAACGTACCCCGTGGTTCTCGCGAACATCGAGGCGCGCCCCCTCGCGCAGCTCGCGCCGGGGATCCTCGCGCGGGTAGCGCCGGGTGGACGACTCGTGCTGAGCGGGATCCTCGCGGAAGACGTCGCGCCCGATCAGCTCCCGTTGGTGCGACAGGCCTACGCGTCCCTGCGCGAGCGCGAGGTGCGCCGCAAGGGCGAGTGGGTCGCCGTGGTCTTCGAGCGATGATCCGCGCGCCCGTGCCCGGCCTCTCCCAGGGCGAGCGGCGCCTCGAGGGAGCCCTCGCGCATTACCTCGTGCGCGTGCTGCGCCTGCGCGCCGGCGACGCCTTCGTCGCGTTCGATCCCGCGAGCGCCGCCGAGGCGGACGCGACGACCGTCTGGGCCGACGCCGACGCGATCACCGTGCGCTTCGGCCCCCTGCGCCCGGGCGCGGCCCGCTCGACGCGCGAGGTCACCTGGATCCAGGGGCTCGCCAAGGGCGACAAGGTCGACGCGGTCGTGCGCGACGCGACCGAGCTCGGGGCCACGCGCATCGTCGTGGCCCTCACGCGCCGGAGCGTCGTGAAGCTCGACGCGAGCCGCGCGGCCGAGCGTCAGGCTCGCTGGGCGCGCATCGCCCAGGAGGCCGCGCGTCAGTGCGGCCGCGCCGACACGCCTCGCGTCGAGGCGCCCTGCGCGTGGAACGACGCCCTCGACCTCGCCGCGGGCGCCCCTTCGCGCTTCGTCCTCTGGGAGCGCGCGACCGATCCGCTCGGCCCCGCGCTGCTCGCCGCGCTCGCCGGCACGGACGCCCTGGCGTTCGCGTGCGGCCCCGAGGGCGGCCTCGAGGATCGCGAGGTCGACGAGGCCCGCGCCGCCGGATGGACCATCGCCTCGCTAGGCCCAATCGCGCTGCGCACCGAGACCGTCGCCGCCGCCGTCCTCGGCGCCGTCCGTATCTGGACTGTCTAGGCGAACCGCGCCGCGAGCGCGCCCTGCAGCGCCATGCTCTCCATGAACAGGCGCCCGAGGTCCTGCGGCAGGTTGCGCAGCGGCTCGGTCGGGTTGTTCGTCTCGAGCTGCAGCGCGTTCAAGGCTTCCTTCAGCGCCTGCGACGGCCGCACGTACTTGCGCTCCACGTCGCGGAAGAGCGCCTTGGCCGCCGCCCAGTCCGGGCCTCCCTCGCTCCGAAGCCCGTTGGTGATCGCACCGAGCAGCGTCACGACGCTGGCGCACCACGCGTAGCTCCCCCGCACCTGCGCCTCGAACGGCGCCTCGGGCGCTATCCAGTCGCGCAGCCGCTCGTCTGGCGCGTCGCAGTAGAGCTCGTAGAGCGCGTCGCGCACCCCTTCCGCCTGCGCCGTCAGCCCACGCACCGTCGCCGCGAACGCGCCGCTGGCCCCTCCGTCCAGGAGCTGGTCCAGCCAGGCCAGGCCCGACGCGAGGCCCATATGAGCGTCCAGCCACCACTCGAGGCCCTGCACGAGCGTCTCGTGCTCGAAGGGGGGCGGAGGCAGCGTGATGGGGGCGGAAGGCCCGCCAGGCCCCTCGTCCAGGCGCTGGATCGGCGACTTGAACCGCGTGTAGGACGCCGTTCGATTCGGGACCGCCCGCAGCTGTTTCGAGTCGCGCCGTGCGGGGGACTTCGTCGATGCCATGCTCTGGGCTCCTCGCTCCTCGTGTTACGCGTGAAGCGGGTAGGGGTGCTCCGGGTTCCCCTTAAGCAATCGACGTACCTCGTCCGCGACCGATGCAATGACGCGGGGTTCCCAACCCATGCGCGTTGCAACCTTTGCGGGCTTCTGACCTTAGGTGTGTGGGGCTATATCGGATGGAGCCCGTGCTCGAACGCATCGCGTTACACCAGACACGCCTCCACACGCCGGGGCTGGGGCTCGACGCGAAGGGGGTCGCGCTCGGGGCGAAGGGCCTGGTGCTGCTGCCGTCGATCGACCGGCTGGTGGCGTTCCTCGCGGTCTACACGCGGGAGCGATCGCTCGAGGACCTGATGCCGAGCCTCGTCATGCACGTGGTGCGGTCGAAGCTGGGGACGCGCGAGATCACCCTCGAGGTCGCCGCCGAGTCGAGCGACCGCATGGACCGCCTCGCCGACACGGCGCGCCTGGTCGGGGGCTTCACCTTCACGGGGACTTCGCGCCACTTCGTGCAATACCGCGACGCCGCTGCCCCGTTCGGTTACGACGCGACCGAGCTGCTGTCGACCGACGCGGCGCTGCTGCTCTATCACGATCGCTTCTCGCAGACGTACGACGTCGAGCGCCCCATCGGGCTGCGTCCGCTGCTGCTGCGCCTCATGCCGCACGTGGATCCCTCCACGAAGGAGGAGCCGGGTCTGCGCATCCTGGTGGCCGAGCAGGGCCTGGGGCCGGCGCTCGTGCACTACCTCGTGCGCTCGCGCGTCGAGGGTGACGTCGGCGTGGCCGAGTGGCCGCCCGAGAGCGCCTTCGACGACGCGCCGGTGCGCCGGTGGGTGCTGCGTGTTCCCGAGCTGCCCGATCGCATGCGGGAGCTCGTGCACGGCACGCCGGGCATCACGGCGTTCGTCCCGGTGGGCACGGGGGTGGCCGTCGAGGCGGGGTACAGGCACCCCATCGAGCTTCGCGCGTGCCCCGTGTTCGACGCAGCCGGGCTGGTGCTCGTGCGCGGACGCGGCGACGAGCCGTGGTCGATCCCGAAGCTGCCGCCCATGGGGACGCTGTCGGCGTTCGCACGCGTCGAGCTGCGCACCGCGGGCGGCGAGGCGGCGGTCGCGACGGGCGCGGCGCCGGCCGAGACGGTGCGCGTGCCGCTGCGCGTGACGCCGTCGAGCGGGCCGTGGCGCAACGTGACGGCGACGTGGGTCGCGCCCGCGCAGCTCCCGCTGCTGCGCAAGCTCGCGTACGCGCTCCCGCACGCGACTGTGGCGCAGGCGCGCATCGCGATCACCACGCGCGGCGCGTTCGTGCGATCCGCCGCGGGGATCGAGGCGGTGCCGCTCGGCACCTTCTACGTCGAGGTGCACCCGGGGCTCTACGTGCCGGCGGGGCACGAGGTGACGCCGTCGGTCGCGCCCGAGGTGCTCGCGCGGGCGCTCGGCGCGCCGGCGTCGCAGGCGCTCTTCCTCACGACCGAGGGCCGGGCGATCGCCGTCGAGGACGCGGCGTTCGTGCCGCTGGAGACGGCGCTGCTCGAGGCGCCTCCGTGGGAGCCCGTCGTGGCCGAGGCGATCGAGCGTGCGCTCGACGAGGAGCCGCTGAGGCTCGAGGTGACGTCGGCGGGCCTGATGCCCCTGCGCGGCGTGGAACCGCAGCAGGGCTGAGCGGGGGGCGCGTTGGCGGCGGATCTGCGCGAGACAGCGAGCCAGCTCTTCGAGGGGATCATGGCGCCGCTCGTCCTCGGGGGCGCGTTGCGGGCGGGCCACGCGATCGGGACGAAGGCGGCGCTGGCGCTCGGCGCCGAGGGCACCGTGGACGTGCTGGACGCGACGCTCCTCGATCGCGTGCAGACGGCGCGGGTACGGCGCGCGCGCCGGCTCACGCCGGTGGACACGGTGGATCTCCCGTCGCGCGCCGAGTGGGCGCTCGCGGCGGCGCTGCACGACGTGCTGCAGTCGGCGAATCCGGCGCTCGACGCGGCGCTCCGGCGCGGGGCGGCGGTGCGCATCCTCGAGCTCGCGCACCAGACGATCGAGCAGGTGCCGCCTCCGGCGCACACGGGGGAGGCGCTCTCGCGCCACACGTGGCTGGCGCGCGTGCTCGATCTGGCGCGCGAGGACACGTCGGTGTCGTGGTGGACCGGCTCGCGCACCTTCCGCGGCGTCCCCCCGCCGGGGCGTCTCACGGCGTGGCCCCAGCTGCGTCGCGTGAACGTGGTGACGACGCCGCGTCCGCTGCTCGAGCTCGAGCCGCTCGCCGTGGACCGCGAGAAGCTCGCGGCGGCCGTGTCGCTCCTGCTCGCGCGCACGCCGCTGACGGATCTCGCGACGTGCGCGCGCACGGCGCCCGCGTTCGCGTGGGGCGAGAGCGCGCTGGCGCTCGTGGCCACGCGCGCGGGGCGCACGCTGGCCTTGCGGGCGCTCGCTCAGGCGCCTGCGTCGCCCGTGGACGTGGCGCTCGGCCGCGCGACGCGGGAGCTCCTGACGCACCGGCGCGCGCAAGCGGCGCCGGCGATCGCGCTGCTCGCCGAGCGCACGCTCGCCCTCGCCCAGACCGCGCCGGGATCGCTCGGGGGCCGGCCGGACGGCGCGTTCGCTCGCGGTCTCGGTGCGGCGGCGGCGCTCCGCATGCTGCGCGAGAGTGAAGGCGAGTGGCCCGAAGCGGAGCGCCGTCACCTCGTCACGGTGCTCGAGTCGGCCGGTCGCACCGAGGCGGTGCGCGAGGCGGCGGCGATGCTCGAGGGCGCGTCTTGAGGAGGAGAGCTCCCCTCGCCCTCTTGCTGCTCGCGTCCATCCTCGCCGGCCCATCGGCGAGAGCGCAGACCACCGCCGATTGCGAGCGGAGGCTCGCGGACATCCGCACCGTGCTCGACGACGACGCCCGCCACACGCGCGTCTGGTACTGGGCGTGGATGGGGATCGGGACCACGCTTTTCGTGACGCAGGCGACGCTCACCGCCGTCACGACGGGCAACGTGCAGAGGGACTTCGCCGTCGGCACCTTCGCGAGCGCCTTCGTCCCTACCCTCCTCCTCGTTCACCCGCCGCGCGTCATGTCGGACGCCGAGCTCCTGCGCGATCGGCTCGCGTTGACCACCGTGGGCGGCCGCGTGGGCGACCCGTGCATCGCCGTCCATCGCGCCGCCGACCTGCTCGACCGCGCCGCCGACGACGAGAAGCTCGAGACCTCCTGGTTCAACCATGTGTTCATCATCGGCGGCAACCTCGTGCTCGGCCTCTTCCTCGGCCTCGGCTTCCACGACTGGCTGGGCGCCACGAAGCAGATCGTGGGCGGCACCATCGTGGGAGAAGCCCAGATCCTCACCTTCCCCGGCGGCTCCCTGAAGGCCCGCGCCCTCGGCCTCACCGCTTCTTGGTGAGCCCGAGAAGGGGTCGCGCCCCCGAGGCGGCCAAGGAGCTCGTCGCGGGCCGGCACCGAGTCCGCCCGCGAACCGAGCCACTGGCGGGTCGTCTGCGATGGTCGTCGCACCGCCATCATCGGAGGCTGTCGTTATCAACGCCGCGGCTGGATTGGGGAACGCTCATGCGCCGCTCGTTCGCCGTCGACGTCCTGCAGTGCCCGACCTGTCACGGTCGCCTTCGCGTCCGCGGCGATATCACCGACCTGTCCCGTTCTGTGACCTCGCCCCGCCCTCGCTCGCACCGCCAAACCCCCTTTCACTACCCACTCGCGCGACTGCCAAGGGTTTCCGCGCAGTTAGCAGCGGGGTGACCGCGTCCCTGACCCCGACGACCCGGGGTTCTCTCGTGAGGACCGCAGTTTCTCTTCGGACAACTGCAGTCTCTTTCGTGATGGCTGCGGTTTCTCTCGTGAGAACTGCAGTTTCTCTCGTGACGGACGCGGTTTCTCTTTCGTCCGGAGCAGTTTCTCTCGTGACGAGAGCAGTTCCTCTCGTGACGGCTGCGGTTTCTCTCGTGACAACTGCAGCTTCTCTCGTGACGGACGCAGTTTCTCTTTCGTCCGGAGCAGTTTCTCTCTCGACGACTGCAGTTTCTCTCTCGAGAACCGCAGTTCTCACGAGAGAAGCAGCTCCGTCTCTCGTG
>DATJYG010000690.1:0-2189 GCA_035499695.1 Polyangiaceae bacterium
CAGGTGCGCCGTTACGAGCAGGGCGAAGGCTCCGATGAGCCCCAGGGTAACGATCTCGTCGCGCGACATGCGGGTCAGTAGCGATGCTGCCACACGAGGTCGAGGATCGACGTCCCCGCGTCGCCCACCGTGGTCTCGAGCGACCAGTTTCGCAGGAATCGCCAGTCGAGCGTGAAGAGCGTCGAATCGGGGTTGGTCCCGGGAGGAGGAACGCCGAGCACCCACGCCACCTGGATCGAGATGTCGCGCGCGATCTGGAGCTCCACCTCCGGCCGCGGGGTCGCCTGGGACGTGTCGATCTTCGTCGAGATGCCCCCGGCCAGACCGAAGTTGTCGAGCATCTGGTTGACCCCACCGAGCGCACGGTTGATCGGTGCCGTCGCAGCTCCGCCGGCAGCGCCGGCGGCGGTGGAGGCGCCGGGGGAGCCGCCCGTCTGCGAGCTCACCTGCTGGTCGGTCGTCCCGAACAGGATGAGCGACAGGATCTCGTTCTGCGTGTGGGCCGGCTCGGAACGCAGCGTGACCTTTCCCGTCTTGAGCGGACCCACGAAGTCGGCATAGACGACGGTGCCGTCGGGGGCAGGCCAGGAGGCGGTGAGCACGACCTGCGGATTCGTCGGATCGTCGACGAACGTGACCGTCGCGTTGTCCAGGGAGAACGTCTTGCCTTGCACCTGGATGTTCCCGCGCGACAGTCGGACCTGCCCGGTCGCGTGCACCTGATTGGAGACCGCGAAGGACGGCGATCCCTCGAGGTGCACGTCGAGATCGGTCCCGCGCCGGATCTCGACGTCCTTGCCGAGCGTCACGGTGACGCGCATCTTGGTGGCGCCCGCGCCGGCGGCAGCGGCGGTCGACTCCACGTCCGCACCGAGGTCCGCCGCCACGAACTTCCCGTTCGCGTCGAACAGGCCCGCGTGAGCGCCATCGAGCGCGCCGAGCTGCTGCACGTCGTGCGCCGACGTGAGGGGAAGCTGGAGCAGCGCCGTCGGCACACCGACCTTCACATCGAGGCCCGCCCCCGCCGAGCCAGGGGCCACGTCGACGTCGACGTGCCCGTCGAAGGTCCCCACCTGCACGCCGTCGAACACGAGCGGAAGGGGGGCGCGCTTCGAGACCTGCACGACGCCGCGAGCCCCCGCGAACGCCAGCCCGGCGAAGCGCGCCGTCGCGGCCGCGTCGACCTCGCCGCTGATGCCCTTGGCTTTCACCTGCTGGATCGTCACGACGCCGTCCGGAGTGAGGGAAACGGTCGCCGTGGCGTCGTGAAACTCGCCGCCGACCGACGCGAGCTCGAAGGCGCCGCCGGTGAGCTGCAACTTGCCCTGTGGCCTGATCGACTTCGCGGTGGGGTCGATGTCGATGCGCGCATTCGCGTCCACCCGCCCGTCGAGCTCCGTGAACACGGAGGACAGGAAAGGTAGCAGCAGTGCGGCGCGGAATTGCTTCGTGGTCAGCGTCGCCGAGACCGGTTGCGATGGGTCGACGGTCGGCGCAATTGCCGCGCCCCACTTCGCGCCCGCCTGAGCGTTTGCTTCGGCCCAGCCGTCCTGCTCGTCCACGCGCACGGAGCCGACCAGCGTGCGACCATCGAACGACCCCTTCAGCATCGCGTCGCGGCATGGGACGTCGCCGACCTGCAGGCCGTCGAGCGACACGTCGAGAGACCCACGCGCGTCTGCATGCAGACCCTCGAGCGCCACCGTCCCGCTGGCGAGGCCGCGCACTTGTCGGTTGTCGAGCGCCGCGAGGCTCTGCAGCGGGAAGCGCGACAGGGTCGCGTGGAGGGAGCCGGTCCAGGGCAGCGGGCCGCCATCGAGAACGTCGCTCGCCTTGACGTCGACCGAGGCGTCGCCCTCGAGGACCGGTTTGTCGCGGGCGGTCGCCACGAGCTTGGTCGCCGCGTGCGCGCCGTCGTAGTGCCCCGAGAGATCGAGATCGAGGGGAAGCGCGAGCAGGCGTGGATCGACGTGACCGCGGCTCAGCGTCGCGTGCGCGTCGATCGCGGGGCTCGTCAGCGCGCCGCTCCACGTGACCGTCGCGGCCAGATCGCCCTTGATGCCCTTGGTCCCGAGCAGCGCGGGTAAGTCGCCGAGGTCGCGTGTTGGCAGAGTGACCTGTGCCGCGAAGGGCATCGTGCGAACCGCGCCGTCGAGGTCGGCGTCGCCCGTGATGAAGCGATCGTAAGG
>DATJYG010000691.1:0-4663 GCA_035499695.1 Polyangiaceae bacterium
GAACGAGGGCGCCTGGGACGCTTCCAATACCCAGACGGACGGCGATTGGATCCTGCGCTACGAGAAAGGGGTGAAGGACCCCGCGCTCGATCACATCGACTACGGCGCCACCGCGCTGCGCCGAGCCGTCATCGAGGCCCTCCCCCTCGGGACGCCGCACGGACTCGACGCGATCCAGCACGATCTGGCTGCCCGGAAGCGCTTGCGAGCCTGCGTGGCCCGTGAGAGGTTCTTCGAAATCGGCTCCCCGGAAGGGCTGGCCGACCTGGATTCACACCTTCGAAGTCGAGCTTGACCCATGATTGTCTCACGCGCCCCGGTGCGTTTTTCCCTCGGCGGCGGAGGGACCGACCTCCCGAGCTACTCGCGCGAGCACGGCGGCTTCCTCGTCGCCGCCGCGGTCGACAAGTTCGTGAACGTCTGCGTCGCGCGCCGCTTCCAGAACAACATCCGCCTGGCGTACTCGGAGACCGAGACCGTCGACACGGTGGACGAGATCAAGCACCGCATCTTCAAGGCGGCGCTCAAGATGACCGGGCTCGAGCGCGGCCTCGAGCTCCACAGCGTGGCCGACGTGCCCGGCAACACGGGGCTCGGCTCGTCGTCGAGCTTCACGGTGGCGCTCCTCAACGGCCTGCACACGTTCAAGCGCGAGTTCGTCCCCGCCGAGAGCCTCGCGCGCGAGGCGTGCCAGCTCGAGATCGAGCTCCTCAAGGAGCCCATCGGCAAGCAGGACCAGTACATCGCGGCCTACGGCGGCATCACGGCGCTCACGTTCAACAAGGACGGGTCGGTCGACGTCGAGCGCCTCCCGCTGCGCGACGAGGTGATCGACGAGCTAGAGAGCAACCTCCTCATCTACTACTCGGGCGTCGAGCGCTCGGCGTCGGCGGTTCTCAAGGAGCAGCAGAAGACCATCGTCGAGAACAAGGACGCGGCCGTGCAGCGCATGCACCGCATCAAGGAGCTGGGGCACGAGACCAAGCGCATCCTGCTCGCCGGCGACATCGACGCGTACGGCGAGATGCTCCACGAGCACTGGACCAACAAGCGCAAGCTCGCGTCCAACATGGCCGACTCCACGATCGACGAGCACTACGAGGCGGCGCGCAAGGCCGGGGCCATCGGCGGCAAGCTGATGGGCGCGGGCGGCGGCGGCTTCTTCATGTTCTACGTGCGCGCCGCCGAGCGGCGGAAGGTGCATCAGACGCTCCTCGAGAGAGGGCTCCGGCCGATGCGCTTCCGGTTCGACTTCGACGGCGCGCGAATCATGGCGAACTTCCACCGAAGCTAGGGACATGAACGACACATTCACGCACAAGTTTCTCGAGGAGAGCGTCGAGCTCATTCGCAAGCTGGACGTCGCGTCGGTCGAGGCGACGGCCGAGGGCCTCGCCGCCGTGCGCGCGGGCGGCGGACGCCTCTTCATCCTCGGCGTCGGCGGCAGCGCCGGGCACGCGAGCCACGCGGTCAACGACTTCCGCAAGATCTGCGGGTTCGAGGCCTACTGCCCGACCGACAACGTGAGCGAGCTCACCGCCCGCGTGAACGACGAGGGCTGGGACACCTGCTTCTCGGAGTGGCTCAAGGGCTCGCGCCTGCGCAAGGGCGACGCGCTCCTCGTCTTCTCCGTCGGCGGCGGCAACCGCGAGAAGAACGTGAGCGTGAACCTCGTGAAGTCGCTCGAGCTGGCGCGCGAGGTCGGCGCCAAGGTGTTCGGCGTGGTCGGGCGCGACGGCGGCTACACGAAGCAGGTGGCCGACGCGTGCGTGCTCATCCCCACGGTCGCGAGCGAGCGCGTCACGCCGCACACCGAGGGCTTCGCCGCCGTCGTGTGGCACCTGCTCGTGAGCCACCCGAAGCTGCAGAAGGCCGCGACGAAGTGGGAGAGCACGAAGTGACGGTGCCGCTCGCGATCCTCGATCGCGACGGGACCATCATCGACGTCGTGCGGGACGAGGAGACGGGCGCCATCTCGGTGGCGTTCCACCCGAAGCAGCTTCGGCTGCTCACGGGCGCCGTCGAGGGGATGCGCGCGCTGCAGGACGCGGGGTTCACCCTCGGCATCGCGACGAACCAGCCGGCGCCGGCGAAGGGGCAGTTCTCGGCCGACGCGGTGCGGGCGACGAACGCGGCGCTCGTGGACCGTCTCGCCGAGCAGGGGGTGCGCATCGCCGCGGTCGAGGTCTGCATGCACCACCCGGAAGGGGGCGAAGGCGGGGACCCGGCGCTGGCGATCGCGTGCGACTGCCGCAAGCCCAAGCCGGGGATGCTCGAGCGCCTCGTGACGCGCCTCGGCGCCGACCGCGCTCGCTCGTGGATGATCGGCGACGGCGTGGGCGACATCGAGGCGGGTCGCGCCGCGGGGCTCCGGACGGCCCTCGTTTTCCCGAAGAACCGCTGCGAGCTGTGCCCGCTGCGTAACGGCCCCCGCGGCACTGTGCCGGACATTCACGCCCCGACCCTGGCCGAGCTGGCAGCCGCAATCCTGCTCCAGCGGTAGGGTCAGCGTGCTAAAGGAAGGGGCGTAGGAGCATCACATATGGGGCTTTTCATCGACAGTTCCGACCCGAAAGAGATCAAGGAGCTCTTCGGCTGGGGCGTCCTCTCCGGCGTCACCACGAACCCGCTCATCATCGCCAAGGAGGCGCCTGACGCCGACCTGGCCGAACGCATCCGCGAGGTGCTCGCCGTCAGCTGGGGCGACGTGTCCGTCGAGCTGACGACCGAGACCGAGAAGGAGATGATCGACGAGTCGCTCCAGTATCACGCGTGGGATCCGGCGCGGATCACCATCAAGGTGCCGTTCAGCGAGACGGGCCTGCGCGTGCTGCACCAGCTCGTCAAGCGCGGCATCAAGACGAACGTCACGTGCCTGATGGCGATGAACCAGGCGTACCTCGCGGCCACCTGCGGCGCGACGTACGTGAGCATCTTCAGCGGTCGCGTGCGCGACATGGGCTACAACGTGCGGCCCGTCATCGAGTCGACGCGCGCCATCCTCGACCGCGAGGGGCTGCAGTCCAAGATCATCGTGGGCTCGATGCGCCACCTGATGGACGTCAACGAGGCGCTCGAGTGCGGCGCCCACGTGCCGACGGTGACGCCGCCCATCCTGCGCAAGATGGTGTGGAACCCACGCACCATCGAGACGATCAACGAGTTCAACACCGCCTGGCGCAGCCGCCCGAAGAAGAAGTAGTCACGACCCGTGGACTGGAACGGTAGAAACGTCTTCGTCACGGGAGGGGCCGGTTTCATCGGCAGTCACGTCGCCGACACGCTGCTCGCGCGCGGCGCGCGGGTGACCGTGTACGACAACTTCTCGACGGGCTTCCGCGAGTTCCTGCCGAAGCACGAGAGCTGCCGCGTGGTCGAGGGCGACCTGCTCGACCAGAAGACGCTCGACGAGGCGATGCGCGGGGCGCAGTTCGTCTTCCACCTGGCGGCGAACGCGGACATCAAGGACAACCTCAAGGACCCGCGCAAGTGCATCGACCAGAACATCGTCGCGACGCAGAACGTGCTCGAGGCGATGCGCAGCGCCGGGGTCCGTGAGATTGCCTTCTCGTCGACCGGGTCGGTGTACGGGGACGCCGAGAAGATCCCCACGCCGGAGGACGCGCCGTTCCCGGTGCAGACGTCGATCTACGCGACGTCCAAGGTGGCGGCCGAGGGGTTGCTCTCGTCGTATGCGCTGGGGTTCGACTTCCGCACGTGGGTCTTCCGCTTCGTGTCCCTGCTCGGGCCGCGATACACGCACGGGCACGTGATGGACTTCTGGCGCAAGCTGCGGCGCGATCCGTCGCGGCTCGAGGTGCTGGGCAACGGCAAGCAGAAGAAGAGCTACCTGCACGTCAGCGACTGCGTCGCGGCGATGCTCGTGGCGATCGACCGCGCGCGCGACGCGATCAACGTGTTCAACCTGGGGCACGACGACTGGATCGACGTCGACTCGAGCATCGCCATCATCACGCGCACGATGAACGTGAAGCCGCGCCTCGACTACGCGGGCGGCGAGCGCGGGTGGGTCGGGGATTCGCCGAGGATCCTGCTCGACACGAAGCGCATCAAGTCGCTGGGGTGGGCGCCGACGAAGACCATCGAGGAGAGCATCGTCGAGACGCTCAAGTTCCTCATGGCCAACGTGTGGGCCGAGAAGCGTACGCTCCCTCCGCCGGGCGTGCAGAGTCAGCGCGCGTAGATCCGGTCGACGATGCGCAGGGTCGCCAGGGCGTCCTGCACGTCGCCGCACGGGCGTGTCTTGTTCTTCAGGGCGCGGGCGAAGTCGGCCCACTCGAGCGCCCACGAGCGGTCGGCCGGCGCGTACTCGTAGATGACCGCGTCGGGCGGGCCCATCTCGGGCTTCATCATGTAGTGGTAGAGCCGCTCGGGCCCGTAGCTGCCGCCGAGGCCCTCCCAGTGCAGCTTCGCGTGGCGGGCGTAGATCTCGAGCGAGAAGAGGTTCTTCCACTCGGTCCAGGTGGCGTGCAGAAAAGCCGTTTGGTTCGCCGGCGTCGAGAGAATGAGAAACGCGTTATCCTCCACGGGCATGTCCCAGAAGTAGGTGGCGATGTGACCCTGAACCCGGTCGAAGTCGCCCAGAAACCAGCGGGCGAGGTCGATGAGATGCATGCCCTGATCGACCAGTTCGCCGCCGCCG
>DATJYG010000692.1:0-10937 GCA_035499695.1 Polyangiaceae bacterium
CTCGTCGGCCTCGCGTGCGGCTCGGCCGAGTGGGCGAGGTACGACGCGGCCAAACTCCCGGCGCACGCCACCTTGCATCGCGGCGCCCACGCGCGCTTGCCGCTCGAAGCGACCATCGCCCCGCCGATCGCAATCGTCCCGCGCTACGGCGAGGCGGTGGCGCCCGGCGCGATGCTCGTGTGGCGCCTGACCGAGGGCACCGACGGTGCGCGCGTCGAGCTGTCGCCCACGGCGGACTTCGCGCCGGACCGCCTGCGCACCATCGACGTGGACGGCGACCGCATGCGCCTGCCGGCGGGTCTATCGGCGGGCGCGTGGTACTGGCGACTCCGCGGGGAGTCCGACGGCGCCGTGGGCGAGCGTGCGACCCCGACGTGGATGCTCGTCGTCGCGCAGCCGCAGGCGGAGTCACCGGACTGGGGCTGAGCGCGCTTCAGTCTGGTGTGCCCTTCGGGCCGTCGGCCCGCCTGCGGCGGGACCTCAGTGACCGGGCATGCACACGCCCATGACGCAGTTGTTCGTCGTGCAGTCGTAGGCGGTCGCGCACGGGAAGGCGCACTTGCCGTATTGCGTGTTGCACTTGTGCGTCCCGCAGTTCGCGTCGCTCTGACACGGGAGCGCGAGCGGCCCCGGCGTGGCGAGCGTCCCGCTTCCGGTGGGTGCAGGCGCGGGCGGCGTCGTCGGCGTCGGAGCCGGAGGCGGCGCGGGCGCCGGTGTGGGAGCGGGCGCCGGAGCAGGAGCCGGTGCGGGTTGCGGCGCCGGAGGCGGCGCGGGCGCCGGGTAGTTCGGATACGGCGACGGCTGCGCGGTCTGGTAGCCGGGCGGCGGGTAGTTGTATCCGGGCGGCGGATACCCGTAGCCCGGCGGCGGCGGGTACGCGTACCCCGTGGTGTTCGTCGCCGTGGGCGCTGCCGGGTGCGCGTCGGGCACGTTCTCGCACGCGGCCACGAGGACGAGAGCCGCGGAGATGGCGAAGAGAAGGGCGAATGCTCGCATGCGACAAGCCTACAGAAGGCGAGTCGTGGCTGCTAGCTGGGGCTCCCGCCCGCGCTTGCGCGCCCCGGTTGCGCCGCGGGGGCGCGACCGGTCGTCCCGATGTCAGTTTGCCTGCGACGAGGAGTCCGCGACGTTCCGCGTGGCACGCGACGTGAAGAGGCGCCCGCGCCATGCTTGCCCCTTCCTCTTCCCGCCTTTCTCGGTTCGCTTCCTTCATCGCTTGCTCCGCGTGCGGCGGCAGCGTCGCCTCGCCGCCGGGTTCCGCGTCCAGCACCGACGCCGCGCCCTGGGTGGCTCCGGGCAACCCGCAGGTCGTCGACGTCGGCGGTCCGAGGATCCTGAAGCCGAGAGTCGTTGCACTCGTCGACCCGACGGATCGGGATTCGTCCGCGATCGCACCCTTTCTCGGCGCGCTCGGCCAGAGCACCTACTGGAGCCAGGTCACAGGCGAGTACGGCATCGGGCCCTTTGCCTCGGTCACGACCGTCGTGCTCCCGGCTCCGGTTGCGGGCGATGGCTCGCAGGCTGCGATCGAGGCCCTGATCGCGCAGCAGGCTGGTAGCTATCTCGCCCGCAACCCGGGTGCATCGACGAGCATCGACGGCCGCCCGTTCGTCGTCGACACGGTCTTCGTGCTCTTCACCACGAGCGCGCAGAGCTGCGCGACCAGCGCGGCCGGCCACACGAGCGTGACGACGCCCGACGGGACCGAGGTCGCCTACGCGATCGTCCAGCGCTGCCCGGATCCGGACGCGCAGCTCTCGCCGATCGACCACGCGCTTCTCCTCGCGACGCACGAGCTGGTCGACGCGTCGACGAACCCGTTCCCGGCGGACGCGCCCGCGTACGCGCACGTGGACGACGACCACCTGGCGTGGACGGCGACCACCGATGGATCGGTCGTCGACACCGAGGTCGCGCACCTGTGCGAGAGCGGCCGCATCACCGCGGACATCGGAGGGCAGAGCATGACGCTCGAGCGCGTCTGGTCGAACGCCGCTGCGGCCGCCGGGCACGGTCGGTGCGCGCCGGGGGTAGCGGGAACGAGCCCCGAGTTGCTCGCCGTCCCCGTGCTCACGGACCATGTGCCGTTCGACGCGGCGCGATCCACCCTCGGCGTGACGCTCGCCAAGGGCGCATCGACCACGATCGGCGTGGATCTATTCAGCGACCATCCCACCCAGGGGCCCTGGTACGTCGAGGCCGTCGACGTGGCCGCCAAGCAAGGCAAGGCGCCCGAGCTGTCCCTGACGCTCGACGCGTCGCAGGGCCAGAACGGCGACGTGCTCCACCTGACCGTCACGCGGCTCCGCGACCCGGATCCATCGCGGGCGGCCCACGGTGTCGTCTTCGAGCTCGTCGCATCGCCGACTTCGGCGTTCACGACGACGCATTCGACGTACGGATTCGTCTCGGACGGGATGTGAACAACCGAGTCCGGCTCCCAGGCATCCGACCAGGAAGAACGGATGCGCGTGCACCACGTCAATTGCGGGACGATGTGCCCGCCCTTCGCGAGTCTCGTGAACGGCGGGGGCTCCATGTTCGAGCGGGGACGCATGGTCTGCCACTGCCTCCTTGTCGAGAGCAGCGATGGTCTCGTCCTCGTGGATACCGGCCTGGGGACGGGGGATGTCGAGAACCCGCGCCGCCGCCTGGGCGGCGGGTTCGTCACCCTTCTCCGCCCGACGCTGGACCACCGCGAGACGGCGCTCGCCCACGTCGAGCGGCTCGGTTTCCGGCGATCCGACGTGCGGCACATCGTTCCCACGCACCTGGACCTCGATCACGCGGGCGGTCTCTCGGACTTCCCCGACGCGACGGTGCACGTCCACGCGCGGGAGAAAGCCGCCGCCGACGCCCGCGCCACCGTGGGCGAGCGCCAGCGCTACCGGCCGCTTCACTTCGCGCACGGGCCGCGGTGGAAGCAGTACGACGTGGGCGCGGGCGGGGACACGTGGTTCGGCTTCGAGCGCGTGCGTGCTGCAATCGGGACGAGCGACGAGATCCTGCTCGTCCCACTCTTCGGCCACACGCGCGGCCACTGCGGCATCGCAGTGAAGACGCCGGGTGGCTGGCTGCTCCACGCAGGTGACGCGTACTTCTCCCACGGCGAGGTGCACGCCGCCCCCCCGCGGAGCCCTTGGGGCCTCTCCTTCTTCCAGAGCCGCGCCGAGATCGACCGCGGTTCGCGCCTCGCCAACCAGGTGCGCCTGCGCGAGCTCGCGCGCACGCGAGGCGCTGACGTCACGGTGTTCAGCGCGCACGACCCGACGGAGCTCGAGGACGCTTCGGTCAGCGTGGAGCGGATGGCGGCGGCGGAGGTGGAGGAGGAGCCTCCATCTCGCCCCACTTGCCTCCGGAGCACATGAGGAAATGCGTGAACCCGGACGGATCGGTGCCGCAGATCTTGCCGTCCGAGCTGCAATCGCTGCCCCGAGCGGCGAGGAGATCCTTGGGACAACCATCGGCGTCCAGCGGCGGGCGCTTGGCGCACGCCGTGACCGCGACGAGAAGCAGCAGAGCGACCCTCACGCGCCCGATGATAGCCCCGAAGCCCGGCTACTTCTTCGCCGTGATCCCCATCTCCCGGACCAGGTTGTCGGCGCCGTCGAGCGTCTCCATGGTCCAGATCATGTACCGCGCGTCGACGTGGATCGTGCGCGTCGTCGTGCCGTCGAAGACCGCGTCCGACGCGAGGCCCTCCTTGTTGCCGTCGAACGCGAGCCCGACGAGGTGACCCTGGCCGTCCATGGTCGGCGAGCCGGAGTTGCCGCCGGTGATGTCCAGGTCGGCCTCGAAGTCGACCGGCAGGTCGCCGCCGAGTGACGGGTCCGCGAAAGCGCCGAAGTTGCGCGCCTTGATCGCGTCCAGGAGCTTCTGCGGCGCGTTGAACGGGTCCTTCCCGGTGTCCTTGGTGAGGATCTGCGACGCCACGGTGAAGGGCCAGTCCGCCTGCGCCGTGGACTCGGGGTGGAGCGACTTCACGGTGCCGTAGGTGATGCGCAAGGTGGCGTTCGCGTCCGGCGCGAGAGCTCCCCCGAGCGCCTGCTTGAGCGCCTCGGTGTAGAGCGGCTGCACGAGCACGAGGTCGCCCTTGCGCGCGTCGTCCTTCTTCTCCTCGGCCTTGTAGATCGGCCACACGCGCTGCGCGGCTTGCACGAAGGGATCCTTCGACGCCGCGAGCTTCGCCGGCGTGCCGTTCGTCAGCAGGTCGAGCCGCGCCTTCTCGTCCTCGAGGGACGTCGCCGCGTACCAGGCGTCGAGCTTCTTGTCGATCGCCGCCTCGTCGATCTTCGCTCCCCTGGGCATGCCGAGCAGCGTCGCGAGCCACGGGCGGTCCTTCTCGGGGAGCTGCGTCGCGCGCACGAGCGCGAGCCGGAAGCTCGCGCGGTCGAGCGTGCGGTCGTACTGGCGCGACGTCTGCTTCTGCGCCGCCTGCGCGCGCGCCATGTCGCGATCCTGGAAGCCGGGCTTGCGATCCGCGTCCTTCTTCGCGCGCTCCTCGGCCCAGCGGGTGAAGTTGATGGCGTTCGACAGCAGCGCCGACCCGCGGAAGGCGAAGCCCCGGTCGAAGTCGACCCGCTCGGTGCGCTGCTCGTCGGCGATGAGCGCCTCGAGCTTCGCGATGCCCTTCGCGTACTGCTCGTGCCCGGGCTGCGCCGCCCAGTCCTTCGCCTTCTTGTCGAGCGCGTCCTTCTGCGCGACGAGGTCGGGGTTCTTCTGCATCCCCTGCAGGATCCCCTGGAACTTCTCGAGACCGTTCTGCACGCCCTGCTTGAGGACCGTCGCCTTGATCGACGTCTCGCCCCCGTCGTTCAGGTGCGCCTCGGCGACCTTGTACCGGTCCTCGTAGTACTTGATGAGGTACGGATAGAAGACCTCGACGTCGTCGTGCAGCTCGCGCGCGGTGATGTTCCGGTTCGTCACGTACGGATAACCGGCGACCATCACGAAGTCGCCGGGCTTCAGGCCGCTGGTCGACACCTGCAGCCAGTTCTTCGGCTGGAAGGGCACGTTGTCGGGCGAGTAGTCCGCGGGCTTGCCGTCCCTGCCCACGTACGCCCGGTAGAACGACCAGTCGCCCGTGTGGCGCGGCCACTCCCAGTTGTCGACCTCGCCGCCGTAGTCGCCGACCGACCGCGCCGGCGCGTAGACCAGGCGCACGTCGCGGATCTCGAGCATCTCGATGAGCTGGTAGAGGCCGCCCTGGAAGAACGACGACACCTGGCAGCGGATGCCGGGACGATCCTTCTCGCACGCGGCGATGAGCTGCTTCTGGCGCTTCTCGGTCTCGAGCTTGCGCGCGCCGGGGTCCTTGATCGCGTCGAGGCCGCCGCGCATCTGCGAGGTCACGTCGGTGTAGGCCTGGGCCACCATGATCTTCTGCGCAGGGCCGGCCGACGGCTCGTCGGCCATCGTCTTCGCGAGGAAGCCGTTCTCGACGTAGTTCTTGCCCTCCTTCGAGTTGAGCTGCAGCGCGCCCTGCACACAGTGGTGGTTGGTGACCACCAGCCCCTGGGGCGACACGAAGGAGCCCGTGCAACCGCCGAGGAACACGACCGCCGCGAGGGGCGACTGGAGCGGATCCGAGAGTGTCTTCGGATCGAGCTTCACGCCCAGCTTGGAAAAGACGTCGGTGTGCTGGGGAAGCGTCATCTGCGAGGGCATCCACATGCCGCCCGGATCGCGGTACTGCAGGCGGTACGCGAGGGAGGGATCGGGCGCGGTGGGGGGCGTCGCCGTGGCGGGCGGCGCGCCGGTCGCACTGGCCACCGCGGTGGGGCTCGCAGGTGTCTGCGCTTCTCCGCCGCACGCGGCGGCCGCGGTCAGGGCGGTGGCGACGAGAAACGCGGAAGAGATGGTCGGCGTCTTCACGAGGGCGCCATAGCACGCGCCGGGAAAGCGGGTCAGCAGGACGCTACGCCGAGCCGTTCTCGATCAACTCCCGCCGGGGCTGCCGGCGGGGCCGGAGCTCGCGTCGTCCTTGAGGCCGGGGAACGAGATGAGCTCCGACATGTTCGGGACGAGGGAGATCTCGATGCGGCGGTTCTTCGACCGCCCTGCCGCGTCGGTGTTCGGCGCCGCCGGGTCGAACTCGCCGTAGCCCGCCGCGCTGAGGACGCTGGGGCTGACGCCCTGGGCCGCGAGGAACTTCAGGACGACGACGGCGCGCGCCGTCGACAGCTCCCAGTTGGACGCGAAGTCCTTGTTCTTGATGGGCAGGTTGTCCGTGTGCCCCGCGACCTGGAAGCTTCGCGCGCTCACCGTCTTGAGCGTCTGCCCGATCTCGGCGAGCGCCTTCTTTCCCTCGGGCTTGAGGTCGGTCTTTCCCTCGTCGAAGAGCACGTCGTTGTGGAGCGACAGCACGATGCGCCCGTGCCGGACGCTGATGCGCACCTGGCCCGCGTCGATCATCTTCTTGAACTTCGTGAGGAAGTCGTTGAAGAGCGCCGCTCGCGCGTCCGCGGCGGCCTTCTGCTTGCGGAGCTCGTCGAGTTGCGCCTGCAGCTCTCCCGACTTGTCCGGGGGCGGAGGCTTGCCTGTGCACGCCGAGAGGTCGCTCTGGAGCTGCGCGATCTGCGCGTCGTCGGCGGCCAGCTTCTTCGTGTTCTCGTCGAGCGCGGCCTTCGCGTCGTTCGCGCTCTTCACGGCGTCGTCGTACTTGCCCTGGGGAACGCACGCGGCGGCCAGGAGCGACGTGGCAGCCACTGCGGCGAGAAAGGGGGGACGCATGGCGCCCAAGGGTAACCCAAGACGGCGGTCGGACGCGGGTCGATGAAACAAACGGGTCGACAGGTTGTCGATCCACGCGGAGGAAGTGATGGTCCTGCTTCACGCGCCCCGTGGCGCGATGCGCCGCCTCGTGCTCGCCTGCGTCGTCGCAGGTCTATCGGGCGCGTGCGGGAGGGGTGCGCCCATCCCGACGCCCAAGTCCGTCGCCATCATCCCGGCCGCCGTCGAGCCTACTCTCGCATCCTGCGCGCGGCGTGGGACCTACGCGTTGCCGCAGCGCCTGCCCGCGGCGCGACAGGGCAGCGCCGTCGCGCTCGCGAAGAGCGACGGCAAGCTGGTCGCGTACGTCGCCGACGCAGACAGCCGCTCGATCCACACGGTGTCCATCGACGACCATCGCGAGACTGCGCGCACGCGGCTGGAGGGCACGCCGAGGCAGCTGCTTCTCATGCCCGACGGACGCCTCGTGGCGACGCTCTCGGACTCGACGGACCTCGTGGTCCTCGAGCCGGGCGCCGATCCTTCGGGGCCCCTCGCGCCGCTCTGCACGCGGGAGGTGCCCGTCGAGCCGTGGGGGCTCGCGCTGTCGCCGGACGACGCGAAGCTCGTCGTCACGAGCGCGTGGGCGGGCGCGGTCACCGTCTTCGACGCGGCGGGCTTCGTCCCGCAGCGCGTGCTCGCCGTCCCACGTGACCCCCGCAGCGTGCTCGTGAACGACGACGGCGTCGCATTCGTCAGCCACCTCGTGGGCGCGCAGATGAGCGCCATCGACCTCGGTCGGGCGGACGCTCCCACGGTCATCGATCTGTCGGTGCACAAGTCGACGCCGCGCGCGCAGCTCAAGGACGAGATGGCCGACCGCACCGGCGTGCAGGGCTACGCCCTCGCCAAGGTGGGGCTCCCGCGGGACGCCGACGGCCACGACGGCCCGTCGCGCGTGCTGGCCCCCATGGTGAGCGTCGACCACGGCGAGCTCGGACGACCGACCTCGACCTACTACGGTCCTCCGTTCGACGGCGTGCCCAAGGAGGCGCCCGTCGTCAGCGCGGTCGATCCGGCGACGCGCCAGCCCCTCAGTCGCTACCTGCTGGGCGCGAGCGACACGGCCTTCGCGCGCGAGTGCCTCCTGCCGCGCGCCGCCGCCGTGCGCGCCAAAGGCGCCACGCTCCTCGTCGCCTGCTACGGCATCGACGCGCTGCTCGATCTCGACGCGCTCGCCGTGGATCCGTTCCGCGCCGAACGCCGCCGGTGGGACGTGCCGCCCGGCCCCGAAGGCGTCGCCGTCGACGACGAGTCGGGGCGGGCCGTCGTCTTCTCTCAGATGGGCGCGGCGCTCACGGTCATCGACCTGGACCACCCGCGCGCCGATCGCCCGACGATCGCGCTCGACTATCACCCGGACCCGGCCCTCGCGGAGGCCGCGCGCGGTCGCCTCCTCTTCTACCGCACCGACGACGTCCGCATCTCCAACGACGGCGTCGCCTGCTCGAGCTGCCACATCGACGGACGCGACGACGGGATCACCTGGAGCACGCCGATGGGACCGCGGCAGACGCCGATGCTGGCAGGGCGTCTCGCCGACACCGCGCCCTACGGCTGGGAGGGCGACAAGCCGAGCATCGCCGACTACGTCGGCAACACCGTCGAGCGTCTCGGCGGGCGCGGCCTCGGACCGCAGGAGCTCGCGGACATCGCCCGGTTCCTCCTCGTCGCGCCCGCGCCCCCGCGGAGCACCGCCGGCAGCGCGCTCGTCCAGCGAGGACAGGAGCTCTTCTACGACACGCAGCAGGAGTGCGCGAGCTGCCACATGGGCGGCACGTCGACGGACGCCACGGTGCACCTCTTCACGATGCGCACGGGCGATTCCGTCCCGGGGCTCGGCTTCGACACGCCGTCGCTCCGGTTCATTCGCGGTACGGCGCCGTACTTCCACGACGGACGTTACCCGACGCTGGAGGCGCTCCTCGAGGATCCGGCGAGCACGATGGGACACGCCGACAAGCTCTCGGTGCAGGACCGCGCGGCGCTCGCCGCCTATCTGAGGACGCTGTGAGGACGACGCTGGCGGCGGCGCTCGTGCTCGCGGTCTGCGCGAGCGCGCCGCTGACCGGGCGCGTCGCCTTCGCCGAGGACCCCGCGCCCGAGGCGCCGCGCGCGAACGGCGAGACCGGGCTCGATGGATTCCGTGCCGACGGGGACAGCCGTCCGCTGGCCGTGGCGACGCCCATCCGCTTCGACCCGGACGCGCTTCCGGTCGCCACGTGGGGCGAGCCGCGCGCGACCGCCGGCTTCGCGTTGAAGCCGAGGGGAAGTGGCTACCGGCTCTGGCTGCGCTCGCGCCTCTTCGCCGAGGTCGTCGTGGAGAACACGCGTGGCGCCGCCGAGTTCAGCGCGTTCACGGGAGGCTCGTTCTTCGACGGCACGCCTCCCGAGTGCGGTCCGGGACACACCGGCTCCTTCCCCGCGCGCTGGGCGGGGCTCGCTCCGAGGCGCTGGACCGACGCAGGCGTCGACGTCGAGATGGGCGACGGCGACTTCGACCTCGCGAGCTGCGACGCACGAGCGCGCGTCTCGGTCGAGGCGCGCGCCGCCGCGATCGTCCCCGGCTTCGTCTACGGCCTGCGCGTGCGTCGCAGCGAGGACGACGAGACGCTCTTCGTCTTTCTCCCGCGCGGCGTGCTCGTCTCGGCCGCCGGCGATCCGTCCGCGCCGATTGCGCTGTCGAACACCGGGCCGTTCACCAGGCTGAGCATGCCGCTCGAACGAGGGGCCGCGCGATCCGCCGTCGTGCGGGTGAGCCCCAAGTCGCTCAGCCTCTGGTCCCATCTGCGCACGACCATCACGCCGGTCTGGTCCTTCGAGGACAAGACGGAGCCGCACGACGCGCTGCTCGTGAACGTCGACGCCGCGTGGCAGGACGATCGCAAGCTGGGGTCGATCTCGCTCGCCCTCCCAAGGCTGCACGACAAGCGGCCCTACGCCGCGCTCGTCGCGGCGGCGCAGGCCGTCACGAACTGATCGCCGGAGTGCGCAAGGGCAGCGGCCGCACTGCGGCGCGGACACCCGTGCGCGACGACGCCGGACGCACGGACGGCGGCAGGGGCGGCGGGACCGAAGACGTGCGCCTCAGGGGCGTCGGCGTGTCCGGCGGCTGCGGGACGGGCGGAGGGTGCATCCGGGTCGTCGACGGGGGCGGCGGGGGCGCGAACGACGGAGGCGTGGGCGGGATCGCCATGCGCACCGCCGGCACGCGCAGCGTCTGCGCAGCCTGCGACGGCTTCGGCTGGGGCAGCGAGGGCGAAACCGTTCGAGCCACCACGCGGAACGCCGAGGACGACGACGTGAGGGCCACCGCCGAGTGTTCGGTCGACTCCGCGCGCGACCGCCAGAGGACCGCGTAGGCACCGGGGCGCCAGTCGAGCGAGATGCCGGCGCGCGGGTCCTCGCGCATCAGCCATCCGACGATGCGCATGCCCACGAAGGCCGAGGGATGGGCCTTTCCTTGCCCTGCGTCCTCGTTGCGGTGGACGGCGTAGCAGACGCCGTCGCGGAGCTGGTACGTCGTGTTGCGTGTCTCGATGCGCGTTTCGCCGGCGAAGACGGGCGGCAACGGGGTGTTTCCCCAGGCGCGTGCAGAACGGGCGGCCAGGTCCTTGAGATACGCGCGACGTGAATCCATGTGCTCCCTCGCTTGAATCGTCCCGGGGAGCCCCTTCAGCAGCCGGCGTGCCGTCCTAGACACAATGTGCGCATCGAGCAATTCCGATGGTTTGGGTGACCTTCGGAGGCCAAACCGGTGGGAGCCTGTGGGTCCGGCGATCCAGGCGATCAGGGCTGGGGCGTCCCACGGCCGAGCGCCATGACCTCGACGTTCAGCTCGAGGACGAGCCGGAGGAGGGCCGCGCGCTGCTCCTCGGTCGGGGGGCTGATCGCCCAGGTGCGCAGCGCGCGCTGGAACCCCTCGGCCTTCGTCCGCAGCTCGCGCACGCGAGGGCCGGGAGGCAGCTCGTTCAGCCGCTCGACGGTGTCGTTGAGCGACGCCTCGACGATCGCCAGCCGCGTCGATCCGTGGCTCGAGCTCATCGGCCGAGCTTGAGGCTACCATAGGCCCGCGCATGGACCCGTGGGAGCTGCCGGCGACCGAGCTCGCGCGCCTTCTCGGACGCCGGGAGCTCTCGTCGGTCGAGGTCGTGCGGGCGCACCTG
>DATJYG010000693.1:0-10749 GCA_035499695.1 Polyangiaceae bacterium
CGCGCGCCCGCCCGCGAAACGTGCGCCGCCGACGGCCCCGTCCACCGGTGTCGCCCCGTCTGCATCGCCCTCCAACCCCGCCGACCATGACGAGCTTCGCACGCGCGAGTGATCTGCTGGGCGCGCTGGCGGTCGTCGCTGCGACAGCCAGTGCAGCGACCGCACGCGCTCAGGCCCCGGACAAGCCGCTCGCCGAGACCCTCTTTCGCGAAGGGCGCGCGCTCTTCGAGAAGGGAGACTACGAGGCGGCGTGCGCGAAGTTCGCGGCGAGTGAGCGCGTCGAGGCCAAGCTCGGCACGCTCCTGAACCTCGCGGCGTGCCACGAGGCCGCCGGCCGCACCGCGAGCGCGTGGGCGGAGTTCACCGAGGCGGCGACCGCCGCGGCGCGCCAGCACCAGAGCGACCGCGAGAGCTTCGCCCGCGATCGGGCGTCGGCGCTGGAGCAGCGCCTCTCGCGCGTGCACCTGTCGATCGCCTCGCACGACGAGGGGCTCCGTGCGGCGCTCGACGGCGCACCGCTCGAAGTCGAGGCCCTCGGCATCGCATTCCCGGTGGACCCCGGATCGCACACGCTCGTCGTCTCGGCTCCGGGCAGGATCTCGTGGAGCGCGCAGGTGGCGGTGCCCCCGGGACCGTCCACCCTCGAAGTCGCCGTGCCAGCGCTCGATCCCGCGCCGGTCTCGGCGGACGCGCCGGCGGCGGCCTCGTCCCCCTCCCCGCCTGCAACCGACGCGACGACCGCGGACCCGACGCGGATGACGCTCGGATGGATCGCGATCGGCGTCGGCGTGGCCGGGCTCGCCGCCGGTAGCTACTTCGGCGTCGAGGCCTTCGCGAAGAAGAGCGATGGCAATGGCGCGTGCCGGGCCGGCGGCTGCACGCAGCAGGGGCTCGACGACTTCTCCGCGGCGACCACCGACGCCAACGTGTCGACCGCGGCGTTCGCCGTGGGCCTCGTGGCCCTGGCTGCGGGAACCTACCTGCTGCTGGTGCACCCGTCGACGTCGCCTCGGATTGCATCCTCGCTCCGCCGAGTCGGCGTGGAGGTCTCCTGGTGAGACGGCGCGCGCTCGTGGTGGTCGCGTTGCTCGCCACGGCCGCGGGAGCATCCGCCTGCGCGTTGCTCGTCGACGTGGGTGACCACGCGCTGCTCGTGGAGCCCGGCATCGACGCGAGCGAGAGCGGCGGCAATCACCCCGGCGACAGCAGCAGCGGTGACGTGAGCGTGGGCGGCGACGCGAGCATCGATGGCGGCGCCGCGGCCGACGCGCCGGCCGCGGTCGACGCTGCGAGTGAGGGCGGCGTGGTCGTGCTGGCCAGCGGGCTTCAACGGCCCAACGCGATATGGGGCGACGCGAACAACCTCTACTGGATCGCCGAGGAGACCGCGTCGCAGCCCGGCGCCGTGATGGCGATGCCCAAGGCCGGGGGCACGCCGATCACGCTGGTGTCGGACCTGCAGCGGCCCGTAGCCGTGAAGACGTCGGCGTCGACACCGGTCGTGTACTTCACCGCGGACGGCGTGCACGACTCCGGCGTGCCGGGCATGTTCGCCGTCGGCAAGGACGGCGGCGTCGTGACGGCCGTCGACACGAGCGTGGACGGCCTGCGCTTCGACGCGCTCGCCGTCGCGGGCCTGGCGTTCACCGAGGCCTCGGACGTCGACGGCGGGCCGAGCCGTCTGCGGATCACCTTCGCGGGCGGCACCCCGTCCTGCTACCCGTACGAGACGGGGCCGGGCGGTCGCATCCCGGCGATCGCCGCGGACTCGACGAACATCTACATCGTCGACACGTCCCTGCCCGGGTTGGTCGCCGTGGGCCGCTCGTGCGACGCGGGCGCGACGGTGATCGCCGGCGGGCAGCAGGCTCTCACGGTGTCCTACGACACCGCGGATTACTTCTGGCTCACTTCCTCGGCGGCGCTGCGCCTCGCGAAGACTCCGGATGCATCGCCGCTCGTGGTCGCCGCCAATCTGAACGACGCGCAGGCGATGACCTTCCCCTCCGTCAACGGCGCCTACATCGCTTGCGCCGACGGAACCATCTGGCACGTGCAGTACCCGACGCTCACGAAGGTGGCGGACGGTCAGGACGACCCGAGCTCGATCCTCATCGACGCGACGGGCACCGCGTACTGGACCAACCGCGGGAGCGGGCAGGTCGTGACAGCGCACTACTGAGCGCGGTGGCGCTATCCTCGACCTCGGGTCGATGCGCTACGCGTTCGAGGCCTTCGAGCTCGACGACGAGCTGTTCGAGTTGCGCCTGGGAGACGGTGTCGTTCCGCTCCGACGTCAGGCCCTCGACGTGTTGATTCACCTCGTGAGGCGCCGCGATCGCGTTGTCTCCAAGCGCGAGCTGGTCGAGGCGATCTGGGCCGGCGCGGCGGTGAGCGACACGGCGCTGCCGCAGGCCATCGTCGCGATCCGCCGTGTCCTGAGCGACACGGGGGACGATGCGCGCTTCGTGCAAACCGTCCGCGGACGGGGCTATCGGTTCGTCGCGCCGGTGCGTGAGATTGCCGAGCCACTGGCTCCGGCCCCCCGCTCCTCGCGCGGCGTCTTCGTGGGTCGCGATGCCGTGATGTCCCGGCTGGAGGAGATGCTGTCGAGGGCCGCCGCGGGACGAGGCGGGATCGCGCTCGTGTCGGGGGAGCCGGGCGCGGGCCGCACGCGGGTCGTCACCGAGCTGGCTGCGCGCGGGCGAACGGCCGGCGCGCGCGTCGTGCTGGCGCGGTGCGACGAGGAGGGAAGCACTACGGAGCTGTGGCCCTGGATCCAGCTCGTGCGCGGCTTGCTGGACGACGAAGCGGCGCGCCGGGAGGCTGCGAGGCAGCCCTTTGCCGGCGCGCTCGGCCCCGTCTTCGCGGGGTTCGGCGGCGCGGGACGGGAGGCGTCCCCGGCCGACGGCGATCGGAAGCACTTCGGGCTCTTCGACGCGATCGTCCAGCTGCTCCGCTGGGCCTCGCGCGCGCAGCCGCTGCTGCTCCTGGTCGACGACGTGCACGCCGCGGACGTCGCATCGCTCGTCCTGCTCAAGCTCGCCGCGCGGGCGACCGACGGCGCGCGCGCGCTCCTGGTGGTGACGTACCGGGACACGGCCCTGCGCACGCACCAGCCCCTGGCGCGATCCATCGGGGCTCTCGCGCGGGAGGATCCCATGCGCCTGGTCACCCTCGAACCGCTGGGTCGCGCGGACGTCTCGCGGATGGCCGAGGTCGCGCTCGGACGGCCCGCGGACAGCAGCCTCGTCGACCGCCTGCTGGAGAAGACGTCGGGCAACGCGCTGTTCCTCACGCAGGTGCTGCACGCGATGAGCGGAGCGCCGCTGGACGCGAGCACGTCGACGCTGCTGTCGGTCGACGAGATGAAGGAGGCGATCGGGTTGCACCTCGGCGAGCTGTCGGCCGAGTGTCGGCAGAGCCTCGACGCTGCCGCGGTGCTCGGCGCCCGCTTCACGATCGCGGCGCTGGGGGCGGTGCTCGAGGTCGAGCCCGCGAGCCTCGCCGAGCGTGTGGACGAGGCCTCGCGCGCGCGCATCGTGGAGCGCGACGACGCGGCGCCCGGCGCCATGCGCTTCGTGCATGCCCTCGTCCGCGACGTGGTCTACGGCAAGCTGTTCGCGTCGCGCCGGATTGCGCTGCACGAGCGAGCCGCGCGGGCGATGGATGCGAGCGGGGATGTGGAGATGGCTGCCGCGCATCGGGAGAGGGTGCGCCGGCTGATGTCCTTGACCTGAGTCCCGCATATCCTGAGCTCGTGCTCTACCTGTACCTGGCGACCGCCGTGGTGGGCGTGGTGTTGCTCGGAGCCTCGATTTTCGTGGGCCACGATCACACCGTCGGTCACGACGGAGGTGAGGACGTCGACGGCTCTCCGATGCTCTCGCTGCTGTCGGTGCGCGTCTGGACGTACCTGCTGGCCTTCGGCGGGGTCACCGGCATCCTGCTCCGCCTCTTGGGACACGAGGGAGAGCCCGTTTCGGCCATCGGCGCCCTGGTCGTGGGGACCGCCGCTGCGGCCATGGCGCGCTTCGTCATCGGGCGCGCGACACGCGCCGGCGCGCCCGGGACGGTTCGAACGCAGGACCTCGTCGGACGCTCGGCCGCCGTCGTCGTCCCGTTCGGGGACAAGTCCACGGGCAAGATCCGGGTGCGCGTGGCAGGCGCCGACGTGGACGTCCTCGCGACGACCGAGGACGGCGAACCCCTGACCCGCGACGACGAGGTGCTCATCGTCGAGGTGCGCGAGGGCGGGTCGGCCCTGGTGACGCGCAATCCGGGGAGGTAACGTCGTTGGGAGGAGGAGGGTCGTCATGCTGGGGTTGTGGGCTCCTGTGAACGCAGGGCATCTGCCCGAGGTCTCGGATTCGGGGCAACTGGTCCTGGTCGGTGGTGGCGCCCTCGTGGCAGCCGTCGGGCTTCTCGTCTTCATCGCGCTGCTGCGGCGCTTCCTCTACGTGTGCCGGCCCAACGAGCTGCTCGTCGTGGCGGGCAAGAAGCACGCGCTGCCCACGGGCGAGTCGGCGAACTACACGGTCATCCAGGCCGGGTCGCACTGGCGCGTGCCGTTCCTGCAGACGGTATCGCGCATGGACATCCGCTTGATGCCCATCGAGCTGGCGGTCACCAAGGTGCTGTCCAACGGCGGCATCCCGCTCGACGTTCACGCCGTGGCGAACATCAAGATCACGAGCAACCCGCAGTTCGTCTACAACGCGGTGGAGCGTTTCCTCACGCTGCCGCCGCAGGCCATCCACATGACCGCCAAGCAGACGCTCGAGGGCGCGCTGCGCGACGTCATCAGCCAGCTCACCCCGGAGCAGGTCAACGAGGACCGCATCGAATTCGCCAACCGGCTGCTCGAGACGACGAGCGAGGTCTTCGACAAGCTGGGGCTGCACCTCGACACGCTCAAGATCCAGCGGGTCGAGGACGAGGCGAAGTACCTCGTGAACATCGCACGCACGCAGATCGCCAACGCGCTGCGCGACGCCGAGAACGCCGAGAACCAGGCCAATCAGGAGTTCCGACAGGAAGAGGCGGCGGCGCGACAAGCTGCCGAGCTCGCGCAGAAGCAGGCCGAGATCGGGATCGCGCAGAAGCGCAACGAGCTGCGCGCCCTCGTCGGTCAGCTCGAGGGCGAGGCGCAGGCCGTGGAGCGCGAGGCCACCGTCGCCGCCGAGCAGGCGCGTGCCGAGGCCGAGCAGGAGCTGCAGACGGTGCGCCAGGAGCTCGAGACCAAGCGCCTGCAGTGCGAGGTGGTCCTGCCGGCGGAGGCCGCCCGCAAGGGCGCGGAGCTGCTGTCCATCGGCGCGGCGGCGCAGCAACGCGAGCAGGGCATCGCCGCGGCCGAGACCACGCGCGCGATGGCCCAGGCGCTCGCGAGCGCGGGGCCGGAGGCGCGCGAGATGTTCGTCCTCTCGCAGCTCGATTCGCTCGTCGAGCAGGTCGCGCAGAAGGTGCAGGGAATCTCGGTAGCGCAGGTGCAGGTGATCGATCCGGGCGACGGCAGGGCGCTGCCGGCCCTGGCGCGAAGCTTCCCGGCTGTCGTGGGCAGCGTGTTCGCGTCGCTCAAGGAGCTGACGGGTGTGGACATCCAGGCGATGCTGACACCTACCGGCTCGAACCCCGCGGGAGGTGCGCGATGAACCCCGAGTCTCTGGGCGTCATCATCGGCGTGCTGCTCGTGGCGGCCCTCGTCATCCTCGTCACCGTCACGCGCAACCTGTACGTATGCTCGCCGAGCGAGGTCCTCATCTTCTCGGGCCGTCGGTGGAAGACTCCGGACAGCAAGACGCTCGGCTTCCGCGTGGTGCGCGGCGGACGGGCGATGCGCATGCCGCTGTTCGAGGTGGTCGATCGCATGCAGCTGACCAACATGGCGATCGAGCTGGCGGTGCAGGGGGCGTACTCCAAGGGCGGCGTGCCGCTGAGCGTCACGGCCATCGCCAACATCAAGATCCCCAGCGAAGAACCGCTTCTGCACAACGCCATCGAGCGCTTCCTCGGCTACGAGCAGCAGCAGATCATGCTCATCGCGAAGGACACGCTGGAGGCCAACCTGCGCGGCGTCATCGCGGAGCTCACGCCCGAGGAGATCAACCAGAAGAAGGTCGTCTTCCAGCAGAAGCTCATCGAGGAGGCCGACCGCGACCTGCACCGGCTGGGGCTGGTCCTCGACAACCTGCAGATCCAGAACATCTCGGACGACGTCGGGTACCTCACCTCCGTGGGCCGGGTGCGCGGCGCCAAGGTGCGACGTGACGCGGCCATCGGCGAGGTGCGGGCCCGCGCCACCGCCGCGGTGCAGAAGGCGCAGAACACGATGGCCGCCGAGATCGCCAAGATCGAGGCCGACATCCAGGTGGCTCGCAAGGAGAACGAGCGGCGCATCGTGGAGGCTTCGACCCAGCGGCAGGCGGTCATCGCCGAGGTGTGCGGCGAGGTGCAAGCGCAGGTGGCCGAGGCGCGGGCGCAGCTCAAAGCCTGGGACGCGCGCGTCGAGCAGGTGCGGCGCAAGCTCGAGGCGGACGTCGTGGCTCCGGCAGACGCCGAGCGTCAGAAGGCCGAGGCCAACGCCAAGGCCTGGGCTTCGCAGGTCGTGGCCCAGGGGAAGGCCGCCGCGGCGTCGGTGACGGTCCTTTCCGAGGCGTACAAGGCCTCGGGTGTGCGCGGACGGGACGCCTTGCTGCTGCAGAAGCTCATGCCCGTCTTCGAGAAGCTCGCCGGGACACTGCGGGACATCAAGGTGGATCGGCTGGTGGTGCTGGGTTCCGGGGACGCGGGCAACGGCGCCAGCGCGGTGAAGTCGCTGATTTCGGCCAACGAGCAGGTGCGCGCGGCGACGGGCGTGGACCTGGTGGCGGCAGCACGGGCCCGGATCGGCGCGGGAACGGCCGGGTCTGCAGAGTAGGTGCAGGGCCGCGCGCTTCCGCGAATCGCCGCCCCTCGCTCGTCAGTAACTGACCTTCAGAGAGACCGGGCCAGCGCTCCAGCGGTAGGAAATGAAGCCTTCGGTCGTGATCTGCCGGGCGTCGAGCTCGTGGGCCGCGTCGACGATGCGCACCTCGAGGCTGTCGCCGCTGTTGTAACGCTCGATGCCCTTCGGCGGCGAGGTCGCCTCGATCGACATCATCTTGGAGGCGCCCGCGCCCAGCGTGCCGACCGCCTCGTCGCCGAGCACGGTGCCGTCTACGTCGAGCATGCGGAGCTTCAGGCCCTGGAGCGCCTTTGCGGTCTGGTTGTCGACCTTGAACTGGATCTTGGGGCGCTTCCCGCATTCGAAGGATCTCTCGAGGGTCGCGGGGGCCGCCGCCCTGACCTCCCTCGGTCCGTCCGGAAGCGCCGCCGCCCCCCCGATGGTTCCGACCGACGCGCTCGACGTCCAGACCTGGGTCCCCGTCCACTCGAAGGTGACCACGGTGGTGCTGGCGCCCATCCCGCTGAGGCTGAAGCTCACCTTCCGCCCGACGAGCTGGCAATCGTACGAGAGATCCTTCGCGCTCTCCGTGACCGAGACGGTCGTCTTGCCCTTCGCGCTGGCCTTGAGAGCGAGCGCCTGACTCTTGAAGTGAAGCGTCAGATCGAGCGCCGACGCGGTCGGGTTGTTGATCTCCACGTCGTAGACGGCCTGCTCGCCCGACAGCTCGACGAGCTTCGCGGACGAGATCCCCGCGACGGCCGGATCGAGCTGCGCGATTGTCGCAGGAGTCTGGGCGACGTACTTCGGAGGCGCCCCCGACGTCGGATTCGCCCCGATGCTGACGAGACCGAGCGCCGCGCTGCCGACCACGAGTGCGCGCTTCGTAACCATGGCCATCACCCCTCCGCGGTTGAGCACTCTTCCCCGTTGGACGGAGAGCGAGCCGCCGTCTTCACCGCATCGTAGACGAAACGCCGCGGCACCCTCGCTTCCGGCAGCGATGTGCTCTTCACCGGCGTGGCGAGGCGGTGCCGACGCTCCGGGCGATTCGGGCGCGCGAGACGAGCCGATGGAGGCCGCCACCGCTGGCGCGATGGGCGGACTCGGGGATTAGGTCTAGCGGGCATCATGGAATGCATACGCCCGTGCCGTTCGCCTGCGACACGCACTTGGTCGTTCCGCTGGGGCATCCCACGGAGCCCCAACCGCACACGTCCGCGGTCTTCGCGTCGAGGCAACGTTGCACCCCGAAGCGGATCGCCGCGTTCGAATCGTCGCAGTCGAGCCCGCAGTAGGCCCGGCTGTCGCTCGCCACGTTGCAACAGTTCCAGGAGACTTCGCCGTCCCCGTCGTCGTCTCGGTGCCCGTATGTCGAGGGATCGCAGTCCTCGTCGTGGTTCGAGGGATCGCAGACTTCCACGTTGCCGGGATAGCGACTGGCGTCCGTGTCGTCGCAATCGTCGCCGCCGCACGCGATGCGTTTGTGGCCATCCCCATCGGCGTCACCGCCGTCGGCGTTGCACGGCGGTGGCGAATAGGGCGGCGGGGGCGCAGCCGGGGGCACCGTGCCGACCACCCTCGACACACCCCACGGCTGCGGAGTGCCCGAGAAAACACGCGCCGCGGGGAAGAGCGACCGTGGCAGCGGCACGTTGCCGACGACCACGGGCTTCGGCGCCGGGGGTAGCGGGCCGCGAGGAGCCACCGGTGGTTTTTGAGATAGGGCGACGGCAGAGACACCGGCCCCAAGCGCGAAGATCGCGGCTGCGTGAATCACTGTCATCGCCTTCATGAGGGACCCTCCCCGCAACCAAGCCCGCCTCGCACATCGCTATGCAGGCGCTCGGAACCCAGTCCCTTGCATAGCAGAGGGCCGACAATCGAGCTGCACGGGTCTCAGGGGACCGGCGGCTTGTCCGGCTTCGGGGGCTTGGCGAGGATGCCCTTGATCGCGCGATCGCGCGTGGCCTTGACGAGCGGCGTCTCGTCGCCGTCCGGATCGATGGCGCGCGCGATGTCGAGATCCGCCAGGCACTCCTCCCACTTCTGCGTGTCGCACGCGCCGATTGCCTTCTTCCTCCAGTCGGCTGCGGCGACCAGGTCGGGTTGTGGGTCGAAGCTCGGCGCGGGCGACGGCTCGGGAGAGGGCTGCGGAGACGGCGGTCGAGGAGACGGCTCCCCGGGACGCAGCGTCACGTAGGCGGCGCCTGCCGCTGCAGCGGCGATCGCGGCAAAGAGAAGCACCATGGCCGTGCGCGGACGACGACGGCGCTGGGTGAGCACGGACGCCGCCTGCGGCTGCGCGATGGCGACGACGGCGCTGGTCGGGGGTTTCTGGGGAACCGCCGTGCTCCCTTCGAGCGCGCCGCTCGCCAGGTCCTCGAGCACGGAGAGCCAGCGCCGCGCACGTGTCTCTGCGCTCGCGCGGAGGGCGGGATCGACGTGCTCGGCCGCCGCCTGCTCGGTCTTCGCATCGAAGCCCGGGATGCCCGCCAGCTCCGCGTCCACCTGCTCCTGCGTCAGGCTCAGGATGGCCGCGAGCTCGTCGTCGCCGGCTTCGTCGACGAGCTGTCGCCACACCTGTCTCGCCGTGGGCTTGGTCATCGCGGCTTCTCCCCGGGATCATGCTTCACGCCGTTGCCCTCCGCCACCAGGCGCGCCACGATGCGGTCGCGGCGCGTCTTGGCCGAGTAGAACTCCTTCACGTCGCGGCCGCTGTCGAGCGCCATCTTGCCGAGGTCCGTCTCGCCCTCGAGCGTGCGCTCCAGCCAGTAGAGGTTCACGTTGTCGCCCTTCTCGACGAACGCCCTGCGCAGCAGCTCGAGCCGCCCTTTCGCGTGCTCCTCCTGCGCCCGCTCCTCCTCGAGGCGCGTCGCGTAGTCCTCGGGCGAGCGCGCCGAGGTGCCCTCGTGCACCGCCATCTCCGCGAGGAAGCGCTCCTCGCTCTTGCGCCGGCGCGCGTCTTCCGCGGTCTCGTGCGTCCACTCGCTCCACACGAGGCGACAGAGCCGCTTCTCGAGCGTCACGGCGTTGGGGTCCCATCCCCAGCGCACGAGGCGCAGACACGCCTTGCCGACCAGGTCCTCCGCGGCGGCGAGGCTGCGCGTCAGTCGCCTGCCGAAGAGAATCGCGCGCCTGCGCGCTCCGTCGAAGCCGTGTGCCCGGAGCAGCTTCTCCAGGTCCTTGCGCTCGTCGTTCGTGAGCGCCCGCCCGAGACGGTCGGTCCCGAGATACGGAGCGACGGGCGGCAGCTTCTGAGTCGGCCCCCTCTCTGCCACGCCGGCGCAGGGGAGCACGAGGGCGCCGCGTGCGTCAACGAAGGAACCGCACGTCTCTCGCGAGAGCGCGCTGCGCCTCGCGTGGAGCGGTCATCGCCATTCCCCGGCTACGCGCCCCTCCTTCACGCCCGCAACCGATTCTGGGCGGGCCGCGTACCACCCCGCTTCGCCCGCACCGAGCCGTCGCTCGGTCCCGTGCGAGTCGCGTTCGGCCTTGGGCATCTCTCGTCCGGCGGTTCACGCGTCCTCTCGAAGCGCGCGCGGCTCTTCTTCGAACGCGCGTGGCCGTGCCCTACGCAGGCGCGGCTCCCGCTCGAACGCGTGCGGGCGCGCCGGAGCCGTGCAGGGGCGACCCCGAGTCGCGCTCCGCTCTGCTTCGGCCGCGCATCGCTCTGCTCGACTCGCACGTGGCTCTCCTTCAGCCGCGTGTGGCTCTGGTGTTGCCGTGGGGGGCTCTGGCGGGCGCGCGTGCGGGCGTGCCGCGCCCGCGCGTCACTGCGGCCGACTCGCATGCGGCTCTCCTCGGGCCGCACGTGGCTCCAGTTT
>DATJYG010000694.1:0-14698 GCA_035499695.1 Polyangiaceae bacterium
GCCGACGCCGACCGACAGCGTCGCCCACTCGCCGACGCCGTCGGCGGTGAGGATCGCCGCGTGGCGCGTCGGCTGCGTGAGGAAGGCGGCAGCGGCGTGGGCCTGATGGTGCTCGGTGAAGAGGATCTTCTCGCCCGGGACACCGAGGTAGCTCTTGATGATGCCCTTCACCCAGAGCTTCTCGCCGAGGGTGTTCTTCATCGCGTGCGGGAAGCTCCGCCAGCTTCGCGGGAAGGCGCGCAGCGCGGTCGTCAGGATGCGCTCGAACTTGAGCATCGGCTTCTCGTAGAAGACGACCGCGTCGAGCTGCGTCGGCTCGAGCTTCGCTTCGTCGAGGCACCACTCGATGGCCCGGAGCGGGAAGCCCGCGTCGTTCTTGTTGCGCGAGAGGCGCTCCTCCTGGACGGCCGCCACGGGGATCCCGTCGATGACGAGGGCGGCGGCGGAGTCGTGGAAGTGAGCCGAGATGCCGAGGATCTTCACCGCGGGCCCTCAGTATTGCGTCCCGAGGGGGGATGCCTCCGGAGTGCGCGACGGCGTCCACCCGGCGAGCTCGCGCTTCGCCGACCGCTTCGCGAGCCACGCGAACAGCGGAAGGAGCGTGAAGTACTGCACCGTGAGCAGGATGCCGCCCATGACGCCGGCGATGGCCGCGGCGAGCCGCAGGTACGCCTTCCAGAGGATGCCGAGCCGCGCCCAGAGGATGTGGAGCCAGTACGCCTTCGGTGCGACCCGCCGGAGCTGGGCGTACGTGTAGTTCGTGTGGAAGGCCTCGTCGGTGATGATCTCGATGAACATGCCGCGGGTGTCGGGGTCGGACCGCAGGACGTCCTTGTAGACGAGGAACCGGCGCGCCCCCTTGCGCTCCGAGAGGAAGAGGAAGGCGAGGAGCGACGCCTCGCTCTCGCGCGTGACGTCGAGATCGTCGAGCCCGCGCTCGCCCGGGGAGAACCAGTTCGCCTGGAACGCGGACCTCGTGGCGCCTTCGTCGAGCGATCCGAGGATGGCTCGGGCACGCGACGCGAACCACACCGAGTGCTTCTGCTCGTCGAGCGCGTGGCGGATGTAGAGGCGGCGGAGCACCGGATCGCTCGTGCTCTCCGCGGCTTGCGCCATGTCTCGCCCGCTGTCGGCCTCGGTCGCCGAGAAGCCGCCGAGCTTCAGCGCGCGACGGTTCGGGTCCGACCACACCCACCAGTGAATGGGCTGGAGGAGGCGGTCGACCAGCGGCCGACCCACGAGGCGGAGGTTGACCTTGCCCCCGGCTGCCATCGCGGCGCAGCCTACCTCAATTGGCGCACGTGCGAAGGCTCGACAGCGACTCGGGCGTTCCGTTCTGCAGGATGAACGCGACCTGGTCCTCGCGGCGCTGCCAGTAGCACTGCGTGTGCGCCTGGCGCAGGTAGCCGAAGGCGTAGATGGTCGGGTTGGAGTACTGGCCCGTCTCGCGCTGCAGGTCGAAGCGGTAGTGCGCCTCACGCCCTGCGACGACCTGGGCGGCCTGCTGGGTGATCGCGCTCGCCTGGGAGAGCTGGGACGCGGCGGAGCCGCCGTCGCCGCGCGCGTAGGAGAGGATGGCCCGGTAGAGCAGGGCGGCGTGCTGGGCGCGCAGGCGGCCTATGCTCACACCGTCGCGAAGCTCGTCGCACCACGGGGCGATCGTGGCATCGGCTCCGCGGCAGCGCGCCGCGATGGTGTCCTCGATGGCTCCGGACTGCGCCGCGAAGGCGTCGAGGCCCGTCAGGACCGTGGATTCGAACGAGGTCCGCTGCGCCTCGGTCATCGGCAGGAGCTGCTCGAACTCGATGCGCTTCGGATGCGTCTCCAGGCCCGCCAGGTAGCCGAGGTCCACGGTGCCGTTCTCGCCCTGCACGTAGGCGAGAAGGCGCTGGTCGAAGAGGTACTTGGTCTGCAGCGCGACGTACTGCTCGAGGGCCGTCTGCACGTCCGCGCCGCAGCTCCCGAACGCCGACGTGTAGCGAGAGAGGAAGTACTCGAATGGCTTGCTCGGCTCCCAGAGCATCTTGGCGACGAGGTAATCGGTGAGCCAGTAGCCCCACTCGTGACCCGACATGAACTCGAGGTGTCCCTCGAGGCCGGGCAGGCCACGGTCCGCGAGCTCCGCCGTGAGATTGTGGATGTCGATCCACCGCGCGTAGAGGTGCTCGGGCAGAAAGAGCGGCACGTCGATGTCGGCGCTGATCCAGTAGGCCGACTCCGGGAAGTACGAGACGCGTCGCGTGGGGATCTCCTGCAGGATGTAATCGTGCTGCAGCCAGAAGTTCGGGTGCGCGTAGGTCGCCCAGTCCCGGTACAGGTCGAAGAGCGACAGCGTGTGCACGCTCTGCCCCAGGCGTGCGTCGCAGAACTGCGGCAGGTGGTAGTAGAAGACCGTCTGCCCGTCGTACTTCACCCAGAGCTGCGGGTAGTTGCCGACGTGGTTCTCGACGTTGACCTGCGTCGAAGGTGAGCGCGACAGGACGTACGCCGTGGCGTGGTTCAGCCAGTCGATGACGGCCTGAGGTCCCGTGGCCACGAACTCGCCCGTCGTCAGATCGACGACGTCCCAGGGGATCTCGAGCAACTTGTCGAGCCCGGCCTCCATCTCGGTCTGCCAGTTGTTCGCGTCGCTCACGAGCACGTAGTTGTTCTGCAGCGCCGAGCCGCCCCAGATCTCGACCGACGCGCCGACGCGCACGCCGCGACCGTGCGCGTAGTCGAGGATGCTCGTGACGTACGGCTTCCACGTGTTCCAGTCGACCGTGGCGAGCAGCGGCCACTGGACGAAGTTCTGCCCGGTCTTCACCAGCCAGTCGATGAACGCCTTCGCGTCGACGAGGTTCGCCTCGCTCGGCTCCATGAACGTCGCGAAGTACTCGATGGGGTGGAGCGTGTGCGGCTGCAGCCCGCGGCGGGACGCGGCCGGCCTGCGCCACTCCTGCAGGCTGGCGGGGACGAACGCCGCGCCGAGATGCGGCACGAGCTCCTGCTTCGGGTGGAAGAAGCGGCACCCGAGCTCCTCGAGCAGCGCGTAGGCCCCGGCGGCGAGGTCCCCCGCCGTGCTGGCGTAGACGAGCAAGGTCGTCTTGCCGCCCGCGTCGATCCGCCGGAGCGCGTATCCCTCGCCGATCGTCGTCCCGAGCGCCGCGGCGGCAGCCGAGCTCGACGAGATCCAGATGGAGAGTCGACGGGAGCCATCGGGCGCCGTGCTGCTCGCGCCGGGTGACGCGCCCCACATCTCTCCGAGGTAGCGCGCGACGTCGGCGCGGACGGGCGCGAGGATGGGGTCGCTCGAGTCGACGTACACGCCCACATCCGTCGCCGGGAACGACTCGGAGCCGCTCGCGGGCACGGTCGAATCGCACGCCACGACCGGGGGCGCATTGGGCGACGGTGACGACGACGTGCAGGCCACGGCGACGGCAATGCAGAAGGAAGCGAGAGCCGTGCGACGCATCCCGCACATCTTATGCACGCCGCGGTGACGTCACGAAAGAGTCGATTCGAGTTCGCACCGAGGCCACCCGGACCTGTCACTTTGTTCCGCGGGGTCGATGGCCGATTACGAGGTCCGCACGCTGCAGTCGGGCGACTTCGACGCTCTGATGGCGCTCGAGCAGTCGCTCTTCGGGGACGCGGGGGAGAAGACTCTGGGACCCTTCTACCTGCGTCTCTGCTGCGACTTCTTCGGGGACACGTGCTTGCTCGCGCTGGTCGCGGGCGAGCCCGTCGGGTACTGCCTCACGTTCGTACGCGATCGTGAGGCGTACTGCTCGACACTGGCCATCGCGGAGCCCTACCGCCGTACGCGCCTCGTGCACAGGTTCGTCGAGGCGCTCGTCGCGGCCATCGGGTCGCGCGTCGACACGTTGTGGTTCACCGTGCACGAGGCGAACGCCGACGCCCGCGCGCTCCACGCGACGCTGGGCGCGCGCGAGAGCGGCGTGCATCCCGACTACTTCGGTCCGGGCGAGCCGCGGATCGTCTCCCGCATCGACCGGGTCGCGTTCGAGCGGCTGCGCGCCCGCATGGCGCGCCTCGGACTTCTGATGCCCCATGCGGCGACGGCGTGAGTCATGGCGCTCGTCCTCGAGCCGCTGCACCGTGAGCCCGCCGTCGGGCCTCCTCTCCTCGCGGCGCGGCGCTCGGCGGCGCTGGTGGCCACGATCGGCCGTCTGCTCGCCGAGGCGGGCACGCAGCGGCAAATCGCGCCGACGGGCCTCGCGGCGAGGGCAGCGCGGACGGCCGCCACCATCCTGCGCGTGCACGGGGTGGACGTGCACCTCGCCGGGGCCGTTCCGGCGGGCCCGCACGTCGTCGCGTGCAACCACGTGAGCTACCTCGACCCGCTGGTCGTCTCGGCGGTGGTGCCGTGCGTCTCGATCGCCAAGGGCGAAACGGCGCGGTGGCCCGTCATCGGCCCGGGTCTGCGTGCGCTCGGCGTCGTCTTCGTGAGGCGCGAGGATCCGCACAGCGGAGCGATCGCGCTGAGGCGAGCGTGGCGCGCGCTCGCGTCGGGCGCGAGCGTCCTCAACTTCCCCGAGGGCACGACGAGCGACGGTCGGCGCGTGTATCCGTTCCGGCGCGGGATGTTCGGCGTGGCGATCCTCGCCGGCGCACCCGTGCTGCCGCTGCGCATCGCCTACGAGGACGATCGCGTCCCCTGGTTCGGCGGGGCGACCTTCGCCCCTCATTACTGGAAGCTCGCCGGAAGCGAGCGGATCGGCGTCCACGTGCGCGTGGGAGAGCCCATCCAGCCGCGACCGACCGAGAGCGCACGAGACCTGGCGGCCCGCGTCCGCGAGGCCGTCCTTGCACTGTGACGAGGAGTACGCCCATGCCGCAGACATCCGCGATGAAGTACGTCCGTCAGGGGGCCACGCCCTTCTTCCGCCTGCCGGTGGTCGACGTCGAGAAGGCCGCGCCGTACGCGGGGCTCGACGCCGTCGTCCTCGGTGTTCCCTGGGACATGAGCGTCACGTACCGCCCAGGGGCGCGCTTCGCACCCTACGAGGTGAGGCGCGTGAGCGCGCTCGTGCAGGGCTTCCACCCGGTGCACAAGGTGGACGTGTTCGGTGCCCTGCGCGCCGCCGATGGCGGGAACGTGGCCGTGCCGCCGTTCGCTCCGGCGCTCGCGCGTGACGTCATCGAGAACGAGGTCGCTTCGATCGTCGCTGCCGGCGCCGTTCCGTTCGCCGTCGGTGGCGACCACTCCATCGCTCTTCCGGCCATGCGCGCGGTGGCGAAGGCGCGCGGTCCGCTCGCGGTCGTTCACGTGGACGCGCACCTCGACACGAGCGACGCCGAGGTCTGGGGCGACGCCCACCATCACGGCACGCCACTGCGCCACGCGATCGAGGAGGGCCTCGTCGAGAAGGGGCAGCTCCACCAGGTGGCCATCCGCGCTCCCTGGGGATACCCGGAGGAGGGCGCCCTCGCGGCCGAGCACGGCGCGGTGCTCTACGACGTCGACGCGATCGCGGCCCGAGGCATCGTCACGGTCGCCCGGCACATCGTGTCGTGCGTCGGCGATCGCCCGGTGTACGTGACATTCGACGTCGACGGTGTCGATCCGGCCTTCGCACCGGGGACCGGCACGCCGGTGCCCGGAGGCATCTCGTCGCGCGAGGCCATCGCGCTCCTGCGCGGGCTCGCGGGCGTGAACCTCGTCGGCATGGACCTGGTCGAGGTCTGCCCGGCGCTCGATCACGCCGACGTGACGTGCCACCTCGCGGCGCACCTCGTCTACGAGGGGCTCGCGCTCGCGGCGATCAAGGCTCGATCCGCTCGCTGACGGCGTGCCCGTCGCTCAGCGCGCGGCCGCTCACGAGCAGGTAGGCGACTCCCCAGGGCCACTTGAGCTGCACGTGGATGTTCGTCAGCGTCGCCGGCGTGCCGCCGATGACCAGGGACGCGCTCGCCGCGCACGACTGCCCGCTCGCGAAGGTCGTCAGGAGCAGAGGCCGCGACGGGAGCGCACGCAGCACGACGCGCACGACCCCGCCACGCTCTCCGCGCGACACGATGCTCTGCTCGGCGATCCCGTAGGCCGGCACCTCGCGCGAGAGCAGCGGCTCGGTGGCGTGGGCGTCGTGCTCCAGCATCCTCCAGTACGGCTGCACCGGCGCCGTGCCCGCCGGCGCGCACTGATCGTCGAGGCGCACGGCGTAGTGCACCTGGTTGCGGTTCTCGCTCTTGGACACGTAGAACGCCGAGGGAACGTCGTGGGTGGCGTCTCCGCCGGCCTGCGTCGACACGAGCCCCAGAGCGGCCAGGACGCCCCAGAACGCGCACTTGGTGCGCAGCACTGAACTTCCCGTGAACTCTCGGTGACTTGATACGGTCGCGCTTGCGGCCCGACACCAGATGGCAACCCTGGAGTCACCCCCATGGCTCTCGCAGTTCCCCGTCCCAGCGTCCCCGTCCGCCGAGCCACCCTCGACGACGTCCCGCGTCTCGAGGCGATGAACCACGCGGCCTACCCGGAGCTCGTCGAGGAGAACGTCGTGTGGAGCGCCGCGCAGCTCCGGCTGCACATCGCACGCTTCCCGGAGGGTCAGGTCGTCGCCGAGCTGAATGGCGCGCCGATCGGAGCAATCTCGACGTTCATCGTCGCGCGCGACCGCGATCCGCTCGCGCAGCACACCTGGCTCGAGATCACCGACGAAGGCACCTTCGCCAGCCACGACCCCGGCGGCGACACGCTCTACCTGGCGGACATCTACGTCGACCCGGCGGGCTGGGGCAGGGGAGTGGGTGAGACGCTCTACGCGGCACTGCGGGACCTCTGCGTGCAGCTCGGTCTGAAGCGCGTCGTCGCCGGCGGCCGGCTCTGGGGCTACCACGAGCACGCCGACCGCATGTCGCCCCAGGGGTACGTCGATCGGGTCATCCGCGGCGAGCTCCGTGACCGCGTTCTCGGCTCGCAGCTCAAGGCCGGATTCACGGTGCGCGGGATCCTCGACGGCTACCTCGCCGATCCTCGCAGCCGAAACTACGCGACGCTGCTCGAGTGGCGAGCGACCTGAGCGCCGGTCCTCGCAGCGCGGGCAACCTGCGCGCCCGACGAGCGATAGACGAGCGCGTAGCCGAAGAGGACCCATACAACCTCCTTTGCGCGCTTGAGCAACACGAACGCCGGCGCCGCGCCCGCGTCGGCGCCGAGCATCGGCAGCACCGTCGCGTAGCCGAGGTCGACGACCCCGAGGCCCGACGGCGCGATGACGACCGCGGATCGGACGAGTGACAGCGCCGCCTCGACGGCAAAGACTGGCCCGATACCGACGTCGGCGCCTGCCAGACGAAGCAGGAGCACCGACTCGAACGCCTCGAAGCACCAGGCGCCGAGGAAGGCGAGGCTCGCCAGCCAGGTCGCGCTCCGTGACGCACGCAGGCGGAGCACCTGGCTGTCCGTCGCCGATGCCTCGCGATGATGGGCGTCGAGCCAGCGCCGGAGCCACGGCCACGGCAAGCGTGTCAGCACACCGTGCAGGCGCGAGAACGTCGACCGCCCCAGCAGTCCTGCGGCCACCCCGCTGGAGAGGGCCAGAGGCACGCTCGCCGACGCGAGAACGATCCACGGGAGCGCCCAGCTGCTCCCGAACCACTTCTGCGACACCACCGCGAGCGCCGGGAACCCCACGATCGCGCCGACCGCGATGTACCCGGTGTGCGAGCGCATCACGAGCCACTTCCGTGCGATGGACGCCACGACCCCGTCACGAAGCGGCACGTCGCAGCGGTCGCGCAGCATGATCGTGGTCGCCGTGTCCGCGGCGACGAACCCGGCCGGGACCGTCACGTGCAGTGCTTCGCTGGCGAAGCGAACCGGGAGCAGCTGGGCGATGGTCGTGCGGTGCCCGAGTGCCTTCAGGAGGACGACCTGTCCCCAGGCGTCGAAGGTCATTCCGATCGCGAAGGGGACGAGGCCGAAGAGGACGTAGGGCCCGGCGCCCGTCAGGGCGCGCCAGGTGGCTTCCGGGTCGGCGTGGGCAACGACCCTCGCGAGGAGTGTTGCGGCGACGAGGCACCCGACGATCGTCGCTGCGATCCGGATGCGGCCTTTTGTGTCCCGCACGCTTGCATCCTCTGATCCGTTCGTGACGGGACGATGGCGGCACAGGAATTCATGGGTGAACAAGATCGCAGTGACGTATTCGACCTTTCATCTCGGTACGCTCGAAGCGTGCTCCGCGAGATCCGACGTCTTGGCCCTCGCGAGCTCGACGCCTCGCACGTCGCAGTCGAGCTGCGGACGCCGGATCTCCGCGTGGCGGTGCATCGCGGTCGAAACGTCGTCAGCGATTACCGGCTGCTCGCACTGGCGGCGCCGTTCCTCGAGTTCCATGGGCGGATCGCCCTCACGCTCGTGCTCGAGGGAGGCGCGCGCTTCGAGGAGGGCGGACGCCGCGCATTTCTCGAGCCAGGGGACCTGGTGCTCGACGCCCTATCGGGAACCGAGGCGCACGGCGGGGTGACGTCCGAAGTCCTCGTCCTCGAGTGGAACCCCGTCTTCGGGGGCGCACCCGAGGCGGGCCGGTTCGAGCTCGCGCGGCTCGGTCCGCGCGATCACGAGCGTATCGCGGCGCTGGCCCGGACGTTCGATCGCGACGCGTCCGTGGACACCATGGTGACGCTTCTCGACATCGTGCGCTCGGTAGGCGTGCCCCTCGAGCGGCTGACGCGCGGCGACGTCGAGCACGGCGCGGCCCAGCCCGAGCAGCAAGCGCTCGCCGATGCCGTCACGACCTCGCTCTCGCATCTCGAGGGGCTCCCGGCGATCGAGGAGGTGAGCGACGCGCTCGGGCTCCCGCAGCGCACGGTCAACCGGCGGCTGAGAGCGATGGCCGACGAGTACAACCTCTCGTGGACGCACTGGAGATCGGCGCTGCACCAGACGCGGGTGCTGACGGCGATTCGCTTGCTCGCAGCGCCGGGCGCGACCACCGAGCTCGTCGCGCGCCTCAGCGGGTTCCGATCGCCGACGGGGCTCTGTCACGCTTTCGCGGAAGCGGGACTGCCGTCTCCGGGCGTGCTCGCGCGAAGCGCGCGGCGCGACGTGCTCGCCGCGTGGGCCGACTACGGGCACTGAGGTGCGAGCGCGCTCGCGTGGAAGGAGCGGCGCGTCGGTCAGCGCTGGCAAGTCGCGGGGTCGTCGCAACCCAAGCTCGGCGACGTGCTGATGCCGTCCGTGTGCACCCCCGAGCTGGCAGAGGCTTTCGCCTGGGGGGACGGGGCTGCGGGCTGGGGATCCGGCTCGCTCGACATGACGCACCCGGCGAGGAGGCAGGCGATGACGGCGAGGAGGCTGGCGCAGGGCAGGGCGATCTTCATGGGTGTTTCCATTACCCCATGGACCGCAGCGCCTCGATTGCTCCCTCCGGCCACGTCACAGGGCGACGACGTGGCGGTCCCGCAAGCCGGACAGGATCAGCTGCGCGGCGGGTAGCTCCAACCCGCACAGATCCGCCAGCTCGCGCACGGTGCGCGTACCGTTCACCAGCGCCGCCAGTCGCGCCGCATTCCCTTCGATGGCGATCCACTGCAGCTCTTCCACCTCGAGCAGGAGCCGAGGTACGGCGTCGGGCTCGGGAAGGGGGGAGGCCCTTCGCGTCGGCGGCGGCTCGGAGTCGCGTTCTTGCGGCACGGAAACCCCTCGCCTCGTGCCTGCAGCTTACCCGGTTCGTTCCGTCTATTGCGCTCACTCGACCTGGACGGCGTAGCCCGCCCAGCCGACGCCCCCGCGGTCGTCGTGAAGGACGACCCACACGTGGGCCGGTCCTTTCTGCGCGGGCGGGGTCCAGCCGTTCTGGCTGTTCGTGGTCGTGTCAGTGGCGCCGCTGCCCGTGCGGTCGAGGTCGAAGCTGCCGCCGGTGGCGAACCAGGAGACGTGGATGCCCTCGCGCGCGTCGACGACCTGCTGGCTCACGAGGTCGAAGTTCACGAAGCGCTCGGCGCCGGCGCATCCCTTGGGGTTCGTGCAGTCCGCCGGGCATTCGGACTTCGTCTCGTCGGCTCCGCAGACGCCGTCGCCGCACTTGTCGACGAGCGGGCAGGTGGGCCAGGCGACCTCGAGCTCCACCTTGTGGCCCGCGCGCACCGTGTTGCTCTTGCCCGTCGTGTCGGCGGCCCACGCCGTTCCGCCCGCCGAGAGCGACGCGACCTCCGGGTTCACGTTTGCGCGGTAGCGGCTGTTGTACGCCGCGGCCTGATCCGGCCCGGCGCCCGCGACGCCGCACGACAGGCGCGCCCGGTAGATCGACGCGACGCCGCCGAGGAACACGCTGACGGGCTGGTAGTAACCGCCGGTCGTGTCCGGGTCGACCGGCCTTCCGGGCGGCTGCCCCATGACCGGCACGGGCACGTCCGGTCCGAACTGGCGGCACGCGATGTCCGGCAGCGCCGCGGTGGCGGCCCCGCCCTCGCCGATGGGACTCAGGTTCGGGTCGCCCTCGACGTAGCACTCGTTGCTCACCACACCGAGGTTCGCGAGGGTGTTGCGCGCGTTGCAGAACTCCCAGGTCGTCTTCGGGGTCGTGACGTTCCCCTTGTCGTCCACGACGAGCGCCGTGAACGTCGTGGTCGTCTTCGGCTTCGCCTCCGGCGGCGAGGCCTGGACGGCGAGCACGCGCGGCGACGTCACGATGGGCACGTTGTCGGGCAGCGTCGGCGCGCACGCGACCGCGAGCGCCACGAGCCCCAGCGCAGACGCGAGAACCGGCCTCACCATGCCCACCTCGCTCCCACGACGGGCAGGATGGGGAACCCCGTGATGTACCCGCGCTGGGTGTAGTTCGGGTTGTAGACGATCTCCTCGTCGTTCGTGTGGTCGGTCACGTTCTGCACGTCGAGGTAGACCTCGGCCGACGTGCTCCCGATCCTGAAGTGCTTCGCGAAGCGCACGTCGACCGAATAGAAGGACGGGATGCGGATCGAGTTGTGGAAGCCGAAGATGGGCTCGTACGTGTCGGTCACGACGTCGTAGTAGGCGCCCGTCACCGGCGTGCGCGGATAGCCGCTGGCGAAGCGGAAGCGCGCGCCGACCTCGAAGCCGAGCCCGAGGTCGTACGACCCGAGCGCCGTGAACACGTGCGTCTGGTCGTAGTCGAAGAGGCGCCAGGGCAGGTTCGGCGCGTCCTGCCGCTCGCTGCGGCTGATGGTGTAGCTGATCCAGCCGAAGAAGCGCCCGTTGCCCTTGTCCTGGCGCAGCAGGAACTGCACGCCGTAGGCGCGGCCGATGCCGATCTGGTCGAGCGCGTGGCCGACGACCGGGTTGGGGTTCTCGGTGCGCACGACGAGGTTGTTCATCGTGCGATAGAAGGCGGTCGTCTCGATCGAGAGCAGCTGCGTGAGCTGGAAGTTGGTGCCGATGAGCTCGTGCTGCGAGTAGGAGAGGGCGAGCGTCGGATTGCCGAAGACGGCCGACATCTCCTCGGCCAGCGGCGTCTGGTGGTACTCGCCGTAGGCGACCTTCGCCGAGATGCGCGGCGTGAAGGCGTAGCGCACCGCGAGGCGCGGCTCGATCACGGACTCCTCGCGCTGGTAGGCGATGTTCGGGTTGCCCGGCTGGGGCGGGGCCACCTTGTTCGTCATCGTGATGAGCGGGTCGAGGCGCGCGCCGGGGATGATGTGCAGCCGGTCGTCGAGCAGCGCGAGGTCGCCCTCGGCGAAGGGCGCGACGCTGCCGATCACCGTCTTCCAGTCGTCCGAGTTGATCTGCGGCGGCGGCGCCTCGCCGAAGACGTAGATGTCGCCCTCGCGCGGCGGCGCGCCGATGGACCCCGACCGGTGCAGCGTCGACGAGTAGAGCTCGCCGTCGACGCCGAAGGCCGCGTCGAAGTGCTTCATCAGGGGCCCGTGCCAGCTCGCGCGCAGACCGAAGACGTCCGAGTCGTTCGTCACGTTCGTCGGCGTGGAGCCGTAGACGTTGAGCAGCGACGTGGAGTCCTTGCCGTAGGAGGGCACGACCTCGACGACCCCGCCTTCCTTCAGGTGCTTCACGTAGCGGAGGTAGATGCGGTTGAAGTCCGTCGTCGTCGTCTGGCTGGTGGCGAGCGACGGGTCGGCGTTCGGCAGCTGGCGCGTCGTCTTGTCCGACGACACGAGGCCGCCGAGCTCCAGGGTCTCGTGCGGGCCCACGTCGTAGACGAGGCGCGCCTGCCCGTCCCAGAACCGAGGGATGGGGATGTACTCGCCGACGTTCTGCGACGTGACGAGGGACGTCGTCGAGTCGAGGTAGCTCTTGCGCGCGGCGATCGCGACGTGCCACTTGTCCGCGACCTTGGCGCGGACCGACGCCGACGCGTCGATCGTGTCCCCCGAGACCGAACCGTGCACGCCGTCCTCGTCGAGCGGCTTGAGCGACACCGTCACGAGCCCGCCCAGCCCGCGCCCGTAGCTCGCCCCGTAGGCGCCCGGCACGAGCTCGACGCTCTTCACGAAGTCCGAGTTGATGATCGACCGGTAGCCGCCGTCGTGGAACAGGCGCGGCACGTGGATGCCGTCGACGTAGACGCGCGTGTCCTGCGGCGCCGAGCCCCACACCGCGAGTGCGCCTGATCCGGCGGCGGCGCGCGCGACACCCGGGAGGTTCTCGACCACCTTGAGGACGTCGCCCTGCGTGCCGGGCACGCGCACCGCCTGCTCGGCCTTCACCTCGGTGGAGATGACCTGCTTCTTGATGCGCGGCGCGGTGACGACGATCTCCTCTTCCTCGTCGGGGTTCCCGGTCTTCTCCTTCTTCGGCTCGACCTCGTAGACCGCGTCGATCTTCTTCGACGCCTCGAACGTCTCGGTCGTCCCGACGCTCGTGAGCTTCTCGCCGGAGAGCGTGACGCCGTGCTCGCCCACCGCGATGTCGTCGATCTTGAAGTGACCCTGCTCGTCGGTGACGGCGCTCTGCCCGGTGTCGACGGCGACGCGCACGCCGGAGAGCGGCTGCTTGGTGCGCCGGTCCCGCACGACGCCCTCGAAGTCGGCGGTCGTCTTCTTCACCATCTTCTGGGTGAAGGTGAAGACGTACTTGTACGTGATCTTGACCGGGATCGGCTTGCCGTCGACGAGCGCCGGCGTGAACACGAACTGCTTGGCCGCCGCCACCGCCGACGTGTCGAAGGCCGCCCCGGCAGACTCGAGCACCTTCACGTCCGCCACCGCGCCCGACGCGTCGATGGCGATCTGCAGGACGACCGTCGCGCCCTTGCCCGCGGCCGCCTCGCTCTGCGGGAACTCGGCCTCGACGAACTTCACGAGCTTCGGCGGCACGATGGTGCGCTGCGCCGGCTGCTCGTCGCCGCCGCCTTGATCCTGCGCGAAAGCCGGCGCGCACCAGGACGCACACAGGCCCGCTGCGAGGCCCCCCGCGAGAAGCCTGCGGCGCCGGTTCATGTCAGCTGGAAGTTGAACGGCACGACTGCTGTGCCGACGACGGGCTTCCCACACTGCGTCGCCGGCGTGAACGTCATCTGCTTCGCGGCCTGGAGGGCCGAGTCGTCGAGTCCGTAACCGAGCCCGCTGAGCAAGCGCGCGCGGATCACGTGCCCACTCTCGTCGACGGTGACCTCGACGCGCACCACGCCCTCGATCTCGGCCTGCCGCGCCTCCATCGTGTACTTCGGCACGACGAAGCCCTGGCGCTTCGGCTTGACCACCGGCTCGTTGCAGACCTCCGCTCCCTGCGCGACCGCGAGCTGCTCGACCTTGTGCGTCGCCACGGGCTTGGTCTTCGCCGCGTTTGCAGCCGCGGCCGGGTCCGAGGCGGCGCCTGCGCCCGGGCCGGTCGGAATGGGGATGCCCGGTCCGTCACTGTTTCCGAGCGAGAGCCCGAGGTCCGCGAAGCCGTCGGCTCCCACCGGCACGGGCGGCAGCGCCTCGGCCTTCGTCGTCTGCGGCGCCGCCTTCGCCTGCTCCTGGTGCGTCTGCGCCGCGGGCTTCGGCTTCGGTTTCTCGGGCGGCGGGGGAGGTGGAGCCGGAGGCGGCGGGGGCTTGGGCTGGGCCTTCTTCTTCGCTTCGGCGAGCTGGATCGCGACGATCTCGTTCGTCTTGGGCCGCGGCAGGGCGAGCGTCACCGCGCCGAGCACGACGTGGAATCCCACGCTCCCGACGTAGATCCAGAACGCAATGGAGCGATGCGGTTTACTGCTCACTCTGCACGTTGATGGCGAACTTGACGATGCCCTGCTGCTTGGCCAGGTCGACGATGTGCACGACCCATCCGTGCAGCGCCTTGCCGTCCGCGCTGACGACGAGATTGGTGTCGGAGTTGCCGGCCTTCGCGCGCTGGAAGCGCGCCGTGAGCTCGGCGTCCCCGCCCTTGATGAGCTCCCCGTTGAGGAACACCTGGTCGTCCTTCGTCAGCGTCACCGTGAGCGGCGACTGCGACGACTCGTCCGACGACGCGCTCTTGGGCAGCTCCACCTTGAGCGCGCGCGAGACGATGTAGATGGACGAGACCATCATGATGACCAGGAGAACGAGCATGATGTCGACCATCGGCGTCACGTTGATGCCGGTGATCGCGCCGCCCCGGCGCCTACCCTTGGCCGCTCCTACTGACGCGCCCATGGCTCACTCCTCCGCGGCGGGCGCGGCCTCTGCCGGCTTGGAGCCGCCGTTTCCGTTGTCGTCGTCGTCGTCGTCGCCCGCCATGTCTGCCAGGTCGCGGACGCTGTCGGCGGCCAGCTTCACGGGCGGCGGCATC
>DATJYG010000695.1:0-12930 GCA_035499695.1 Polyangiaceae bacterium
GGCACCGATGCCCTCCGTCGAGCAACAGATGATCTTCGACACCGAGGCCCTCCGGTGTCGACCCCCAAGTCGATTCTCGGGGGAGGGCATCGATGCCCCTTTCGAAGGAGGTGCCTTCCTCCCGGGATCCTTGCGGTCGGGGTCCGGCTCTCTTCGCGTCACACCTCGGCGGGATCCAGTTCCTCCACGAGGGGCATCGATGCCCTCTTGCAGCGACTGACCCGAGGTCCCCGTGTCGACCCGTGCAGGCTCGACCCCATCCTGATCGTGCAGAGGGGGCACTGCTCCCCTCGCAGGCGAACTACTGGCAGCTCGCCTTGCACGCCTTGCCGCTCGATGCCTTCGTCGCGCACTTCGCGTAGGCGCCGAGGAGCTTCTTGGGCTTTGCGCCCGTGGGCGTGGAGCCCGAGCCGATGCACGCGCTCGCGCCCTTGTCCGAGCCGCACGAGTGGATCGCGTCCACCACGCTCTGGCAGTCGGGGTTCTTGCCGCACGCGGCGAGCGGCTTCGCGCACGTCTTGTCGACGCACTTGCCGCAGTCGCTGTCGCCGAACGCGGGCGCCGGGGGCGGCGACGCCGCTGCAGACGCGCCGGACGAGCCGGGGGCCGAGTTGTCCGGCGACATGTCGCCGCCACCAGCCGCGCTGCTCGCGGGAGCGCTCGAATCGGACGGCGCGGCCGAGCTGGAGTCGCTGGCGCTGCTGCCGCTGCCCTCGCTGTTTTCCGAGCTGCTCTCGTCGGCCGGCGTCTCCGGCGGCTTGCCGCCGCCGCAAGCGAGCCACGCGAGGGGCATCGCGGCGAGAAGGACGAGGGACCCGAGAGACAAGCTGGTCTGGCTGCGCATGACGGCTGTGAATACCTGCTCGCGGGCCGAAATTACAGAGGGAAATGAGGTTCTCCGCCTCTAGAACATCAATCCGTCGGACACGTAGATGCCCACGGGAAGGCCGGGATTCTCCGCGACGGCGTCGGGTGAGTAAGCCGCCTCGATGCGGAAGATGGCGGCCTCTCCCCACTGCAGGAAGAGCCCACCGCCAACGCCGTACTTGATGCCCGCAGCGTCGCCGTCTGCGGCCGAGATCACCGCGTAGTCGCTCCACACGCGACCCGCGTCGAAGAACACGGTGGTGCCGATGCGCAGCCGCTGCCCGAGGAGCGTGAACCGTGGGAACGGCGTCGCGCGAAGCTCGGTGTTGCTCACCATCTTCACGCGTCCCGCGTAGCGCCCGTTCGGCACGCCGCGCACGCCTTGCTCGCCGCCGAAGAGGAACTGCGGCTCGAAGACGCCCCCCTGGAACAGGTCGTAGAAGGGCACGCGCCCGAACTGGAAGCTGGCGAGGAAGCGCGACGCGAAGATGAAGGGCCCGGGTAGCGGCGCGTAGTGAGCGAGCACCGCGCTCACCTCGCCGTAGCCCACGCTCTCCGCGGTGCCGGCCGTCCCGGCGACGCCCACCTGGTAGAAGACCCCGCGCCTCGTGATGAACTCGCTGTCGCGCGTATCGAGGAAGAACCCCGCGGCGAGGCCCCCGAGCACCATCTCCTGCGTGCCCACGACGGCCGGGCGCCCAGGCGCCTCGCCCGCCGCCACGTCCTGCGCGAGCCGCGACCCCTCGTAGACCGAGGGCGCCTCGATGCGCAGGTTGGTCCCGACCGCGAGGTCGAACGGCGTCCCGGTGTGCACGCGCACGATGTTCCTCTCGCGCCCCTCGAGCTGCGTGTACTCGTAGAGCGTCCCGGGACCGTTTGCCCCGGGCGGGAGCGCCGCCGACGTCGCGTCGCCGATGCCGTAGTAGCCGGCGTTGATCGTCCGCTGGAAGCTCGCGCGCGCGTCGAGGCGCGCTCTGCCCCCGAGCCACGCCGGATAGTCGAGGCGCAGCACGTGGCTCTGTTGGACCAGGCGCAGGCCCTCGGTGTCGTCCTTGAGGCTCGCCGAGAGCAGCAGGTCGACGTTCCACAGGTACGGGAACGACTCGTCGTAGAAGCGCGTCCAGGTCGCCGCCCCGCCGAACTGGAAACCGATGTCGCTGTTGCCGCCCACGATGGGGAAGCCCGCGAGCTCGTAGCGGCGCGGTTCGAGCTTCTTCTCCTCCTCGGTGTGCTCGTGAGGGGGTACGAGCGGCACCACCGGCACGTCCGGGACCGGGTGCGCGTCTTCTGCTCGCACGTTCCGCGCCGTGAATGGGAGGCACAGTGCGAAGAGCGCGACGCACAAACGTGGCGGTGGCGTGAACGACCGCGGTCGGCCAGGAGAAGGCGCAGCGAGGGCGAGCGCATCCGCTCTTGAGAAACTATGCCTGGTGACAGTATGACGACACCCGAGATGAGCGAGGTTCCGCAGGCTGCGCCCTCCGTCCGGGATTTCTCCCGCGGCGGTAGCGGGGTCGTGCGCCCCATCGCTCGCGATGCACGCGCGCGCGAGCTGCGGCGCGCTCCGTATCCCGCGCTCGTCGGTGCAGTGCTGCAGCGCGCGTCTCGCTTCTCCGTCGCCGCTTGGGATCGCGCCCTCCGCGACGTGAGGCGCGTGCAGGAGTCGCAGCTTCTGGCACTGCTCGATCACGCGAAGGACACCGAGTTCGGGCGGGCCCACGGATTCGCGGGCATCAGGAGCTACGAAGACTACGTGAAGCAGGTCCCCGTGGGGGACTACGACTCGTTCTCTCCCTTCATCGACCGGATGCGCAAGGGCGAGCAGAACCTGCTCGTCCCCGAGTTCGTCCGGTGGTTCGGCAACAGCAGCGGGAGCTCGAACCACGGCAAGCCCAAGTTCCTCCCCATCACGATGCGTCAGGTGAAGCAGCAGCAGCGCGCCGGGACGGACACCGTGATGCGGTACCTCGACTCGTCGGGCAACGCGGAAATGTTCGGCGGCGGCTTCACGCTCGGCCTGTTCCCGCCGATCACGATGCGCGAGGAGGGGCCGGTGCTCATCACGAGCAACCCGGCGCTCATGTCGACGCAGATGCCCGCCATCGCGCGTCCCTGCTACCTGCCCGACGACGAGGTGAAGCGCATCGCCAGCTACGAGGAGAAGCTGGAGGTCGTCGCGAAGAAGTACTTCGACTGGAACGTCGCCGCCGTCACGGGCACGACGTGCTGGTTCACGCTGCTCTTCGACAAGGTGCTCGCCGAGGCGAAGCGCCGCGGGCACCCGGCTCGCTGCGTCGCCGACGTCTGGCCGAACCTGCGCGTCCTCATCGGCGGCGGCGTGTCGGCCGGGCCGTACCTGCCGATCATCCGCGAGATGGTCGGGCACGAGGTGACGCTCGTCGACACGTACAACGCCACCGAGGGCGGCGTGTATGCGGCGTCCGACTTCAGCGGGGCGCGAGGGATGCTCGTGCTGCCGCACCGCGGGACCTTCTTCGAGTTCGTGCCCGTCGAGGAGATGCCGAACGCACTGTCTCGGCCCTCGCCGGGCGGGCTGACGCGCGTCCCCATCTGGGCGGTGGAGCGCGATCGACCCTATGCGATCGTGCCGACGACCGTGTCCGGCCTCTACGCATACACGCTCGGGGACATCGTGCGGTTCCCGCAGACGCGCCCGCTGCGCATGGAATTCATGGGCAGGCTCTCTGGTTGTCTGTCGGTCACCCAGGAGCTGACGACCCACGTCGAGATCGAGCGCGCCGTCGAGCACGCACTCTCGGCGGTCCCCAGCCGTACGGTGGACTTCGGCGCCGCAGCAGACGTCGGCGTCGCCGGCACGGCCAAGAGCCGCTACGCCCTCTTCGTCGAGTTCCAGGAGGGCGCCGCCCCCGCCGACCTCGCGGCCTTCACCGCCGCGTTCGACACCGGCATGTGTGCCCAGAACCGCGTCTACCGCGAGCACCGCTCGGGAGACGTCGCCATCCTTCCGCCGCGCGTGGTCGAGCTCCGGTCCGGGGGCTCGCGCGCCTTCCTCGAGGAAGTCACGCGCGGCAACGTCCAGGGGAAGTTCCCTCGCATCATCGACGACACGAAGAAGCAGTCGCTTTTGAAATACGCGAAAGGCTCGTCATGAATCGGATCGGAGTGGCCATCGTAGGAATCAACGGCGCAGTCGCGTCCACGGTCATCGCCGGGGTCGAGCTGATGAAGCGGGGCATCGTCCCGCGCGTCGGCATGGTCACCGAGCGGACCGACGCGCGCATCGCCGAGTCGCTGACGGAGCTGCTCGACTTCGCTCCGCTCGACAGCCTGGTCTTCGCCGGATGGGACCTTCAGTTCGCGAACGTCTACGAGGGCGCCCTGCACCACAAGGTGCTGCCGCCGCACCTGCTCGAGATGGTGCGCACCGAGCTGGAGAAGATCCAGCCGTGGCCCGCGGTGTTCTCGCCCGAGTACGTCGAGAAGCTGCAGGGCAAGAACGTGGTGCACGCGGGCGGCCACCGTGAAGAGGTGGCGATCCTCGAGCGCAACCTCGAGGCGTTCCGCCGGCAGTACGGGCTCGATCGCATCGTGGTCGTCAACCTCGCGTCGACGGAGCGGTTCCTCGAGGTGCAGCCCGTGCACCAGACGCTGCGGGCCTTCGAGGCGGGGCTCGACGCGAGCGACCCGGCCATCTCGCCGGCCATGCGGTACTTCTACGTCGCCAACCGGCAGCGCGCGCCGTACTGCAACTTCACGCCCAGCCTCACCAACGTGCCCGCGCTCTCGCAGCACTCCGAGGAGCTGGGCAACCCGTACGCCGGCATGGACGGCAAGACGGGGCAGACGCTGCTCAAGACGGCGCTCGCGTCGATGTTCCGCGCGAGGCGACTCCTCATCGAGGGGTGGTACTCGACGAACTTCCTCGGCAACGGCGACGGGATGGTGCTCGAGGCGCCCGGGTCGAACAAGACCAAGGTGCTCAGCAAGAGCCAGGTGCTCGACTCGATCGTGGGCTACCACGTCGAGAACCACCAGGTGCACATCCACTACTACAAGCCGCGCGGCGACTCGAAGGAGGCCTGGGACAACATCGACATCGTGGGCTTCGCCGGCGTGCCGATGCAGATCAAGGTCAACTTCCTCTGCCAGGACTCGGCGCTCGCGGCGCCGCTCGTCATCGACCTCGTGCGTCTGCTCGACGTGGCCAAGCGCGTCGGCGAGCGCGGGATCCAGCGGCAGCTCTCCATCTTCTTCAAGTCGCCGTACGGCATGCCCGGCGAGACGCCGGTGCACGACCTGTTCAAGCAGGAGAAGCTGCTACTCGACTGGGCGAGGCTGCACGCGAGCAAGCACGCCGTGCACACCAACGGCGTCAAGGCGCACGCGGAGCCCGCTCCGTGACGCCCGCGTCGGGTACCGGCGCGCTCGCGTTGTTCGGCGGCACGCCGGTCCTGACGCGCGAGGCGCACAGGGTGTGGCCCCTCGTCGCCGACGAGGAGCGCGCGGCCGTCGCGCGCGTGCTCGACCGCGGGATCTTGTCCGGGCCCTTCGCGCCCGAGTCCGTGGCGCTCGAGCATGAGTTCGCGGCGTACGTCGGGGCGAAGCATTGTCTGCTCACGCACTGCGGGACGAGCGCGCTGGTCGTGGCGCTCGCGGCGGCGGGCGTGCGGGCCGGCGACGAGGTGATCGTGCCCGCCTACAGCTTCGTCGCGACGCCGCTCGCGGTGACGCAGGTGGGTGCGGTGCCAGTGTTCGTCGACGTGGACGTGGCGACGGGGTGTCTCGATCCGGCGGCGGCGGAAGCTGCGGTGACGGCGCGCACGCGAGCGATCATGCCGGTGCACATGCACGGCGGCGCGGCGGACCTCGGCGCGATCCTCGAGGTCGCGCGCCGGCACGACCTGGTCGTCGTGGAAGATGCGGCGCAGGCGCACGGCGCGACGTTCGGCGGCAAGCCCGTCGGCGCCATCGGGGCGGCGGGCGGGTTCTCGATGCAGTCGAGCAAGAACCTGTCGGCCGGCGAGGGTGGGCTCTTCGTGACGAACGACGACGCGCTCGCCGAGGAAGCCGCCGCCGTGCGCAACTTCGGACAAGACCTGAGGCGCGCCGAGATTGCCGACTTCGACCCGACGCGTCCCCTCGACGGGACGCGCGCGCTCGACAGCAAGCGCCTCGGCTCGATGTACCGCGGCAACGAGATGATGGCGGCCTTCGCCCGCGCGCAGCTCGCGAAGCTGCCTGCGTGGACCGAGCGCGTGCAGCGAAACGCCGAGCGGCTCTCGCGCGCCCTCGCCGAGCTGCCCGGCGTGACGCCGCCGCGACCCGTCGCGGGGCGCACCTCGGTGCACCACAAGTTCCGCGTGCACATGGACCCGGCGCGTGCGGGGCTCTCCGTATCTCCTGCGCGCCTGCGCGACGCGATGATCCCGGCGCTGCGCGCCGAGGGGGTCGAGGTGGTCCTCTGGCAGAACGTGCCGCTCCCGGCGCAGACGGTGTTCCAGCGTCGCGACGCGACGGGCGGCTTCCCGCGTGTGCGCGAGGGTGGCACCGATCTCGCCTCGAACTACGACCCGAGCCACTACCCCGGGACGCGCGCGCTGCTCGACGGATCGCTCCTGCTCTTCTCGCAGTCGTGCCCGCTCATCGCGCAGGACGACGGCGTCGTCGACCGCTACGCCGAGGCGTTCGCCCGCGTCTGGCATCACCGCGAAGCCATCGTGGCGCGCGCGACCGGCTGAATGAGCGGCCGCGCGCTTCGCACGTTCCTCCTTCGCACGGCGCTGGGCATCGCGGGGCTGTTCCTCGTCGGCTACCTGGTGCGGAGCGTCGGGGCGGAGCGCGTCTGGGAAGTCCTGCTGCAAGCCGGACCGTGGCTGCCGGTCGTGCTGGCGCTCGAGGTCGTGCAGCTCGTCGCCGACGTGGGCTCGCTGCGCGTCATCCTGGGGGCGCACTTCAAGAGCGTGCCGGCGGCGACGTGGGTGCGGTCGTCCGCCACGGCGTACGCGATGATGATCCTGGTCCCCGCCGGGCGCGCCGCCGGCGAGGTGACGCGCGCCGCGCTGCTGTCGACGCACATCGGGGCCGCCAGGGCCGCCACGGCGAGCACCCAGCTGCAGGCGGCGTATCTGTCGGCCAACGGGCTCCTGTCTCTCGTCGAGATGGCGCTCGTCGCGACGTTCCTCGGCTTCGCCAACCCGCTCGCGCTGCTCCTCGGCGGCAACGTGATCTTCCAGGCGATCGTGTCGACGGCGCTGCTCGCGATCCTGTGGGACGCGCGGGTCGGCCGCTGGCTCGAGAGGATGCGCAAGCGATTCGCGCCCCGGGCCTCCGAGCATCCGCCCCTCGACCCGGCGTTCCGCAGGAGCATCCCGTGGCGCGCGTTCCTCGTGTCGTCGGCGAGCCGCGGCGTCCAGCTCGTGCAGTACGGGATCATCCTCTACGCCGTCGGTGGCGTTCCCGTCCCGCACGGCGCGGTCATCGCGCACGGCATCCACCTCGTCGGCGCCACGCTGGGCGACCTCCTGCCGAACCAGCTCGGCGTGGTCGATGGCACTTATCGTGCGCTCGCGGGGGACCTGGGCTTCGCCGACGCGCCGGCGCGGGCGCTGTCGATCGCCCTGGTCGCGCGCATCGCGCAGCTCACGCTCGCCGCGTTGTGCGTCGTTGTGGCTTCGGTGATGCGGCCGGCCGACTCGCGCGCGCCAGCATCTTCATCATCCGCGGATGCAGGTGCCCGTTCGTAGCGAGGACGTTGCCGCGAGCGATGTAGTCCTCTCCGCCGTCCGGCTCGGTCACGCGACCGCCAGCTTCCTGCACGAGCAGCGATCCGGCCGCGACGTCCCACGGCGAGAGGCCCATCTCGAAGAAGACGGCGAACCTGCCGGCGGCCACGTAGGCCAGATCGATCGCCGCCGCGGCGAATCGACGGATGCCTGCGGCCTCCTTCATCGCCCCTGCGAGCATCGCGAGGTACTTCGCGTGCCTCGCCTTCGCGTTGGCGTGCGGAATGCCGGTGCCCACGAGGGCCCGCGAGAGCTCGCGGTCGGTCGAGACCTGCAACCTCGTTCCTCCGAGCCAGGCACCGCGGCCGCGCTCGGCCACGAACATCTCGCGCTTCGGCACGTCGTAGACGACGCCGGCGACGATCTCCGCGTCGCGTTCGAGGGCGACCGCGATCGCGAAGTGCGGGATGCCGTGCACGAAGTTGGTCGTGCCGTCGAGCGGGTCGACGATGAAGCGCGACGAGGCAGATGCCGCGGTGGGAGGGCTCTCCTCCGTGACGAACCCGTGACTCGGGAAGGCGCGCAGGAGCCTCGTTTGCAGCGTGCGCTCCGACTCGCGGTCGGCCTCGGACACGAAGTCCTGAGGGCCCTTCAGCTCCACGACGAGCCTCTCGCGCGCGCCGAACCGCCGGATGAGCCCCGCGCCCGCTTCCTCGGCAGCCCCGATGATCTCTTTCAGCTCCTTCGACGCCTCGAGCACGGCGGCGCATCCTAACGCACCTTCGGCTAAGCTCGCGCCGCCATCATGGCCGCCGGTAGTCGCTCCGTCAGCTTCGGCCTGAGGCGCTCCGACTCCATGCGCGGCTTCGTCGCGTGGACGGTGCGGAACGGGCGGCTGCTCTGGCTCGTCGCGCTGCTGCTGGCCATCCCGGCGACGTGGCGCACCGTATCGCTCTACCAGCACCTCAAGAGCGACCTCGAAGAGCTCCTGCCGCGCGAGTCGCCCAGCGTGCGCGCCCTCGACGAGATGCGCGCGCGCCTGCCCGGCATGCAGTACCTCGGCGTCGTCGTCGACACGGGCACGCCGGAGAACCTCGCGGCAGGCGAGCGGTTCATCGACGACCTCGCGGCCCGGATCCGCAGCTACCCGCCCGAGATGGTGCGCGAAGTGCGCGTGGGCAACGACCTGGAGCGCCGGTTCGTCGAGAGGCACGCGCCGCTCTATCTGGACACGGCGGACCTCGGCGAGATCCTCCGCCGCATCGAGGCCCGCCGCGACTACGAAGTGGAGAAGGAGAGCGGCACCCTGCTCGACGAGGACGAGGCGCCGCCGTCGCTCGACCTCTCGGACATCGAGAAGAAGTACGACGCGCGCCTCTCGGACAAGAAGAACGAGAGCGGCCGCTTCTCGGACGGCGCGCAGCACCTCACGCTGCTCTTCGTCGAGGCAGGCGAGTTCACCACCGGCGCCGACAAGGCGCGTGCGCTGCTCGATCGCGTGAAGGCCGACGCGAAGTCCCTCGGAGGCCCGGGCGCGTACGCGAGCGGCATGCGCATGGGGTTCAGCTCCGACGTGGCCATCTCGGTCGAAGAGCTGGACGCCCTCGAAGCGGACCTCTCGGTGTCCTCGATCATCGTCGTGGCGCTCGAGATCGCCGTCATCGTCCTCTACTTCCGGTGGTGGCGAGCGATCGCGGTGCTCTTCCCGCCGCTGCTCCTCGCGACGGTGTACGCGTTCGGCCTCGCGTCGCTGCCGCCCGCGAACGTGACCGACCTGAACTCGAACACGGCGTTCCTCGGGTCGATCATCGTGGGCAACGGCATCAACGTCGGCATCGTCCTGCTGGCGCGCTACCGGGAGGCGCGCCGCATGGGGCTCGGCGTCGACGACGCGCTGGCCATCGGGGTCTGGGGCTCGCGGCTCGGCACGCTGGCGGCGGCGCTCGCGGCGGCCGCCTCGTACGCGTCGCTCATCCTCACCGAGTTCCGCGGCTTCCGGCAGTTCGGGTTCATCGGCGGCACGGGGCTCGTCGCGTCGTGGGTCACCGCGTTCGTGCTCATCCCTCCGCTGGTCAAGTGGATCGACCGCGACGACGCGCTGGTCCTGCGCGCCGTCTCGCAGCGACGGGGCCTCGGCATCATGGGGCGGGTCGTGGCGGTCGTGGAGCGCTGGCCGGTGGCCGTCGTCGCCGTCGCGCTCGGGCTCACGGTGGCGTCGGCCCTCGCCGTCTCGCGGTTCGACGTCTCGACGCGCCTCGAGCACGACTTCTCCAAGCTGCGCCGCGTCGACACGTGGGAGACGGGGGACGGCTACTGGGGCAAGAGAGTCGACAACCTGCTCGGGCGTTACCTGACGCCGACGGTGGTGATGACCGACTCGGCGGAGGAGGCATCGGCAGCCACGCGAACCATCCGCGATCAGGTGGACCACGGCGCGCTCGGCCCCCTGGTGGCCTCGGTGCGCGGAGTGAGCGACGTCCTGCCGTCCGACCAGGACGCGAAGATCGCTCTCGCAGCTCGCATCCGCGAGGCGCTGACGCCGAAGATCCGCTCGCTCGTCGACGAGTCGAAGCGCAAGAAGCTCGACGACCTGCTCGGCGACGAGGACCTGAAGCCGGTGACCCTCGCGGACCTGCCGCGCTCCTTCCTCACGGGTCTTCGCGAGCGCGACGGCACCGTCGGAAAGACCGTGCTCGTCTACCCGCGCCCGTCGGACCAGCTCTGGGTCGCGCAGGTGATGCACGACTTCGTCGGCAAGCTGCGCGCGACGGGTGGGCGCGTCGCCGGATCCATCCCGCTCTCGGACGACATCATCGCGTCGATCAGCCGCGACGCGCCCATCGCGAGCATCGCGTCCTTCGTCGGCGTCGTGCTCATCGTCCTCTTCGTGCTGCGCGTCCGGCGCGAGGTGCTCTACGTCGTGGGCTCGCTCGTCGTGGGCGTGCTCTGGCTCGCCGGGGCGACGATGCTGCTCGGCGTGAAGGTCAACTTCTGCAACTTCGTCGCCTTCCCCATCACGTTCGGCATCGGGGTCGATTACTCGGTCAACGTGATGACGCGCTACGAGCAAGACGGCCGGAGCGACGTGACCGGCGCCGTGCGCTCGACGGGCGCCGCCGTGGGGCTGTGCTCGCTGACCACGATCATCGGCTACTCGTCGCTGCTGCTCGCGAAGAACCGCGCACTGTATCTCTTCGGCCTGACGGCGGTTCTCGGTGAGATCGCTTGCCTGACGACCGCGGTCGTCGCGCTGCCCGCGCTGCTCGTCGCAGCGCGAAACGTGCGAAGGGGGCTCGCCAAGCGCCGCGGTTCCGTGCGAGACAGCGCCCATGATCCGGCGCTCGCTCCTCCTCTCGTGCCTCTCGATGCCGATCGCTTGCGGCGCCTCCCCGGCGAGGGACGAGACCGGGACGCCTCCGCCTCCTCCACCCGCGCCGCCCCCTCCCGCGACGGCTAGCACCACGCCGCCCGAGGCCACGTCGGGCCCGGCGACTGCGGCGGCGGCCGACGCAGGGGCCCCGGCAGCGGCGGGACCGGCGCAGCTCATGGTGGCCAAGGGAGTCGCGCTCCCCGGCTCGGACGCGCCCGCGTCGCTCGACTACATCGCGTACGAGCCGGCGCACAACCGCGTCTGGGTGCCCGTCGGCAACACCGGCAGCGTCGACGTGTACGACGTCGCCTCGGGCAACTTCACGCGGGTCGACGGATTCAAGACGGCCGAGCGCGAGTACAAGGGCAAGAAGCGCACGATGGGCCCGAGCGCCGTCTCGATCGGCGACGGCTTCGCCTACGTGGGCAACCGCGCGACGAGCGAGGTGTGCCCCGTCGACCTCGCGAGCCTCAAGCCGGGCAAGTGCGTGACGCTCCCCTCGCCCACCGACGGCGTGGCGTACGTCGCGTCCGCGAAGGAAGTGTGGGTGACGACGCCGCGCACGCAGACCATCACCGTGCTCGACGCGTCCAAGCCGGCCGCGCTCAAGGTCAAGACGAGCATCAAGCTCGAGGGCGATCCCGAGGGCTACGCCAGCGACGGCAAGGGCGTCTTCTTCACGAACCTCGAGGACAAGAACAAGACGGTCGCGATCGACGTCGCGTCGCACAAGCCGAAGGCGACGTGGACGCCCGATTGCGGCGAGGCCGGTCCGCGCGGGCTCGTCGCCGACGCGGCGCACGGCTTCGTGTACGTCGCGTGCACCGACCACATCGCGGTGCTCGACGCGACTCACGACGGCGCGCAGATCGGCAAGCTCGACACGGGCGCGGGCGTCGACAACATCGACTGGCTCGAGCCTCAGCGGCTCCTCTTCGTCGCCGCGGGCAAGTCGGCGACGGTCACGATCGCTCGCGCAGACGACAAGGGGCAGCTGACGGTGGTGGCTGCGGGATCCACCTCGGCCGGCGCGCGCAACCCCGTGGCCGACGCGAGCGGCAACGCCTATGTGGCCGATTCCATGGGGGCAAAACTGCTTGTCGTGCCGTTCCAGCCCTGAATTCGGGCCATATCAGCCGCACTGCAACGATCGGCTCTCACTGGGTGAGACTCGAAAGACACGCCATGTTCAGGTGCGATTCCTCGTCGACTTTGACAAGCTTCTCGCCCATGAGCGGTGATCACGACCTCTGGTACGTCAAGACGGCCGACGGCGACGTGGATCGAATGACGCTCGATCAACTCGACGAGGCGTTCAACGCGGGGCACATCGACGAGAACGTGACGGTGCTTCCGGCCGGCCAGGAGAACTGGGTCCGGCTCGGCACGCTGCTCGGTCTCGATCAGCCCGCGACACCACCGCCGGTCGCATTCGCGCCGGTCATGTCGTACGCGCCGGTGCCGAACAGCATGCGCCCGGTGAGCTTCGACCTCAGCGACGACGAGGAGTTCACTCCGAGGAAGTCGCGCAAGGGCGTCGGCATCGCCATCGCCGCTGCGGTCCTGTTGATCCCGGCCGGGATCCTCGGCGCCAACCGAATGCACCTCGGCAGCTCGCTCGACTCGACGCCGAACGTCGCGGCGGCCGCCATCCAGGCGCCCCCGCCCGTCACCGCTGCCCCGCCTCCGCCTGCGCCCGTGCCTCCGCCGCCCGTGACGGCGACGGCCACGGCGACCGCCGACAATCGCTTCTCCGACGACCAGAAGGCGAAGCTCGCGGCCGCGGACAAGGCGCTCGACGCGAAGATCAAGGCGAAGCAGAAGGCCCGCGCGGTCTCCGGCGGCGGCCATCACTCGTCGCCGAAGTACAAGAGCCAGGGCTTCACGTCCGGCGGCAACAAGTACGACCCGCTCAACTCCGGCATCTGAGTCCACGCACGGACGAACCTCGTCCCTGCAGGAACGCACTACGTCCCCGCGAGGACGAGC
>DATJYG010000696.1:0-11198 GCA_035499695.1 Polyangiaceae bacterium
GTCTGGTCGTCGTCGGCGATCGGGGGCCGCCGCGCGCGCGCTCTCGTGGAGTCCAGCGCGGACGGTAGGGTCGCCGTTCGCGTGGAGGAGAGCCTCGAATCGGCGCGCATGGGCCTCTTCCCGCTGGCGTGGGTCGTCGGGTTCGCGCTCGTCCTGCCCGTGCTCGCCTTCATTCCTCACGAGGCCGCCCACGCCATCGTGCCGTACGTGCTCTTGGCATGGGCCGTCGTTCCCTACTTCGCCGCGCGAGCGCTTTACGTGCGGCGATTCCGGGCTCGTGAAGCGGAGCTCGCGGCGATCGTGGCGAACCTCGCGGCGATCGTCGCCGACGCGGCGCCGCGCGTGGCCGAGCAGCCGCGCGTGCGGGTGATGGGCGCGGCCGACGTGCCGGATGACGCGGATTCGAGCGAGGACCCGAACGCGCAGCGGGAGCAGCCGCTGAAGAAGCAGGCACCGCGGTGAGCGCTAGGCGGGTGGCCGCCGCCGTATGAGCGCAAAGAAGAGCCACGGGACGCCCACGGCGAGCCCAATCCAGCCGAACGCAATCGTGGGCGCGCCGTTGATGCCGATGGTGCTCGAGGAGCCGAAGGTCTCGAGCAGGACGATGGCGCCACCGCCGAGCGTGAAGACGCTCGCACTCAGCACGTTGAGCATCCAGCGTTCTCGAGGCGTCGGGGTCTTCGTCGCGACCATCTGCTGGCGCGATCGTACGACCCGCTGAGTCCGTGTCCATCCGGGCGAGCGCGGCGTCGAGTGAGGCGGCAAGCACGCCGCGTCGGGACGCCTTGCCTCGCGTGCTCTTCCACGCAGCGGGCGAACCGTGGGAGGGCATGGGGAGTGCTCGGGAGGCGCGGCCATGCCCCGAACCGACCTCGATCGAGCGCCGTACAGCGAAGTGCGCCCCAGCATGCCGCGACTGCTCGTCGTGGACGACGAGCTGCTCCTCCTCGAGGCGCTCGAAGTCGCGCTCGTGGGCCAGGTCGAGGTCCTCGCCACCGTCGATCCCTACGAGGCGCTGGCGAGAATCGATACGGGCGAGCGCTTTGACGCGATCTTGCTCGACGTGAAGATGCCCGAGATGGACGGCCTCGAGCTGTACGAGCGCATCGCCGCCATCTCGCCTGCACAGGCCCGACGCATCGTCTTCATGACCGCTGCCACGATCGCCTCTCGACCTCGGTCGGAGAACGCGATCCTGCGAAAGCCCGTGGACCTATCGCGCATCGACGAGTTGCTCTGGCCTCCCGAACGGTGCGGACGTAGTCGAACGCAGTCGTCGTAACCCGGTCACTCGCGCGACCGGGGGGGAATGCCACGCGGGCCGCGTCGGGCATGACCGTTGCGACCGGTCGCGCGCGCGGGGAACAGCACCATGCACGAAGGCCGGCTCGTCGCGAGCAAGTATCGGATCGCGCGGTTCATCGCCGCTGGCTCGATGGGCCAGGTCTACGAGGCGGTGCACGTCGGCATCGGTAAGCACGTGGCGCTCAAGGTGATGCCGCACGAGCTCACGTCGTCCCACGAGCTCAGAGCGCGATTCAGGCGGGAGATGCGCGCCACCGGCATGCTCGAGAGCGAGTACATCGTGCAGGTCTTCGACGCCGGTCAGGACGCCGAGCTCGGGCTCTACCTCGTCACCGAGTTCCTCGTCGGCGAGGACCTCGAGGCCCGGCTGGCGCGTGAGCAGCGTCTCGACGCAACGACGGCGGCCGCCATCGGATACCAGGTGGCGCGAGGTCTGGCCAAGGCGCACACCGCCGGCGTCATCCATCGCGACCTCAAGCCGGGCAACATCTTCCTGGCCGAGCGCGACGGCGGCGCTCGGGTCGCCAAGATCCTCGACTTCGGCGTCTCCAAGCGCAGGACGCCGGACGACATGGTCGTCGACGACGAAGAGTTCGCCACGGCGATGGGGATCACCCTCGGCACGCCGCAGTACATGTCCCCCGAGCAGGCACAGGGCCGGCCCGACCTCGACAGCCGCGCCGACGTCTGGTCGCTCGCGGCGACGCTCTACGAAGCGCTCAGCGGCCAATCGCCCTACGAGGGCGACTCGCCCGTGGAGGTGATGATGCGCGTCGTGCGCGAGGATCCCCGGCCCCTCGCCGTCGTCGCTCCGTGGGTGCCGGCCGCGCTGTGCGAGGTCGTGCACGCCGGTCTGTCGCGCAATCGCGACGAGCGCACGCCGGACGCGGCTACGTTCGCCGAAGCGCTCGCCGTCGCCGCACGCGTCCCGCCCACGCCCGTGACGATCCCCTGCCCGCCTCCGGACGCCGAGCGGTTCGAGGGCGAGCCGCCGTCTTCCGCAGGCAGCCGCGTGCAGTTCTTCAGGCGCGACGCGATCAGAGACCCTTCGGGTCGTACACCGTCGTCGCCGTGGAAGTGGCCGGCGTAGGAACCAGAAAGCCGACGAACTTGGGCGCCGCCGGCTTCTGAACCGGAGCCTGCGGCTGCGGCTCCTTCGGCGGCGCGAGGGTGCGTGGAGCCTTGAGCAGCATGACCCGCATCGGCGCCCACTTGGTCCCCGCCAGCGGCAGCTCGCTCTGCGGAGCGAGCCGGCTTCCTCCCCACCATCCCAGCTCGAACACGATCGCGACCGCGCACGAGAAGAGGGCACGCCGGAGCCGACTGCTGCGGCGGCGTGGAGGATCGTTCGTGCCCGGCAGCGAGCTCACCACCTCCCCGACCGCGACTGACGCGTAGAGCGGAACCCGAAGAGTCGGCGGAGGATCCTCGTCGTCGAGCACGTCATCGTTGTTCAGCCACACGGTGTCGCCTTCGGAAGCAGCCATGCGCGCGATCTGGAGCAAGCGGCGGACCGACCGAGCTGGTGGTCACTCGGACGTCCACACTCAGGCGGCGAACTAGCGCACGGGCGCGACGTGCTGCAGTCTAGGGCCGGTCACGATGCGCGCAGTGGACATGCTCCGGCTCCTGGCGGCGCTGGCGACCGCCGCCGCCGCGTGCAGCACGTCCCAGCCGGCGGTCGTGCCGTTCCCCGAGGCGGGCGACCCGTGCAGCACGCCGCCCAACATCGACTGCGCGCGCTTCTCCGGGGTGACGTGCACGCTCGACGCGGGCGCAGGCTGCGCCGTCCACTTCTACGGGTGCGCGGACGGCGGCTACTTCGTCGCCGTCGACGACAGCAAGTGCCCCGAGGCGGGGCCCGACACGTCCGGCGGCGTGCACGGCGACGTGAGCCTCATTCCCCCGGGCGACGCGACGACGCCGGACGCCGACTAGGGCTCTCGGTGATACACGGGAACGTGGAGAACGACCTGGAGCTCCCGCCCATGAGCGACCCGTTCGTCCGGCCGGGCGGGCTTTCCATCGTGTGGATGGGCGCGAGCCCTCCCTGAGGCGCGGGACCGCGTCAGGAGAAGCCGGCCGTGGGATGCGGTAGGTACGGCGCCTCGAGGCTCCGCATCTCCTCGGGCGACAGCGTCACGTCGAGCGACGCGACCGCGTCCTCGAGGTGGTGCATCTTCGTGGCCCCCACGATCGGCGACGTCACGCCCTCCTTCTGCAGCAGCCATCCGAGCGCGACGCGGGCAGGCGCGAGCTGCCGCTCCTTGGCGACCGCCTCGAGCGCCGAGAGCACGCGCTCGTCGGCCTCCTCCATGGCGGCATAGAGACGCTTCCCGAACCCGTCGCTCTCGGTCCGCGCGGTCTTCGCGTCGCGAGGTCGTGCGAGCCGCCCGCGCGCGAGCGGACTCCACGGAATGAGCCCGACCCCCTGATCGCGGCAGAGCGGGGTCATCTCGCGCTCTTCTTCCCGGTACAGCAGGTTGTAGTGGTTCTGCATCGAGACGAACCGCGTCCACCCGTTGGCGGCGGCGACGTGCTGCGCCTTGGCGAACTGCCAGGCCCACATGGAGGACGCGCCGAGGTAGCGGGCCTTCCCCGCCTTCACGACGTCGTGGAGAGCTTCCATCGTCTCCTCGATGGGCGTCGCGTCGTCCCAGCGATGGATCTGGTACAGGTCCACGTAGTCGGTGCCCAGCCGCTGCAGGCTCGCGTCGATCTCGTGCAGGATGTTCTTGCGCGAGAGCCCCCGCCCGTTCGGCCCCGGCCGCATCGCGCCCCAGACCTTGGTGGCGATGACGACGTCCTCACGTCGCGCGAGCGCCTTCAGCGCGCGCCCCGTGACCTCCTCGCTCTTGCCGAACGAGTAGATGTTCGCCGTGTCGAAGAAGTTGATGCCGAGTGCGAGCGCCCGCTCGAAGAAGGGGCGCGCGTCGTCCTCGCGCAGCGCCCACTTCCACGACGGCGCCCCTTCGAGGCTCGCGTCCGGATCGCCGTAGCTCATGCACCCGAGGCAGATGCGCGAGACGTTCAGGCCGGTCCCGCCCAGTCGTCGATATTTCATCGGTACACGATCTAGCGCCTGGGTCGGAGCGGATCCACGCGGGTGACTCCGCGCGCCAAAAAGAGTGGACTTGGGCGCCAATGTGAATGGGAGCCCTTGGTTCGTCTTGCCTGCGACCTCCACTCGGTTCAATCCGAACGACATGAGAGCGTTCGTCACGACAGTGCTCGTCCCACTCGCTGGACTCGGGCTCGCGATCCCCGCGTGCTCGAACGACTCCAGCACGGCGTCCCAGGGCAGCGGCATGGACGGAGCGGATGGTGGGAGCAGCGGTTCCTCGAGCAGCAGCGGCGGCTCGTCGGGAAGCGGCCCCTCCTCGGGAAGCGGCAGCTCGTCCGGCAGCGCCAGCTCCTCGGGAGGTGGTAGCTCCTCGGGCAGCGCCTCTTCGAGCGGCGGCAACGACGGCGGCACCGCCAGCGCCGACGACTTCCCCCACCTCGGGATGATCTCCATCGGCGGGCCGCAACAGTACGCGGTCACGTTCGAGCCCTTCGCGGCCAAGGTGCACGTCGTGATCATCGGCGGGAACTGGGAGGGTTGGCAGACCGGCAGGGCCAACGACAAGGAGACGTTCATCTCCGGAGTGAAGGCTCAATCGAAGGTGCACACGCGCATCTTTCAGTACGTGAATCTCAACGAGATGGCGTTCGACCGAAGCGGCTCTTGGTGCCCGACGTTCTGGGACAAGATGAACTCGATGAACTGGTGGCTCTACGACGCGGGCACCAGCGGCACCAAGACACCCGACTGGCAGGACCCGACGAACAAGGGTCTGATGAACCTCACCGCCGCCGCCCCCAAGGACCCGGCGACGGGGCTCGGCTCCATGGAGTCGGGAGCCAAGTACGTCAACGACTACTATCACCTGGGGCAGTCCGCCGCGTACTCGGCGGTGCCGTCGCTGGACGGGTTCTTCCTCGACAACGTCTTCGTCGATCCCTACGTCGACGGGGACTGGAACCGCACGGGATCGAGCCAGTCGCAGAAGAGCGCGGGCGCACAAGCCGCCGTCATGGCCGGTGAGAAGGCGTACTTCGATTACCTCAAGAGCGTGTGGCCGACGGGCATCCAGATCGGCAACTCGGGAGACGGCATCGGTCAAGCCGTCGCCGCGGGGTGGAGCGTCGCGGGACTCGACGGCGTCCTGCAGGGCGGCGTGTTCGAAGGCGCCATCGGCAAGTCTTACTCGGTCGACACGTGGGCGGGGGCAGCCGAGATGCAGAGCTACTACCAGAGCGCGATGGCGAGTCTCGCCTCGCCCAAGCTCCTCGTCTTCGGCCATGGAAACGTGTCGTCCACGGGGAGCGACCCGACGGCCTTCTCGGGGAGCACGCCGTCGTCGTCATCACCGGCGTGGCAAGGCATGCGCTACGGATTGACCGCGGCGCTGATGAACGACGGCTACTACTTCGCGGACGCCGGAAGCTACGACGAGGAAACGACGGCCAACCGCCTCTGGTTCGACGAGTACGACGACGCCGGAGCCGGCGTCGGTTATCTCGGTCAGCCGGTGTCGTCCGCTGCGGGTGCGCCGCAGACGGCGGCCTGGACGAGCGGCGTCTGGAAGCGCGAGTTCGAGCACGGCATCGTCCTCTGGAACCCGAAGGGAAACGGAGCGAAGACCGTCAGCCTCGCTGGCCTCGGGAATCTGAAGCACATCAAGGGCAGTCAGAACCCGACGACCAACGATGGGTCGATGGTCACGGGCGGTTCCGTCACGCTCCAGGACAGGGACGGGTTGATTCTGCTCCGCCAGATCCCCTGCCGAACTCGAGCGCCAGTTGGCGCCGCGCTCCGCGTACGGCGACGCGTGCATCGTCCGCAAGGGCGAGTGGCACCTCGCCAACATGCTCGAGCCGAGACAGCTCCTCCACATCACGCCGGGCCCGCGCGGCGATCACCGCCCGCCGCGAGCGTCGGCTGAGCGCTGGTCCTGAGACGCCGTCCACCAGGGCCGCTTGCTGGCTGCGCGAGAGTTCTGTATCTCGGGACGATGCAGCGAAGCTCGCGTGCGAAGCTCTCCGCCCTCGTCTTCGTCGCCGCGACGGGCTCGATGGTGGCGATCGGATGCAGCGGCAGCAGCAGCGGCGGGGGCTCGACGACCGACGCCGCCTTCGCGCCCGACGCGCAGTTCGATGTGGCCGAAGCGGCGTCGGACGCAGCCGAAGCGAGCGTGCCCGAGGCAGGCCAGGACGCCGTCTCCGAGACGAGCACGGATGCGACGTCGAACACCGAGGCAGGTCAGGATGCCGCGTCGAACGACGCAGCCAGCACGCTGTCCATTTCACCGATGACGCCCACCGCAAAGGGCTGCTCGACCGACATGGTGACCTTCACCGCGAGTGGCGGAACGCCGCCGTACACGTGGACCACGAACCAGAACAGCGTCGACCTGCCGATGACGACCGGAACGCAGGTGACATGGGAAGACAACGCCGACGACTTCTGCGGGAAGGCTGGCACGGCCACGGTCACCGTGACGGACTCGGTCAACGCCACGGCGACCGCCACCATCACCGTGACGGCTGGCTGACGCTCAGCAGCTCGAGCCGGTGCTGCAAGCAAGCAGCAGGAGCAGCGCGACCCGATACAACTTGCGGGGTCCTTCGGTGTTTGCGGCGAAATGTCGCAGTCGTCAGAGACGCAATTAGCGTGCTCCTGCGCGATCGTCCTTGCTTGCTCGGGCTTCAAGCCATCTGATCAATACCGGTCTCGGGGAGCAACAGGCTTGGCGGCAGCGGTAAAAGAAGGCGATGCGTTGCAACGCATCGTGAAAGCGCTCGGCGCCATTCGCCTCGTCGCGGAGGCGTGCAGCGTGAGCACATGGACCGTGCGTGCGTGGTTGGCTGGCACCCGACAGCCGTCCCCTGCGAATCAACGACGGTTGAACCAGCTCGCCCAGGAGCTGAAGCATCCCCCACCCTATCCGGAATGGGAGACCGGGCGACGTCGAGTCGATGGCCTCGAGAAGGCGATCGGCGGCGTGGAAGATCGCTTGCGACTCGACATGAGCAAGGACGAGGAGGACTTCGGCTTCGGCGTCTCGGAGGAAGCCTCCGGCCTGCGGGCCCTCGTGCGCGAGCTTCATCCGGGCTTGCGCGCCGTGAAGGTGGGCACGGACGCAGGCACCCCCGAGTACGCCATCTGCGACGATGACTTGCGGCCGGTGTATCTGCCGGCCAAGACGCTCGACGAATTGCGGACGAGGTTCCCCGGTCGTCGATGAGCCGTTCCGCGCCCGGCGTTCCTCGCCACCCTCGAACGCGCAACATTCTCGTGAACTTCGTCGGAGCGCGAGCCGTTTGCGGCCTTCGCGCCTACCCTGTCGGCGTGCGATCCGGCGCCACGCCCCTCAGGCCGCTTCTTCTCTTCCTCGCCTTTCTCGCCTCCGCTTGCGGCAGCTCGGGAACGGAGTCCTCGGCGCCGCTCGACGCCGCAGGCGCGGGGATGGACGCTCCGGGCGGCGGCTCGAGCGACGGAGGGTCGACGACGCCCGCGTCCGACGCGACCGATGACCACGACGCGACGGCGCTCGACGATGCGCGAGCGCCCGACGCGGGATCGTGCTCGCGGACGATTCCCGATCCGTACGTCGCGTCGCGGGCCGCATGCGCGTTCACCAAGGGAGCTCGCACGAGCGACACGTTGGCGGTGACGGCCGTCGTGCGCGCGAGCATCCCCATCACGCATGTCGTCGTCATCACGCAGGAGAATCGCTCCTTCGACCACTTCTTCGGCAAGCTCGCGGCGCAGGGTCAACCCGGAGCGGAGGGGTGGCCGCCCGGTTTCGACAATCCGGATCTCGCCGACGCGGCGGTCGCTCCATATCACCTCACGTCGCCGTGCCTCTCCGCCGACCCGCCGCACCAGGGCGCGGACATGAGCGCCGACTGGGATCACGGAAAGATGGACGGCTTCGTGACGAACGCGGCTCGAGCGCTCGGCAGCGGGAACGACGGCCACTTCGTCATGGGTTACTACGACGAGAGCGATCTCCCCTTCTTCTACTGGCTCGCCTCGACCTACGCGATCGCCGATCGCTACTTCGCGCCCGTGCTCGGCGGGACGTGGGGCAACCGCGATTACCTCTATTGCGCGACTTCCGACGGCGTGACCGACACGGGGCAGGCGACCATCTCGGCGCCCACGATCTTCGACGCGCTCGACGCCGCGCACGTCTCGTGGGGCGTGTACTCCGACGGCACTCCGCGACAGGACTGCCTCGGCTGGACGTCGAGCCACCCCGGCGTATCGAGCGCCACCGCATTCCTCCTGGCTCTCCAGGCGGGCACGCTGCCGGCCGTCTCGTTCGTGGACCCGACGGACTGGCAGGACGAGCATCCGACGAACGAGATCCACGGCGGCGAGACGTGGATCCGCGAGATCTACGCGGCCGCGGTCGCGAGCTCCCTGTGGAATCAGCTCGCCATCGTCCTCACGTTCGACGAGGCAGGTGGGCTCGCCGACCACGTCGCACCTCCGGCGGCGTGCCCGCCGAGCCCGGACCAGGCGTCGTTCGACCAGCTCGGCGTTCGCGTGCCGACCATCGTGATCTCGCCGTGGGCTCGCCTGCACACGGTGTCGCACGCCGTGCACGATCACACCTCGGTGCTGCGGCTCATCGAGGCGATCTTCGACCTGCCCGCGCTCACGTCCAGGGACGCCAACGCGGACGCCCTGCTCGACATGTTCGACTTCGGTTGCCCGGCCAGGTCGAACGTCGCAGCGCCCCCCTCCGCGGGGGTGATCCAGACCTGTCCGTAAGTACGCGAAACTCCTGGCCTCGCGAAAAAAGATCAAGAAAATGCACGCTGGCGCGTGAACGGCGGCAAATCGCAGTCCTTTAGTAGGGAGAGAGCGACGAAGCGGCGGCGATGACGCCCCGCCGGAGGGCGCTCTCGGAAATGCAGACAGCACGTTGCGCCCCACCGGGGAGCGACCCGCCGGAGATCCACCATGAACACCGCCAACAAGCCCGCCTGGGACTACTTCACGCGCAACTACCGCGAGCCGAAGACCGACGATCCGATCGAGCGCTGGCTCCCGCATCCCGAGGTCGCCAAGGGCATCTGCGGAGTCCTCGTCGCGTACGGGTACACGCAGAACGATCTGCAGGACGGCCTGCAGGACGTCTACCTCAAGGCGCTCCGGGCCTTCCGCCGCATCAAGCCGCCCGCCGACCTGCCCGGCATGCGGGCCCTCTGCCGGAAGATGGCGCGCGACATGGCCATCGACCGCCTCCGCAAGGCCGGGCGGCGCGAGCGCGACTTCGTCGGCCTCTGCGAGGAGCCGGACGAGTTCACGCCGCTCGAATGCGGCGCCGAGCGGCGTGATCCGGTCGACGCCGGCCGGCAGCTCGAGGTGCTCGCGCAGCTGTTTCGCGAGGGCTGCATGCCCGAGGGCGGTGTCGACATCCTCGAGGGCGTCGCGTCGCGGTGCACATACAAGGAGGTGGCCGAGGCGCACGGGATCACCGACGAGCTCGCGCGCTGGAGAATGCGGGAGATGTGTCGCATCTACCGCACCCGCATGGCGAAGCTCGGGATGCTTCCGGGGATGATGCCGCTGCGGGTCCTCGTGTCGATGCCGACGGCGATCCCGGCGCTCCGGGAGGCCGCGTGACCGCGCGGGGGAAATCGACTGGAGCCCCGAAGAAAGTCCCTCCGGTTTTTCCGAGTTCGACGGTTAACTGGGTGAAAGGAGGCGGGGCGACGATGCAAGTACCAACGTCGAACCGACCGACGGGACGCGACAACAAACCGAGCTGCACAGCATCACGGCAGTCAGGGAAAGCGTATTGACCGTCATGCAACGACAACCGACCGAACCGTCGGTTGTCGCTGCAAGACGGACGGTAAGCGGATCCTCCAGGTTGCGACAAAGGACCGAGAGGACGTGACGCTGTGCGAGACCGCCGAGACACCTGGCGGCTCTGCACAGCGTCACTGCGGTCAGGACATGACGCTGTGCGGTTCGGCAAGGACACGTTGCCGAAGGGACGAGCGTCACGACCGTCAGGTCGCGACAACCGTCGGTTCGACAAAGCCTCGTGACCCAACCGTCGAGACGACGTGCAAGGAGGAGAAGACGACAAACCAGACGACAGACACGCTTTGCTTGTCCGCAAGGACACTTTTCTCAGAGATCAGTTCAACCAGTTCTCTCACAAAGCAGGTTTCCCTTGAATCCAATCAAATCGGTCCACAGGAATCTCGTCTCTCTCAGTCTGCCGCGAAGCGTTCCTGCGCTCATCACGTACACGCAGGCCGTGCTCGCAGCACTGACCAACAACGCAAACTTCACGACGCCAGTACCAGCACTCTCGGCAGTCGCGGCGGCCCTCGCGGCGCTGCAGTCTGCCGAATCGCAGGCACTGTCGCGGCTGAAGGGCGCGGTGGTGGCACGCAACGACAAGAAGGCGGCGCTCGTCGCTCTGCTGCAGCAGCTGCGGAGCTACATCCAGACGACGGCCGACGCCGATCCCGAGAACAGTGCGGCGATCATCAAGAGCTCCGGCCTTCCCGTGAAGAAGGTCCCGGTGCACAAGCCGCGCGTGTTCACCGTCAAGCCGGGTGCGGTGTCCGGCTCGGTGGAGCTGGTCACGGCGACGGCAGCACGCCGCGCGTCGTACCTCTGGGGTTACAGCATCGACGGCGGAAAGACGTGGATCGAGGTGGGCCCTACCCTGCAGGCCAAGACGACCGTCTCTGGCCTGCCGGTGGGGACATCGGTGCAGTTCCGGTACCGCGGGGTCACGAAGACCGGCGGAACTGACTGGAGCCAGCCGATCTCGTTCCTCGTGCGGTAGCGGTAGCGCGCCGGCCCTCGG
>DATJYG010000697.1:0-2613 GCA_035499695.1 Polyangiaceae bacterium
CCAACCTGGGAGACGACGTGCTGGAGCGCGACCTCTCCACCGCCGTCTTTCGCATCGCGCAGGAGGCGATGACGAACGTCGCGCGCCACGCCGAGGCCTCGAACGTCGCGATTGACCTGCATCGCAGTGACGACGGACGTTCCCTCCGGCTCCGGGTCCGCGACGACGGGGTGGGCATCCTGGACGAGGCGGCGCGAGAGCCCACGTCCCTCGGCCTCCTCGGCATGCGCGAGAGGGCCCGGCGTCTCGGCGGCACCGTCTGCACGTCTCGCCTCCCGGAGGGCGGGACGCTGGTGGAGGTGATCGTCCCGATCGCCGCGAAGGCGAGCTAGGGACGGAGGCCGAGCTGGCGCTGACGCTCGCCGAGCTCCTTGATCTCCGGCTCGAAGTCGTCGAGCGGCTCGCCGAACTGCACCGCGACCCTGTGCGACCAGATGCCGCGCGCGGCGGGCTCGAGGGCCTCGACCCTCACGACGCGGGCGTGCGTGGTGCGCGTGCGCGCGTCGGCGTCGCCGCTCACGTGGAGCTCGAGAGACACGACGTCACCGACCGCGAGCCGCGCGTTCACGACGAGCAGCGCGCCGGTGATGCTGAGGTCGTGAATCATCGCGGTGCGCTTGGCGTCGCCGCCGCGCGCGATGTGCGCCGGGAAGCAGGCGAAGTGGCGCACGCCGATGCGCCGCTCCGAGGGCGTCATGCGCTCGTCCTTGCGCACCTCGATGATGCGGCCGTCGAGCGCCTCCCACCGGACCTCGGTGGGTGCGTTCGCGTTCACGTGATAGCGGACCTGGAAGACGACGCCGGCGTTGCCCTTGGACTGCGCCGTCGCGCGGTCCTTCGCGGCGCCTTCGTTCAGCTCCATGCGGCTGATCGCATCCAGTGGACTGCCTCGTACTGCCACCCACCACGCCATGACCCGATCGTGCTCCCGGCGGGCGCGCCAGTCCAGCAAGTAACTCATTCGGCGGTGAGCTCGAGGCTGCGGCTCCACCCACTGCCGGCCGCCTCGGCGCGTACCGGGACGCCCCGGACCACACGCATCTCGGGCTCCCATCGGATGATGGCTCCGTCGGGTCCGCGCTCGTCGTACGAGATGCGGATGATCGTGCCGCCGTCCTCGGTCTGACGGGCGGTCATTTCCAGCTCTGCCTCGGCGACGTTGTGCGCCGCCACGGCCTTGACGCGGGCGCCGTGCGACCCTTGCTCCAGATCGGTGCGTCCGGCGAGCACCGTTCCGTCGCCATCGACTGTGCGCACGACGCGGTACGCGAGGGTCATCGGTGCAATCGGCGGGGGACGCGATGCGGCGGCCGGCGCGGCTGCGGTCACGTGGGTACACGCGAGCAGCCAGGGCGACGGCACGAGGGCGAGCAGCGGCAAGAGCGGCGATCGAATCATGGTCATCTCCTCGCGCGAGCAGCGCTCGAGCTTCGGCCACCATTCCGACAGCACCTCGCTTTGACGAACTGGCAGCGCGCTCGCGATGCGGCGCGATCCGCGAATGCTCAGGGGCCTGGCACGCCGGGGCGGAAGATGCGGAACTTGCGCTGCACGCTGGCCGCGAGGAAGCCGACGTCCAGGGCGTACCCGCCTGCGCCGTCGGCGAACGTGCACGCGCCGGAGAACTGGGCCGGTTGCGGAGCGATGGTGCGCGTGGGAAGAGCGTGCCCGGCGGAGTCGCGGGCGACGGCGCCGGTCGCGGGGTTCGTGACGGGGAAGACGAGGCAGCCGAGGTAGGCGCCGGTCGAGTCGCCGGGAGTTGCCGACAGGTACTCGACGCCGCCGGAGACGAAGAGGTCGGCCGCGTTGATGCCCGTGGCACCTGCGACGCAATCGCCGTCCGAGGGACCGAGCATCGTGCCGACGGCTTGCCACGTCGCGCCGTGGTCCGTGGTGCGGAGCAGCACGATGCGCACGGCGGGCGAGTTGCCGGCGAGGTACGCGCAGCCGACCGCGAGATCGAGGGCTCCCGGGCGCCAGAGTGCACCGGGCTCGGTGAGTGCGAGACAGTCGCCGGTGCCGCTGAGCGTGCTCACGTTGGCGACGATCCCCGTGGAAGAGTAGGTGCAGGACGGGTCGTTCCAGCCGATGAGCTTCTGCGGCGATGTCCACGGACCGCCGGGCGCCGGAGCCGTCTGCATCGCGATGGTGCCGATGGCGTAGTGGAACTGGCCGCTGGGGCTGGCGAGGTAGCGGTGGGTGAAGAGCTTCCACGCCTTGGTCGCGTCGGGCTCGTCCTCGTCGTGGACGAGCGACGGCACCTCGGAGATGAAATTGCCGGTGCACGTTCCGCCCGGGCAATCCATCGGATCGGTGGACGCCACGGTGCCGGCCTCGGGCACGTTGGCCTCGATGGCGAGCGTCCAGCTCGCTCCGTGGTCTGACGACACGGCGAGGTGCGTGCGGATCGTCTGCTGGTCCGGCACGGCGGAGTAGGCCATCACGCCGCTCCCGGCGTCGGCGGGGTACACGAACGACGGGTCGAAGATGCCTTCAGCGGGCGTGTCGCCGGGGACGACGACCTCGGTAGCCGTCGTCGGATCGAACGACGAGACCGCCGGGCACGACGCGTCGGGTAGGGTGGTGCCATCGCGCGCCCCGTCGAGGACGACG
>DATJYG010000698.1:0-8084 GCA_035499695.1 Polyangiaceae bacterium
TCGCCCACAGCAACCGCTGCCGCTCACCGACAACCAGCGTCAGCGGCGTATCCAGCGGGCCCTTGCAAACCTCAAGGAGCTCGGCGTCGACGTCACCGTCGCACCGCTCCCCGGCTGATCGTTTTCATAGCAGATCGGGGGGTGTCCGCGGACAGTTTGAAGACACCCCCTAATGGGGGAAGATCGAGTTCGGCAGGACCGCCATCATCTGGTCGCGCGTGATCGTCCCGTCCTCGTCCACGGCGTAGTTGTCCTTCTCCAGCTCGAAGGTGCGCGTGGCCGTGACGTCGGCGCTGCCCGAGAAGTGGTACGGGATGGTCGGCGCCGCCATGCCCTGCTGCATCAGCGCGAACGCGAGCTGCACGGGCACGGTGACCGGCACCCGCACCTGCGTCGTCTGGCCCGCGGGCATCCACACGCCGTCGGGCGGCGCCTGGTACATCACCGGCAGCGGGTACTGGCCGGCGAACACCGTCTGCCCGCGCACCGCGCGGACGGCGACGTCGTAGCTGTTGGGGTTGAACACGTCGAGCACGACGACCATGACGATGCCCAGACTGGGCGGCATCGTGGCGAGCTGCACGCCGGAGATCTCGGCGTGATCGAGGTGCATCGTCGGCTTGTGCACGCACCCGGGCAGCGTGGACAGGGCAATCGAAGCGGCGGCGGCGAGGGCGATCCTCACGACCCGAAGCATACGACAAACCCGGCCGGAGTCAGCGCTGGGCGCGTCGCGACATCGTCATGATCGCGCGAAACACTTCGGTGACGGCGTCCTCGTCCAGCCTGAGCTCGGCCGCCCACGTCCGGCGCGCCGCGACGACCTCCGCCTCGCGGTTCGCGTCGAGCACCGGCGCTCCGAGGCGCGCCTTGGCGCGCGCGGCACGCTGCGAGAGCTGCGCACGCCGCGAGAGCAGCTGCACGATCTCGCGGTCCAGCGCGTCGATGTGCTCTCGGGTCTGTTTCAGCTCGGGAGACCGGTCGCCGAGGTCGGGGATCGCGAAGCGCCCCGTCGAATCGGGCGACGCGTCGATGCGTGGGCCGCGGTCCTCTCCGCCAGCGGCGGCGGCCGCTCGTGCGTCGAGGGCACGATCGATCTGGGCGAGCGACGTGACGAGCTGCTTTCGCGCCTCCCCGGCGAACGGGTTCTCGTGCGCGATGGCCGTGAAGAGGTGGCCGGCGTCCGAGCGCACCGTCTCGATCGCGCGCGCCATCGCCTGGAAGCTCGGAGGCGCGAAGGGAACCTCCATGCCGGCGCCGGCGTCGATCATGCCCTTGGCCACGAAGAACGTGAGCGCGTGGGTATGGGCCATCACGCGGTCGTGCCCCTCGGCGGTCTGCTCGATGACCTCGCAGCCCACCCGCTCGTAGAGCTCGTGCACGCGCGCCGCGGCCTCGGGGTGGCGCTTCGAGGGGCACACCACGACGCGCAGCGGCCTCTCGGCGAGCGCGAGGCTCAGGGGGCCGAAGAGCGGGTGCGTGCCGACCCACGGGATCGCGTCGCCGAGCACCTCCTCGAGCGCCGCCGTGGGGCCCACCTTCACGCTTCCGACGTCGAGGACGATCTGGCCCGGCTCGAGGTGCGGCCGCAGATCGAGCAGGGCGGCATGGATGCGTGGCACCGGCACGGCCACCACGACGAAGCGCGCCCCCGTCACCAGGTCGCGCACCGACTCGGCTCGCACGTCGGCCGGCACCTCGGCGAGCGGGTCGTGCGCGCGCACGGGGAGGCCCGCTTCGCTGACGAGCTGCGCCAGCGCCGCGCCGAAACGACCGTAGCCGAGGATGGCGACGGACATGGGGACCGGAATGTAGCGGGCGCGCAGGGTATGCTCCACCCGTGGCGCGCGGGATTGTCCTGCTGCTCGCGATCGTGCCCACGCTCGCGGCGTGCAAACCCGCCGGCTCGCCCGTGGCACCACTGGCAGAGCCACCCCCGACGTGCCCCCTCGAGGGATGCGACAGGGCCAAGATCGCGGCCATCCAGTCCTCCGCTGCCCCGAGCGTGTGCCCGGGCGCGGGCGAGGCTCCGTGCGCCGGCGAGCCCGCGCCGCAGTGCACGCGTCGCGCGCTCTCCGCGTGGACCGACGCCACCGACGAGCGGGCCATCTCGTGCATCGCCAAGACCCTCTCCGACGCGTGCGCGCTCGGCGATCCGACCGGCTGCCTCTACGCCGGGCGCATGCTCGTCGACGGACACGGCGTCCAGCGCGATGCCGAGCGCGGCCTGTCGCTGCTCGTGCGCGCGTGCGACGGAGACGTCGCCATCGCGTGTCGCGTCGCAGTCCGGTGGCTCGCCGATCCGGAGCATGCGCGCCTCGTGCACGACGGACCCATCCTCCGGCAGAGACTGGACATGGAGCACGACTGCCTCAGCGGGACGCCGGACGCGTGCTTCGCCGTGGGCTCGCGCTGGGCCGCCGGGGTCGACGGCTTCCCGTCGGACGCGTCGCGCTCCGCCGCCGCTTACGCACGCGGGTGCGCCGCAGGCCACTCCGTCTCGTGCAACAACCTCGGCGACGCGCACGAGTACGGCCGCGGCGTGCCGCGCGACCTCGAGCAGGCCGCGTCCCTCTACCAGCGCGCCTGCGCCCTCGGAGAGGCGCTCGGCTGCGCCAACCTCGGCCACTTGCTCGAGAACGGAGAGGGAGCGGCGCGTGACGTCACGCGCGCCCGCGCGCTCTACGCCGACGCATGTCGCAGCAGCGGCGACGCCAACACGTGGGCTTACGCCTGCTTGCACGGAGAGATGACCGACTCGCGAGGCGGCCTCGACGCGTGGCAGCGGGCTTGCGACCGTGGCGACGCACGCTCGTGCGCGTTCGTCGGCATCGCCTACGAAGACGGTCCCGACGGTATCCACCGCGACAGGGAGCGGAGCCTCAGAGCCATGGAGCGGGCATGCAAGCTCGGCGACCGCCGTGGCTGCGCCTGGATCAGTGGGCGTTCGGGAGGGTGAGCTTTAGGTAGGGAGAGTGAGGAGGTTCGCGGTTGCTGCCGGGCTGGCGTGCGCAGCGCTGCTCGTCGCAGGCGACGCGCGCGCGTACTGCCGGACGACGACGGCGCACGAGCCCGTTCCCTACGATCCCGTCCAGAGCGGCTGCTGGACGGCGGGCAAGCCGCTCGCGTGGGCCGCCGGCCAGCGCATCCCGTACGCGCTCACGCAGTCTCCGAGCGCGTCGATAAGCCTGGTCGAGGCGTCGCACGCGGCCCACGTCGCCTTCGACGCCTGGAACGGCGCGTCCTGCTTCGGATCCATGCCCAACGTGCAGGCCTACGACGATGGCCCGATCAGCGACGAAGCGGCCGCGGACGACTGCGGGATCAACGCGTGCGACCCTTCGGTGCACGACAACCTCCACGTCATCAAGTTCGACGACTCGAGCTGGCCCTTCGACGATCCGAACAACACGCTCGCGATGACGACGGTGACCTACGGCGTCGACTCCGGCGAGATCTACGACGCCGACATGCAGGTCAACACGTGGCAGCACGCCATCTCGGCCACCGAGCCGCCGCTGGAAGGGACGTACGACCTGCAGTCGATCCTCACGCACGAGGCGGGGCACTTCTTCGGCCTGGCGCACGCGACGAGCACGGTGCCCATCATGTACGCCCAGTACCAGCCGGGGCACACGCAGCTCACGCCGGACGACATCGACGGCATGTGCGCGGTCTACCCGCCGATCTCCCAGGATCACAGCGGATGCGCGGCGGCGGCGGGGGGCGCCGGTTCGCAGGGCGGATGGATCCCGCTCGGCGTGCTCGTCCTGCTGCTCAGGGCTACGGTTTCTCGGCGCCGACGGTGACGGTTGGCTCGTTGTCGACGAGCGGGCGATCGCGCACGAGGTTCACGACCACGTCGCTCGCCTGCGTGTAGTTGCGCAGCATGAGCGCGTAGTCGGTCGTGTTGGCGTACGGCGCCGAGTAGGCCTGCATCCCGTCGCGGTAGAAGGTCGTCGAGGTGGGGGCCCGCGCGATGACGTAGGTGTGCTGCTGCGCGTCCTGTCCCACCGCCCCGCCCGTGAAGGACGCGTCGACGTCCACATCCTCCGCCTGGACCTGGTTCTTCTGGCGGGAGATCCACAGGACCCACGGAAGGGACGCGTCGAAGTCACCCTGCCGCTGGAAGCCGATCCAGTACCAGAAGCCGTTGACCGCGTCGGCGGGGCTCGCGGGGTTCGTCACGGTCGCGTCGATCTGCAGCCAGCTCGCGGCCTGCACCTCGTCCGTCTGCGGGTTGGTACGCATCGAATCGGGATCGGGCGAGGCGTCCGACTCCCACGCATGGAGGCGCACGGACCCGCCGGAGACCGTGGGCGATCCGAGGGTGATCCACTGGGAGCTCAGCGTGCTGCCCGTGAAGTCGTCGTAGAACGAGAACACGGCGCTTCCGTTCGCCGGCGCCGCGCCCGCCGAGGGGTTGCCGTAGTGCGCGGCGTACGTGTCGCTCGCACCCGATGCGATGGCGCGCGTGATGGCGAACCAGACGAAACTCGGCGTTCCGGTGTCGACGACGCGATCGAGCTCGGCGCCGGTCGGGTCGAAGACGCGCAGGTCGTTCAGGTCCGGCCGCATCTTGCCCTGGGAGACGAGCGACGCCGTGTCGAGCTGGAATCCGACGACGTATCCCGTGGACAGGGCGTCCGCGGCCGTGACGGTCAGGGTGCGCTGGTAGGTGGTCGCGGGCGAGTCGCTCGTGCCAGGTACGTCGCTCGTCGCCGGCGCGTCCTCGGACTGCACGTCGCTGCCCTGCGTGGAGTCGGTCGCGTCCTGCGCCCCGGGCCCGTCGCCGCCACCCTCGGAGCTGGAGCCGGATCTCTCGAGGTCCGAGAGGGGGTCGAGCAGGGTGCAGCCGCCGGCGCCCGCCCACACGCCGAGCACGACGACAGCCCCGATGCGCTTCTCACGGGCGCCCAAGCTGCTTTGCAGCTTAACACCCCGCGACTACTCGATCTCCAGGACCAGCGGGGGCGGTGCAGAGGGGACGAGGGGTACGGCGGAGGCGATGGACGAAGCTGTAGGTGCGGGCGCGAGTCGCGCTTGCTGGGCGGGGACCGCGTGGTGCGTCCTGGGCAGATAGACGCGGGCGACCGCCTTGAAGGCGTCCTTCAGGTCACGCCCGGCTCGCTTCCAGGGAGACGTCCCGTGGATCGCCGACGCCGCCCTGGTCGACTGTCGTGGCATCTGCGTCGTCATGTCCCAGGCCACTGCAGGACCGGCGCCGAGCATCACCGCGAGGGTCACGCCGACGAGCACTTTCGCCATCTGAGTCCGAGGTGTCATGCTCCCCGTTGGACGGACCAGCTCTGGACTCGTTTGGCTCGCCATGGCTACCACCGCTCTGCAACGCGCCGGTCACCCCGGCGCTTCCCGAGACGGGCACTTGAGACGTGACGACTGGGACACCCTGGAGCATTCGATAGTTCCCATGCGGCTTCGCAGTCTTGCGCCACTCCTGGGCATCGCCCTCGGGGCGTGCTCCTCCTCCTCTTCTTCGCCGTCTCAGGCCGGTCCGGGAGACGCCGGCGACGGCGGGACGGAGAGCATGTCGCCGACGCGACCCGCCGAGACGCCCATCCAACCCGTCCTCATCGGCTCGGGAGGCTACGGCTACGCGGTTGGCAGCGGCTTCCCGGGCGCCGCCGCGCCGCAGGGGATCGCGAAGCTCGGCCCCGACACGAACGGCGGGCCCTTCGGCAACCTCAACGCGCTGCACTGCTCGGGCTACTGGTACGGCGACCCCACCATCGAGGGGTTCTCGCACATGCATGTCCACGGGACCGGCATCCCGGACTACGGCGTGCTGGGGATCATGCCGCTGCCCGCGTTCGACGCGCAGCACACGACGCAGGCGCAGTACGCCTCCAAGTACGCGAAGACGAGCGAGTCGGCCGTCCCCGGCAAGTACCAGGTGACGCTCGACAACGGCGGGATCCAGGTCGAGATGACCGCGACGGGCCACGCCGGCCATCACCGCTTCACGTACCCGACGAGCGCGACGACGGCGCACGTGGTCCTCGACCTGGACCACCACATCGCCAGCGGCTCGGTCGCGAACGAGAGCGTGACCCTCGATGCCATGGCGAGCACGATCACCGGGAGCTTCCTCAGCCTCGGGGGCCTCTCCGGCGGCTTCGGCGGCAGCATGATCTACTTCGCCGCCAAGACGAAGCAGCCGTGGACGAGCGCCGTCGTGTGGAGCAAGGGCATCGCTCCCGCGGCGGGCACGACAGCGCAAGGCACGGGCGTCGGCGTGGATCTCGACTTCGACGTGTCGAGCCACGCGCCGGTGGAGCTCCAGGTGGGGCTCTCCTTCGTGTCCGTCGCGAACGCGGCGGCGAACCTGGCGGCCGAGATGCCGACCTTCGCGTTCGATCAGGAGGTCGCGGCGGCGGCCGACGCGTGGAAGCAGGCGATGTCCATCGTGCAGGTGCAGGGAGGGACGGCCGCGCAGCAGGCCATGGTGCAGGCGGCCATCTATCACCTGCTCCTCATGCCCTCGATCCAGAGCGACGTGGACGGGAGCTACGTCGGCATCGACCGCAAGGTCGCGCAGGCGCAGGGCTGGCACTACGTCTCGGAGCTGTCGCTCTGGGACACGTATCGCAGCTTCCAGCCGCTGATGGACCTCCTGGCCCCTGCGCGCTCGCTCGACACCGTGCAGTCGCTCGTCGCGATGTCGAAGGCCTCCGGCTTCTTCCCCAAGTGGCCCATCGGAGACGGCGAGGCGGGCACGATGATCGGCGCGAGCGCCGAGGTCGTGCTGGCGGACGCCTACGTGAAGGGCATCCACGGCTTCGACGCCGAGGGCGCCTACCAGACGATGCGCGCGGCGGCGATGGACACGACGGCTCCGTCAGGAGGCCGAGGCGGCCGCGATCAGGTCGTGCCGTACATGCAGCTCGGGTACGTGCCGTCGCAGTCTTCGTCGAACCTCGGGGCGTCGGTGTCGCTGACCATCGAGTACGGTCAAGACGATGCGGCGCTGGCGCAGCTGGCGAGCGCGCTGGGTCACACCGACGACGCGACGACGCTGTCGAACCGCCTGCACGGCTGGCAGAAGCTCTACGACGCGAAGTCGGGCCTGCTCTGGGCGAAGCTGGCAGACGGGACTTGGGCCTCTCCGCACGGCGACGGAGAGGGGTGGACCGACGACTTCGACGAGGCCGACGCGTGGCAGAGCCTCTTTGGCCCCTGGTACGACGTGCACGGGCTCGAGACGGTGATGGGCGGCACGAGCGCCTTCGTCGCGAAGCTCGAGTCCTTCTTCGAGCAGGGCAAGGCCGACTACGACGCCGTCGCCTGGACCGACCCGCTGAAGCTCGGACCCACCTCCGTCGAGGTGCCGCGCAAGTTCTACTGGGGCGGCAACGAACCGGACATCCACACGCCGTACCTCTTCGCCCTCGCCGGACGGCCCGACCTCACGCAGAAGTGGGTGACGTGGGTCGAGGGTGAGGTCTACGCGGCCGGCGCCGACGGCATCCCGGGCAACGACGACGCCGGGACGATGAGCGCGTGGCTCATCGAGAGCATGCTCGGCTTCTATGCGGTGCCGGGGACCGACCAGTACATCATCGGCACTCCCTCCTTTCCCCATGCGGTCATCTCGGTTCCCGGGGGCACCTTCACGATCGAGGCGGCGAACGCGTCACCCGGTAATCCCTACGTGCAGAGCGTGAAGCTCAACGGGGCGCCCCTGAACGTGGCGCTCATCCATCACGCGGACTTCAAGCCCGGAGGTTCGTTGAGCTTCGTCATGGGCCCGGCGCCAAGCAAGTGGGGGCAGGGGAGCTGAGCATCGAGCCGGTTCGACGAGCAAGAGAGTGGGTCGAACTGGAAATCGAGTCGATTCGACGGGCGACAGAGCGGGTCGAACCGGAAGTCGAGTCGACTCGACGAGCGACAGAGTGGGTCGAACCGGAAATCGAGTCGGTTCAACGGGCGAGAGAGTCGGTCGAACCGGAGGTCGAGTCGGTTCGACGAGCAAGAGATCTGGTTGAACCGACGGAGGATTCGGTCGAAGGAGCAAGAGGTCCGGTTGAACCGACGGAGGATTCGGTCGAAGGAGCAAGAGATCC
>DATJYG010000699.1:0-6823 GCA_035499695.1 Polyangiaceae bacterium
GAAGCGCTCGGGGCCGGTGCGCGGTCCGTCGTCGCGACGTGGTGTCGCGTGCGGCGCTGTGGGCGCTTCCTGCGCGGCCCCCTCCCCCAGCGACGTGCGGCTCGACGGCTCAGCCACGCATGCTCCTTACAATGAGACGGCCGGGGACGCCCACGTGTTCCCTCCGGTGGAATTCCCCTTGTCGTGTCGAGCGTTGTCCATTGTCAGAGAAGTGGTTCGACAGCCTCCCACCGCGTTAGTAGATACCCGGCAGCATCCCATGTCTCGTCGACGCGCGATCGCCTTTGCGGGCGTCTCGGCCCTCGCCGGGCTGGCGCCGTTCGCCGTCTTGGCGAGTTGCGCGACCAGCGCGTGCAGCGAGACGCGCGCGACTTCGTCGACGGCCCCGCAGCCACCGAGCTCCGCGAGCGCCGCGCTGCCCACGGTGCCGGCCGCGAGCGCCTCTGCCGTGGCGGCCGCGCCAGCCGATGCCGGCGCGTACGAAGGGCCGTGGATCGGCGCGACGATCTTGCAGGCGCCCATCCTCAGCGAGATGGAGTACCCATCGGACAAGAAGGAGAACAAGGTCCTTCGCCTCGGGTACCTGCGTTACGGCGAGAAGGCGCCGGTCATCCCCGAGCCTCACAAGAAGAGCAACTGCCCCGAGGGCTGGTACGAGCTTCTCGCCGGTGGCTTCGTGTGCGGCAAGTACGCGACGCTCGACCTCGACCATCCGAGGTTCAAGCTCGTGAAGGCGCCGGACCTCGAAGGCCCCCTTCCCTACGTGTACGGCGTCAACGTGTCGAACGGCACGCCGCTCTACCGGCAGGTACCGTCGCGCGAGGAGCGGATGAAGCTCGAGCCGTGGCTCTCGCGGCCGAAGAAGGCGAAGACGGTGTCCGACGAGGACAACCCGTACGCCACCGCGTCCGCGTCCGCGGGCGGCGGCGCGCCAGATGCCGGCGCCGTCGCGACGACCGACGATCCCGAAAAGCCGTGGTGGCAGAAAGAGCCGCCCGACGGCGGTCCGCCCACGGTGACGCTCGAGGACTTGCAAGAGGACGACGGCCCCATCGTTCGCCGCATGGTCAAGGGCTTCTTCCTCTCGCTCGATCACCAGTTCGGCTCGGGGGGAGCGATGTGGTGGAAGACCGAGGGCGGCCTCGTCGCGCCCGCCGATCGCATCTTCGTGAGCAAGCCGGTGACCGACTACCACGGCGTGTGGCTAGGCACCGACAACGGAACCTTCGCCACGAAGGACGTCGCCTCGCGGCGCATCGACAAGCTGCCGGTCGGCTTCATCCTCAACGGGCGCGCGCACAAGTGGACGCTCGATGCCGACCACAAGCACCCGACGCAGGCCGAGGGCGAGCTCGATCGCTTCCAGGCCATCGGGCTGACCGGCGAGACCGCGAGCGTCGGCGGCACGAACTTCTGGGAAACCGACGAGGGCTGGTGGATGAAGGCCGTCGACGGCACCAAGACCGAGCCCGGACCGCCGCCCGAGGGTCTCGGCGAGCACGACAAGTGGATCGACGTGAACCAGCGACGCCAGACGCTCGTGGCGTTCGAGGGCGCGACGCCGGTCTACGTGACCATCTTCTCGAGCGGGCGAAACGAGCACGAGACGCCGACGGGCTCGTTCCGCATCCGCGAGAAGCACATCGCAGCGACGATGGACGGCGACGCCGACATCGCGAGCGACGGGCCGTACTCGATCGAGGACGTCCCGTACATCCAGTACTTCAACGGCGGCTACGCGCTGCACGGCGCCTTCTGGCACGCCGAGTTCGGACACGTGAAGAGCCACGGCTGCGTGAACCTCTCGCCGTGGGACTCGAAGAACCTCTTCGGCTGGACCGACCCGCAGCTGCCCGAGGGATGGCACGCGGTGGTCGCGACGAAGGAGCATCCGGGCACGCGCGTCGTCGTCCACGAGCGCGGACCGGGCACGTGTCTTGGCCCCAAGATGGACGTCTGCGAGAAGTAGTGCCCTGTAGGTCGAGACTGGCAGGTCCACTGACCGCCTGATGGCAACCGCCCGCGCCGATTCAGACGGCGCGAGGCGTCCAAGCCACGGCATTCATGGAGGTTGGCCCGCTGGAACGACCCCTGCTTTGGCTGCATCGCATGTTCCTCCGCCGAAGTGCCCTCGTCTTGTGGGTGGCCGCCCTCGTCGCACTCGGTTGCGGCAGCTCGTTCGTGGCCTGCGGCAGCAGCAACCACGCCGGTGGCGGCGGGGACGACGGCGGCGACGCGACGGCGAGCAGCAGCAGTGGCGGCAGCAGTGGCGGCAGCAGCGGCGGCATGAGCAGCAGCAGCAGCAGCGGCAGCGTCAACATCGGCGACTCCGGCAACCCGTTCGGCAGCGACGGCGGGTGCGTCTCGCTCGGCAACACGTGCAGCGCGAACGGAGCTTGCTGCAGCGGCGTGTGCAACAAGGGCGCGTGCGGCTTCCCGGCCTGCGGCTCCGACGGTACGGCGTGCACCACCAACAGCGACTGCTGCAGCGACACGTGCACCGGCGGCAAGTGCGCCGCGCTCAACCCGACGTGCAAGACGCTCGGCAACGCCTGCATGGCCAACGGCGACTGCTGCTCGGGCCTCTGCAGCGGCGGCACCTGCCAGCCTTCGTCGTTCTGCGGTCAGGCGGGCGACGCGTGCCACTCCAACACGGACTGCTGCACCGGCAGCTGCACGATTGCGAGCGGCGCCAGCGTCGGCACCTGCGGCATGTTCGCGTTCGGCGGCAACTGCTCCGCCGCAGACGGCCAGCTCTGCAACACGCCCGCCGGCGAGGGCGGGTGCGGTGGCAACTGCTGCAGCCGCCTGTGCGCTCCGTGGGGGCCGACCGGCGTCGACATCTGCCAGCCGGCGACGGGCTGCCACGTCGAGGGCGACACGTGCGTCACCGACACCGACTGCTGCGGCTCGGAGGCGTTCATCGACGCGGGTCTTCCGAGCTCCAACAAACCCGTCGTGTGCATGAACGGCTACTGCCAGCAGCACATGGGCTGCACCCCGAACGGCGACATCTGCAAGCTCATGACGATGTCGTGCAACGCGAACCAGGACTGCTGCGCGGGCCTGGGCAACAAGAACACCGCCTGCAGGCCGGACAACCTCGGCGTCCCGCGCTGCGCGAGCGGGTGTGACCCCGATGCCGGGGTGGGTTCGGCCGGGAGCGCGTGCGCGACGAGCGCCGACTGCTGCAACGGCAACCCGTGCGTGCCCAACCCCAGCGGCAACCCGCCCTTCATCTGCTACACGAGCAGCTGCGTCGCGTGCGGCGGCGGGTGCACCACCAGCGCCGACTGCTGCCCGGGCGCGTCCTGCATCCTGCCCACCGGCAGCACGATGGGCACCTGCGGTCCGTGCGGCAGCGGCTCGTCGTCGGGCGGTAGCTCCGGCTCGAGCAGCGGTAGCGGCTCCAGCAGCGGATCCGGCAGCTCCTCGGGCAGCACGCCCGACGCGGGCTGCGCGCTCTACGGCCAGGTGTGCACCACCTCCGCGCAGTGCTGCGACGGCATCCCGTGCACGATGGGCCGCTGCGTCGAACCCATCCAGTGAGGCGTCCGAGCCCGCGACCTTGACGGGACGCGCAGTGTCCGGCAGACACTGCTGCGTCTCGACATGGAGGACCAGCTGACGGCGCATCTCGACCGCGGATGGGACCTCGCCCACAAGGGCGACGGTCCCGGCGCGAGCGCGTGTGCGCAGCGGGCGCTCGAGATCGATCCGCAGTCGCCCGAGGTGCACAACCTCATGGGATACGCGGCGGCGCTCGAGGGCGACGCCGACGAGGCGCTCGATCACTACCGGCAAGCGATCGCGCTCGACGAGACCTACTTCGAGGCGATGCTCAACGCGGCGGAGGTGCTCATCGCGCCGCTCGGGGACTTCGACGGCGCCATCGGCCAGATCGAGGAAGCGCTCGACTACGCCGAGACCGACGAGGAAATCACCGACTGCATCCTGCTCAAGGTGGATGCCCTGATGGCCAAGAACGACCTGGAGGAAGCGAAGCGCGCGATGAAGATGCTCCCGGACGGACCGTTCAACGGACCCACCTACCTCTTTCTCATCGGGCGCGCCTGGTACGAGCTCGGCGAGATCGACAAGGCGGCACCGCTCATCGAGCAGGCCGTGAAGGCCGACCCCGCGAGCGCCGACGCGCACTACTACCTCGGTCTGGTGCGTGACGAGCAGGGCGACGGGCGAGCGGCCACCGAGGCGCTGCTCCGGTCGCGTGCGCTCGACTCGATGCGGCCCCCGCCGCCGTGGTCGCCCGGCCCCGAGGCGTTCGCGCTCATCGTGAAGACGGCGATCGAGAAGCTGGACCTGGTGCTCGCCCGCTACGTGCGCGAGGCCGAGGTTTACGTGGTGGACCTGCCCGGCGCCGAGCTGGTGGTCGACGGAGTCGATCCGCGCGCGCTGCTCGTGCTGGACGCGCCGCCCGTCGAGGACGGCGCGCCCGCGCGCGTACGCGCGTTCGTCTACCAGCGCAACGTGGAGCGCGCGGCCGGATCGCTCGAGGGGATCGACATCGAGCTGTCGGCGGCGCTGGAGCGCGAGGTCACGGCGGTGTTCCTCGAGGGGCAGAAGCCGAGCAAGGAAGCGCTCAACTAGGGCCCGCGGCAACCGACGTCGCCCAGAAGCGCTGCGCGGGATCGCTCTCGGCGCAGAGGCGACCAGAGGCGACCGGAACGATGGGGCGCGAGAGCAGGTAGAGCCCCGGGAGCGAGAGCAGCGTGCGCGTCAGGGCGAGCCCCAGGTAGGACGCGGGGCTTCGCTCGAAGGCGGCGGCCGGCGCGTTCACGCTGCGCAGGGCCCACGCCCAGATGCGGCCGTAGAGGCGCATCGGCCACCACCACCAGCCGCGAGCGAACCGCGCGTTGTACGACCGGACCATGGCCGGGGGTGCGGCTTGCTTGTCGTCGACCCACGCATGCGCGCTCTTGGACGCCGTGAAGACGCCGACCCAGTACCAGGCCCAGAGCGTCAGCGCCGCGGTGAACGCCCACGACCCGACGGCGGGCACGAGCTGCAGGAGCGCGAGCACCGGGATGCCCGACCCAAAGACGATGTAGCCGCGGATCTTGCGCCTCAGCTTCTTGAAGAGCCATCGCACGCTGAAGGTGATGCGTCGTCGAGGCGGCTCGGGGATCTCCGGCGCGATGCCGGCGAGCCGGGAGACGTGGAACGAAAGCCAGTCGTCCCAGGTGCGCGTGAAGAAGACCGCGACGGCCTCGACCGCCGAGAGCAGCGCGATGACCGCGACGACTCTCGCCCATCCGCGCGCCAGGGCGTCTCGGACACGGCCGAGCCTCGTGGGGGGCGCCTCCGGCGGCTTCGCCGGTGCGGGCGGCGTGTCGCCCTTCGTCTGCACGGGGATCTCGCGACCCATGACGACGACCTTGTCGTCCTCCTTCTTTCCGTCGAGATGCACGTGCACCCCGGGCAGGTCGACGTTCACGGGCTTCACGCCGTCGTCGCTCACCAACGCCCCTCGCGGCTTCTCCTCCTCGTCGTCCTGCGCGCGGCCCTTGCCCGACGCGAACAGCAGCGCCGCCACGAGCGCCACGAGCAGCGCACGGACTGCGGCAAGCCTGAGAAAGGGCCCGCGCAGGTCGCGATCGCGCATCACCGCGGCGCCGATCGTGAGCGGCAGCGCCAGCCCGTGGACCAGCGTCCCGCGCGTGGGGTGCTCGGTGGCGGGCAGCTCCCCTCCGCGGAGCGCCTCGCGATGCACGCGGAGCGCGTCGCGCTCGCGGTCGACCGCCGTCTTCGGGTCCACGCGGCAGGAGCCTACAGGCGCGTCCGCCGTCAGTGCCAGTTGCCCAGGCCGATGCCGGCGTTCTGGTAGCGCGGCGCGAGGTCCACGAAGAGCCCGATCTTCCAGGTGGCCTCCGGAAGAAGGCCCCAGAACGCGAGGGGGAAGAGCCGCACGTCGGCGCCGAACGTGAAGTGCTGACGCGCGCTACCTCCGCCGTACCTCGAGGGCTCCACGTACGTGCCGGCGCGCAGCATCATCTGATCGCGGAGCGGCTCGCCCTCGATGCCCAGACGCGGCGTTACCGTCGGCTGCTGCCCCACCCGCTCCAGGCGCTGGTCGAGAAAGCCCTCGACCGAGATGGCGTCGGCGCTCGGGCCCGTCACGAGCGCGCTCGCGAGCAGCAGGATCTTCTCGCGCGGCCAGTTCGCGTAGCGCGCCTTGCGCATTGCACGCAGCTGCTCGCTGGTCTCCTTGATGTGCTCGTCCTCGATCGCACGCAGCGCCTGCTCCTGCGCCTGTTGCGCCGCGCGCTTTGCGGCTTGCTCTCGCGGCGGCGTGAGCGCCAGCTCCAGCGCGTACTCGAGGGAGCGCTTGTCGCGGTCTCGCTCGATCTCGCCGCGAAGCTCCGCCTCCTGGGCGCGTGGGTTCTCCCACCCCGGGTTGAGCGGGCGCGGCCCGAGCTGGTAGGCGATGCCGATCTCCGCTTCCCAGGGCTCGACGATGTTGGTGGGCAGGACCAGCCCGCCGACGCTGCGCCCGCTGCCGAGCACCCCGCCGGTCACGGGCGTCCGGAAGGTCGCGCCGATGCGCCATGGCTGCCCCGTGGGCATGAGCAGCGCGCCCGTCTCGGGTGCCAGGCCCGTCATGGTCAGGAGCGTGCCCGCGTTCTGCTCGACAATCTGCATCGTCACGATGCGCGCCCCGCCGCCGACGACGAGCTGCCCGTCGAGGAGACCGTACGCGCCGAGCGCCTTCCACCGCCCGATCTGCATGGTGAGCGAGGAGCTGCCCGACGACTGCGACGTCAGCGAGAACTGCTGGAGGTCGCCCGTGGCCGCGACGCCCAGC
>DATJYG010000700.1:0-3455 GCA_035499695.1 Polyangiaceae bacterium
ATCCGGTGCTCCAGCCCTGGGACACCGGTGCTCCCGGCCTGGGACACGTGTGCTCCTGGCCTGGTGACACGGTGCTCCTGGCGTGGAGCACCGGTGCTCCATGCGACGGTCACGGGATCCCCTCGCATGGGGCACCGGATCCCCCGGCTACACAACGCGCGCTCCACGCGTCGTGATCCCCTGCTCCACGCTTCACATTCCCCTGCTCCACGCCTCACAGTCCGCTGCTCCACGCCACACGGATCGCTGCTCCACGGTGGTAGCCTCGCGGCCCGCGTGTACGACCCCCGGGCACCGTCGTCTCTCCGGGCGCTCGCCGAGTACGGCAAGCCCGAGATCGCCCGCAAGCTCCTGCGCTACGCCATGTGGCGCACCCACGACGACGCGGCCGCCAAGGACCTCATCGCCGACGCCATGGTGCGGGTGTGCGATCCCGCGGACAAGCCGTGGGACCCCGCGGGGGTCACTTTCCTCCGCCACATGCGCCTCGTCATGGGCGACGACGCGATCGAGCAGGGGCGCCGGGGCTTCGGCAAGTACGAGACCGTCGACTCCGAGCACGAGGCGTTCGATCGCGTCGTCCAGCCGACGCCCACGCCGGACATGGCCCTGCAGGCCAAGCGGCGGCTCGACTGGCTCCGCGGGCTGATGCTCCGGCTGATCGCGCGACTGAAGGGACGAGACCCCCTCGCGCTGCGCATCTACGAGCTCGCGTGCGAGAACCGCCACGAGGAGCCGGCGGAGTTCGCCGAGACGCTCGGCGTGCCCGTGGAAGAGATCTACGAGGCGATGCGGCGGCTGCGTCACCACGGCAAGATCGTGCGCGACGAGTGGGAGGACGAGGAGAAGCAGCGCATGGCCGGGCTGCGCCTGCGCGACGAGGCCCGGCAGGCTAGAAAGAAGGAGAGACCATGACGGCGCCCCGAGAGCTCGACCACGAGGCGGGAGCCCGGTTCATCGAGAAGCTGATGACCGCGGACCCGGCGAGCCTCGACGTCGCGACCGACGAGCAAGTCGACGCGATGATGGATGCCGCCGGGATCGAAGCGGGCGAGCCGGAGACGGCGCAGCAGGTGCTGGCGCGCGGTGAGCGCCGTGCGAGGGAGCGGAAGGAGCGAGCGCGAGCAGGAGCGCCGAAGTCGGCGGCCGATGCCCCTGCGAAGACGCCCGCGCCGCGCCGCGCCTGGATCGCCGCTGGCGTGGTCGCCGCCGCCGCCGGAGCCGCGGTGGTCGCCGCGGAGATCGCCGCCCCGCACCGCGGGACCGAGGAGATCCGCCCCGAGCCTCCCTCGCCCACTCCCACGCCCCTCGAGCAGGCCGCGCGGCTGCGCACGCAAGCCCTCGCAGCCTGCAACGCCCAGGACTTCGTCGCGTGCGCGGCGAAGCTCGACGACGCGAAGCGCCTCGACCCTGCAGGCGAGTCAGATCCGCGCGTCGTAGCGGCGCGCGAGGCAATCGCCGCATCGTCGCCCACGCAAGAGCCATCGGCGCCCAAGCCTCCCGCGCCGCCCAAACCGCCCGCGCCGAAGTAGCGTCCCCCGAGTAAGACGGGAGGAGAGGGAAAGAAGATCAAAAGATCAGAAGATCAAAAGGAGTGTGTGCCCGCCGCCTCCACCCCACCCCCTTCTTGATCTTTTGATCTTCTGATCTTCTTCCCCTCTCCTCGCGTCAGCCTGTCGCGCCTGGAGCACGACTTACGTGTCAGCCTGTAGCTCCTAGCCCGAGCCGCACGTCGCGACGCATCGCCCCATGGTGGGCTGTCCGCCGTCGCTCGGGGGCGGCATGTCGCAGCGGCCCTTGCACGCGTCCATCGCGGGGCACAGGGCGCTCGCGGGCCTCTTCGCCTCGCACTTGCCCCTGGTGCCGCCCGCGAGCACCTCGGGCGTGCGGTTGCACCACGAGCCGAAGGCGCAGTCGCTCGTCGAGAAGCAGCCGGCGCCCGCTCCCCCGAGCTTCCCGCACTTGGCCATGACGCACGTCAGCCCGGCGACGCAGCTCGAGGCGTTGACGCACGCCTGGCCCCCGGCGATGCGCGCCTGGCACGTCTTGCCGTCGCACCACGCGGCGGGGGCGCACTCGGGGTGGTGGATCGTCGCGGCGTCCTCGTTGAGGATGCTGCCGAAGCGCTGCTGCGTGCACGCCTCGCCGGCCTTCGGCGGCTTCTTGCACGTGCCGTCGACGCCGATGGCGTAACCGACGCACGCGAGGTCGTCCTTGCACTCGACCGAGAAGCGGCAGGGCTGACCCTCGGGCTGCGTGCCGAGGACGACGCGGTCGCACGGGAAGTGCTGGAAGAAGGTGTCCGTCTCGCTCGTGCGCGGCGCGTCCGAGTTCTGGAGCATCTGGATGCACTGCTTCGCCGCGTCCGGGTCGAAGGTCGAGCGCCCGCGGGCGACGGCGGCGTTCAGGTCGTTGGTGCAGAGGTTCGACGCCGCCCGCGCCAGGCCGCGCGCGAACTGCGTGTCCTGCGGCGAGCACTTGGTGCCCATGCGCGTCGCGTCGGCGGTGTACACGTCGGTGCAGAAGTCGCGCAGGTCGGAGCGTCCGCCGTCGGCGCCCGCGTCGAGCGCGGCGCTGCCCCCGAGGGCAGGCGGCAGCCCGGCGAGCGACCCGAGCGGCGAAGCGCCGCCCGCCTCGATCGGCGTGGGCTTCTCCTCCGGCGCGCGGTGGCAAGCGAGGAACAGGGTGACTGCGGAAGAAGCGAGGATGAAGGGGATGTGTCGCATGGGAATCGTTCAGAAGGCGCGAGCGAGCTCGCCGAGCACCCAGTCCCCCACGGCGCGCGTGCCGAGCTCGCCGCCGACGTCGCGCGTGCACTTCTTCTCGGCGATCGCGCGCGCCACGATCGCCTCGAGCCGCCGCTCCTCCTCGGGCCAGCCGAGGTGCGCGAGCATCATGCCCACCGTGAGCACGCTCGCCAGCGGGTTCGCGACGTCCTTGCCCGCCAGCGGCGGGGCCGACCCGTGCACCGGCTCGAACATGGCGACGCGCGCGTCGCCGTGCACTTCCTCGCAGCAGCGCGCGACGCGCGGGTGCACGTTGGCGCTCGCGGCCATCCCGAGCCCACCCTGCAGCGCCGCGCCGAGGTCGGTCACGATGTCGCCGAACAGGTTGCACGTGACGACGACCTGGAACTGCGACGGGTCCTGGATCATGTAGAGGCACATCGCGTCCACGTAGACGTGCTTCGCCTCGATGCCCGGGTAGTCCTTCGCGACCTCGAAGAAGACGCGGTACCAGAGCTCGTGCGCGTGCTTCATCGCGTTGCTCTTGTCGGCCATGTGCACGCGCGTCTTGCGGTGGGCGCGCGCGTGCTCGAAGCCGGCGCGGATGAGGCGCTCGACGCCCTTGCGCGTGTTGACGTCCTCGTTGATCGCGATCTCGTCGCGCGTGCCGCGCTTGAACTGGCCGCCCATGCCGACGTAGATGCCCTCGGTGTTCTCGCGGAAGATCAC
>DATJYG010000701.1:0-3836 GCA_035499695.1 Polyangiaceae bacterium
CCCGTGGTGGCGTCCTCGTACTCCACGCGATCCCCCGTACGAGGCTCGGGTGCGGTGCCGCACTCGGCGACGCGCTCGGTGCGACCTTCCACGCTCCGCGACGCGGCAAGCCCGCTCACCCCGTCGTCGCAGGCAACGGCGCGCAGATCGACGACCGCGCTGCCGTCGCGCAGCAGCCAGCGCGGCCCCTCGGGGGTCTCCTCGGCCGCGACCAGAGCGCCTCCGAGCGGCGAGAGCAACCACCAGCGCAGGAAGCCCACCGGCAAGTCGCGCGGGTCGTCCGGTCCCCCTCGCCTCACGAGGCCCGTGGCCGGCACCGCCACGCGCCAGCGATCCCGCTCCACCCACGCATCGAGCATCGTCGCCCCTGCCGCTCCGACGAGGATCATGCGCATCGCCCGTCCCGGCGCAACCGCGATGGCGCCGCGGCCCGTGACGTCGCGGCCGGTGCGCGGCTCGTGGAGGGCGACGCGTACCTCGGCGGCCCAGGGGTGCGTCGGTCTCTCGGCGCGGCGAGCGCGCAGCTCGCTCTTGAGCGCATCCCAGGTGTGCGCGTCGGGGGAGTGCCACGCGCTCGCCGTCTCGGGAGACGAGCCGCGGGCGCACCCTCCGACGACGAGCGCGACCCCGGCGACGGCGACGGCTCGCCTCATCTCGCGAGGACCAGGGCGAAGCCGCGGCCCTTCGCGAGCCCCAGCACGAGCGCATCCGTCGCTCGCCCCGCCGCCACGCGCGCCGCCGCGACCGCTATCGCAACGGCGCCGAGGCCATCGCTCTCGCCCAGCGCCTCGGCGCACGTGACGCGAGGGCACTCGGCCCACGGCGTCGCCGCGAGCAGCGCGTCCGATCCGCCGTTGGCCCGGGCGAGCACCACCTCCGCTGCCGCACCCGACGGAGCCACGAGGCTCGCGAGCACCGACCGTGCGTCGGCGCGCCACTCCAGCGTCTGCCGGACACGCGCGAGCACGCGCGCACCACGCTGGCGCGCGACGTGGGCCGTCTCGAGCACGACGGCGGCCGCCACGTCGGCGTGCTTCGCCCCCGCCTGCGAGGCGGCGTGCGCGAAGAGCGCCGCGAGCACGCGCTCGACGATGTCGCTCCGGGGCTCGACGCTCCCGGCGACGAAGCGCGCGGCCTCGCCGGCCCGCAGCAGCTGCACCGCCTGCACGACGGCGCTCTCGCCGCTGGCCGCCAGGTCCGCCGTGGCGAACGCCGGCCCGCGCAGTCCAGCGTAGATCGACGTGTGTCCGACCGGCGAGCTGGGGACGAGGTTCGGGAACTCCGCGGGGCTGGCCGAGCGCGGCCCCTTCTCGAAGATGCGGTGCATGAAAGCCGCCGACCCGTCCACGTTGCCGAAGGCGCTGCCGAGGAGCAGTCCCGCGTCACTCGCGTCGGCGACGCGCGCGTCCTCGAGCGCGCGCTGCACCGCGATGGTCCCCAGGCGCGCGCCCCGGTCGAGCCGTCGCGCCCTCATCGGGTCGAGCGGCCCGTCGGTGTCCAACTGGCGCGAGAGGTCCCACCGTCGCTGCAGGACGTCGGCGCACGCCTCGCCCGCCACGAGCCCGCACGCCCCGAGCACCGAGGCCCCCGTGATGACGGGCTCCGCCTGCGGCCGGGGCGCGCCAGCCGGCGCCGCGGTCGACTGCATCTCCGGCTCCGCGAAGACCAGCACGGCGTCCATGCCGCCGAATCCGAAGGCGCAGGAGATGGCCGAGCGTACCCGCTCCACGGGGCGACCAACGTGCGGCACGTGCACGACACGGGCAGCGGGATCCGGCTCGTCGAGCCCCGCCGTCGGCACGAGCGTCCGTCGCGCCACGACGAGCGCCGTGATCGCCGCCTCGATGGCGCCCGCGGCGCCGAGCGTGTGCCCTATCTGCCCCTTGCTGCTCGACACGGGGATGCGCTCGATCTCGCCGCCCAGAGCGCGCCCGAGCGCGGCGGCCTCCATCGGGTCGTTGAGGGGCGTGGCGGTCCCGTGGGCATTGACGAAGTCCACCTCTTCGGGCCCGACGCCCGCGCGCGCCATCGCCCGCGAGACGAGCGACGCCACCACGGCCCCGTCCGGAGCGGGGTTCGTGATGTGATGCGCCTCCGACCCGGCCGCCCATCCGGCGAGGGCCGCCAGGGGCTTCGCCCCGCGTGCCCTCGCGCGCTCGGCGCGTTCGAGCACGAGGAAGCCGGCGCCCTCGCCGAGGCTCGTCCCTCGCCTGCGCGCGTCGAAGGGCCGGCACGGCTCGGGATCGAGCGCCCCCAGCGCGTTGAACCCGCTCAGCGTGAGGCGGCACAGCCCGTCGCTCCCGCCGGCGACGACCACGTCCACCTCGTCGGAGAGCAACCACGACGCGGCGACGATGATCGCGTTCGCCCCGCCCGAGCAGGCGCTCGAGAGGGACCGGACGCGCGTGAACGGACCCAGGCGCTCGTCGAGCCGGTCCCCGGTCGCCGTGAGCGGATGCGAGAGCATCGCGGCGAGCACCTCGCGGTGCTCCGGCTCGGCGTGCAACCGCGCGAGCAGCTGCTCCGTCTCGAGCATCCCTCCCGTCGTGCCTCCCACGACGAGCCCCACGCGCGCCCCGCGCACGTCGAGCCCCGCGGCGCGAATCGCTTCCTCGGCCGCCGTCGCCGCCATGGCGCTCGTGCGCGACCACGCCTGCCCCTCGACCACGACGCCGTCGACCTCGCCGGCGACGCTCGTGCGCTGTCCGCTCACGTCGAACCGCTCGATGGGCCGGATGGCCCGGTCTCCGCGGACGAGCCGGGTCCACGTGGCCTCGACCCCGACGCCGAGCGGCGTCACCAGGCCGACCCCGGTCACCCAGAGCCGCGGGCCGTTCACCGCCCCCGGACCTTGGCGACGTGCTCCGCGATGGCGCGGACGCTCCGGAAGATGGCCCTCGCCTCCTCCCCCTCCGGGATGCGCACGCCCAGCTTCTCCTCGATGACCATCGCCAGCTGCAGCGCGTCGAGCGAATCGAGCCCCAGCCCCGTGCCGAACAGCGGGGCGTCGTCCTCTATCGTCTCCGGGTCACGGCCCTTCAGGTTGAGCTCCGCGACGATGAGCCTTTTGAGCTCGGACCGCAGCCCGGCCGTCGAATCCATCGCTCTCTGCCGTTTAGCACACTCCGCTCGGGCCTCAGACGCCCACGAGCTCCCACGAGTCGATGGGCTCCTCTTCGTGGGAGCGCTCGGGTTGCGGCGCCGGCGGGTCCACCGGGAGCCTCTGGAGGCGCAGCTCGATGCGCTCCTCGAGGGGCCGCAGGGACCGTCCGATGTCCGGCTGCAAGAGCCCCTGGATGATCGAGAAGGCCACCGCCCAGCATGCCACCGAGAGGCCCAGCCGCAGCAGCCTCGCGGTGGGGTCACGTCTGTGTCCGCTCCCTGGTGGGGCCTGCGGGCACGTGGAATTGCACTGCATCTCGAATAAGTCTAAGACCGGGCCGCCTGGGTGCCAGGAGGCTGTGAGATGGGGACGCTGGTCGACTACGCGACGGACAAGGGAGTCGCTCTCCTCACGCTGACCGACCCGCCGGTCAACGCCTACTCCTACGAGATGTTCAAGGAGCTCGACGCGAACATCCTCGAGGCGCGGTTCGACGACGACGTCCACGTCATCGTCGTGACCGGCCACGGGGACAAGTACTTCTGCGCCGGCGCGAACATCAACATGCTCAAGGAGGCGGATGAGACCTTCAAGTACTACTTCTGCCTTCATGCGAACGAGACGCTCCTGCGGCTCGAGAGCACGCCCAAGCTCGTCATCGCGGCGATCAACGGCCACTGCGTGGGCGGCGGGCTCGAGGTCGCGCTGGCGTGCGACCTTCGCATCGCCCGGG
>DATJYG010000702.1:0-13257 GCA_035499695.1 Polyangiaceae bacterium
CTTCGCGCCGAGCTTCAGGAGGTGCGGCACGAGCCCGGCCGTCTGCGGGTCGTGGCAGATGACGAGGTCGCCGGGGCGCACGAGCGTGTCGAGCGTCACCGTGTTGGTGGCCAAGGCCTGCTCGTAGATCGCACTCTGCTCGGGGCCGAGCGGTGACGCGTCGCTGCGTGAGGCCTGCAGCGCCCCGTGCAGGCGCTTGGTGAGGCGGAAGAACTCGGGCGGCGCCTCGAGGACGAGCCATCGCGCGTCGATGTCCTCCCCGCGCGCATAGCGCAGGTACGAGCGCAACATCTCGGCCACGCCGCCCCCGGCCGACGTCGAGTTGATGCTCCAGATCGCGGCCTTGCCGAGCAGGCCGCGGAGCTCCTGAGCGTCCCGTGCGAGCCGTCGGACCCGCTCGGGGCCGATCAGCTGCGCCAAGGGCTCGAGGGGCCTCGGGCTGATGTGAACCTCGTACATGTTGCCCGCGTGAACGGAGAAGCAAGAGCAATGCTGCTCATGGCGTCGCGCGTGGGCCGACGCGCTGGACCAGCCGCTCCTCCCAGCGTGCGATCAGCTCCGACGCGGAAGCCGTGCGGCGCTCGGCGTCGAGCGCGGCCCGCGCGGCCTCCTCGAAACCCATGCGCGGCCGGTGGCCCGTCAGCTCGAAGTACCGCTCGTCGCGGGGCAGCAGGTCGCCGGTCAGCCCGAGCACGAGCTCGCGGGCGAGGCGATAGTCGGTGCGCGTCACCAGCTTGAGCCACAGCGCCGAGAGCCGAGGCGTCAGCACGGGGACGCGCAATGCAGGGATGCGGCGGCCGCGCAGCGCTCCGACGACGAAGAGCAACTCGCGCGCGCTCAGCTCGTCGGGGCCCGGGATGTCGAACCACGCGCTGCGCTCGAGCGGCACGCGACGCGCGTCGAGCAGCGCCGTCACCGCGTCGTCGATCGCGATGGGGCGGCACCGGGACTCCAGCCAGCGTGGCAGCACCATGATCGGCAGGCGCATCGCCAGGTCGCGCATGATCCGCCACGACGCGCTGCCTGCCCCGATGATCATCGCGGCGCGAAGCTCGAGGGCCGGCACGCGACCCTTGCGCAGGATCTCCCCGACCTCGAGGCGGCTCGCCAGGTGCTCGGACGGCTCGCCCACGGGAGCCACGCCGCCGAGGTAGACGATCCGCTCGCACCCGCTCGCCGCGGCCGCGCGGGCGAGAGCGTGGGCGCTCGCGCGCTCGACCTCGCGAAAGTCGGAGCCGTGCGCTCCCATGCCGTGGACGAGGTAGTAGACGCAGCCGACGCCCTCGAGGGCGGGGCGCAGCGTCGACGGCTCGCGCACGTCACACTGCACCCAGCTCAGCCCCGGCCGAGCCCTGCCACCTGGTGGATGCCTCGACGCGGCCCGCACGACCTCTCCATCGTCGAGCAGCCTGGGGACGAGCGAACGGCCGACGAACCCGGTCGCGCCGAGGACGAGAACGGGGCGCATGGGACCCCGGCGTCGAACTGCAACGCCGGGGCCGATGCCGTCAGGTCATGACGTTCAGCTCGAGGCCGATCTCGAGCTTGAGCACCTTGGAGATGGGGCAGCCGGCCTTCGCGGCGTCGGCCGCGGCTTGCACCTTCGCCTTGTCGGCGCCCTTGGCGTGCACGGTGGTCGTGAGCGCGCTCTTGGTGAGCGTGAGGTTCTCGAACGTGACCGCGCACGTCGTCTCGACCGACTCGGGCGTGATGCCGCGCTCGCCGAGCTGCGCGGTCACCGCCATCGTGAAGCAGCTGGCGTGGGCCGCCGCGATGAGCTCCTCCGGGTTCGTGCCCGGCGCGTCCTCGAAGCGCGTGCGAAAGCTGTACTTCTGGTTCTCGATCGCGCCGCTCGCCACGCCGAACGTGCCCGCGCCTTCCTTGAGGCTGCCCTTCCAAACTGCGTTCGCGCTTCGCTTCATGGTTGTCCTCCGGAGGCGGCACCATAACGCCAGTGCCCCCGCAGGCCTACTGTCGTAAAACTGTCGTGCCCGCGACGTGGTGGGACCCATGGCGAAGTCGCATAAGAAACGACGCATTCCGAGAACGAAGAAACGGGAGGTCGTCATGGAGCAGAGGGACACTGGCGAGCGCATCAGAACGCTTCGCGAGCGCAAGGCGTGGACGCAGCAGCACCTGGCCGACGCGGCGAGCATCTCGCCGCGCACGGTGCAGCGCGCCGAGGAAGGGGTCATGTCCGCGGAGACGCGCGCGGCGATCGCGGGCGCGCTCGACGTGCCGGTGGAGTCGCTCGCGGTGGCCGCCAAGCCGCCGACGGGGTGGCCGCGCATCACGCCGACGCTCGTCTACGAGGACTCGAAGACGGCGATCGACTGGCTCGAGACGGCGTTCGGCTTCCTCGCGCGCATCAAGGTGCCGGGGCCCGGTGGGCAGATCGTCCACTCGGAGCTCACGCTCGGAGGCGATGGCGTCATCATGGTCGGCCACGTCTCCTGGAGCCCCTCGGTCGAAGGGCGCATGGTCAGCCCCAGGTCGCTGAACAAGACGACGCAGAGTCTCTTCGTCTTCGTCGACGATCTCGACGAGCACTACGCGCGCGCGAAGGCGGCCGGCGCCAAGATCGTGCAGGAGATCCAGTCCGGATACGGCTTCCGGCGCTACCGCGCCCTCGACATCGAGGGCCACGAGTGGTGCTTCGCGGTCAAATCGGAGGATTGATCGAACGCGTCACTTCACGCGTTCGATGGGCGGCTTCGACGGCGAGCTCTCGTGCGGCGCCTTGCCCTCCACGATCCAGTACGCGCTGAGCACCACGAGGAGGACGCCGGTCAGCGCGACGAGCGCGACTGCGAGCCGGTCGGGACGCGTGCGGTCGACGAGCGTCGTGGCGGCCGCGCGGACCTCGGCGCTCTCCGTGGTGCTCGCGAGCTTCGTCCCCTCGGCGCGCACCCGCGCGTAGTTGCCCTGCTCGAACGCTTCGACCAGGGCGTCGAGCTCCGGCACGCGCGGAAAGTCGCTCGCGAAGGAGGGGCGCCGCGAATCTCGGGGCATGCGGGACTCGCGTCGTAGCACGCGTTATCCTTCGCCGCGATGATGGCTCGGCCGTACTTGCTCGCGCTCGGGGTGCTGGCGATCGTGACCGGGGGCGCATGCTCCTCGAGCTCGGGGTCGCCGACGACGACGCCCACGACCACCGGAACGCAATCGCTGTGGGTCGCCCCGGACACGCTCGCCCAGCTCACGGACACGCACTTCTACGACCACCCGTGGCCGAGCGACCTGCGGCGCGATCCCGACGGCTCGATCCACGTGGTGGGCTTCTACAACCCGCACCTCGTGCCTCTGCTGACCACCATCATCAACGAGACCCAGGGCCTGCTGCCGGGATTCTCGCCGACGTCCGCCATGTTCCTGCGCTTCACGGGCGACATCGACCCGTCGACGCTGCCCGCGGACCCGCCGCACTCGGTGATGTCGACGTCGAGCGTGCAGCTCGTGAACGTGGACCCCAAGTCGCCCGAGCACGGAAAGCGGCACCTGCTCGAGACGTTCTGGCAGAAGGCCGACGGCGTCTACTGGATCGCCGACACGCTCGCGGTCCGGCCGGCGCTCGGCTACCCGCTCCTGACCAACACCAAGTACGCGCTCGTCGTCACGACGGCGGTCAAGGCGGCGGACGGCACGACCATCACGCCGAGCAGCGACCTCGCCGAGGTGCTCGGGAGCAAGTCGGTCGAGTCGCGCGTGCAGCCGGCGCACGATCTCTACGCGCCGGCCGTCGCCGATCTCGCGTCGCAGGGGATCTCCGCGAGCGACATCGTGCACCTCGCGGTCTTCACCACGAACGATCCGACCGCGGAGCTCTTCGCCGTCATCGACGACGTGCACGCCAACGTGCCCGCGCCCACGGTCGCCTCGACGATGTGGATGCCCACCGACCAGACGGCCGACTACGACGTATACGAGGGCTACTACGGCCCGTCGCCCAACTACCAGAACGGCGTTCCACCCTACAGGGACACCGGCGGGTCCTTCGTCTTCATGGCCGGCAAGCCGGTGGTGCAGAACACGTTCCCGCAGAAGTTCGCCCTCGTCGTGCCCAACGTCCAGAAGTGCCCGATGCCCGCCGCCGGGTACCCCATCGTGCTCTACGCGCACGGCACCGGCGGCGACTACAGGTCGATCGTGGACGAGGGGAACTCCTTCGGCGAGCTGCTGGCGCAGCACTGCATGGCCTCCATGGGCATCAACCAGATCTTCTCGGGCGACCGTCCCGGCTCACCCGGTCTGAGCGACCCCAACTACGAGGGCGACGAGGACCTGCTGTTCTTCAACGTGAACAACCTCCTCGCGGCGCGCACCAACGGCCGTCAGGCCGCGGTCGACGTCGTGCAGCAGGCCCGCCTCTTCACCGAGACCAAGCTGACCGTGCCGGCCACCGTCTCGCGCACGCAGGCGGCCGTGTCCTTCGACGCGACGAAGCTCGTCTTCCTGGGGCACTCCGAGGGGGGCCTCAACGGGCCGCTCTTCCTCGCGGGAGACAACCAGGCGCTCGGCGGGGTGCTCAGCGGATCGGGCGCGATGATCACCGTCGCCCTGCTCGAAAAGACCTCCCCGATGCCGAGCGTCGCGCAGGCGGTGAAGACGATCCTGGAGCTGACGACGGCCGCCGAGGCGGCCGAGCTGAATCTCTTCCACCCGGTCCTCAACATGGCGCAGACGATCGTCGATGCGACCGACCCGGTGAACTACGCGCGGTTCATCTTCCAGTCGCCGCGGCCAGGCTTCACCCCCAAGAGCATCCTGCAGACGGAGGGCGTGAACCCCGACGGCACGGGAGACAGCTACGCCCCACCGCTCGGCATCGAGATTCATTCGGTGGCGCTGGGGCTGCCACGAGAGACGCCGGGCGTGCACACGATCGCGCAGGCGGCCTGGGGCGACCTCGGTGACGTGACGGTCCCGGCGGGCGGGCTGCAGGGCAACCTGGCCGGCGGCAAGGCGAGTGGTGTCCTCGGGCAGTTCGTTCCCGCACCGATGGACGACGGGCACTTCGTGGCCTTCGACGTCCCCGCGGCTCACGCGCAGGTGGGGCAGTTCTGCCAGAACCTCGCAGCCGATCCGAAGGGGCGCGTCCCGCCCCTGCAGTGATCCGCGTCCCGGCAGGCGCCTGCGTTGCATATCCGGCGCCGGGGAGGTCACTGCAATGAGAATTGGCGGTCTGATTCGTTGCTTCGCGCTCGCTGGCGCCCTCGTCGCGTGCGCACACCACGAGCCCGCGGGCGCGACCGCGCCGCAGGGCTACTCGCCCATCTCGTCGCTGCGCGGCGGCGCCGGGACGTGCCCGCTCGCGAAGCTGCAGGGGGTGCACGCGACCCTGAGCGACGTCCGCAGGGGCATCGCCATCACCTTCACCGCCCCGGCGAGCGAGGTCGACAAGCTCCGCGAGAACGTGCACGCGATGGTCGACGCGAACGACAAGCAAGGCGACGCCTTCGCGGCGTGCCCCTGCGGCGCCGCCGTCCCGTCGCTCGGCGCCACCGAGATGCAGCGCGTGAAGGCGGACGCCAGCGTCGAGGAGATCCCCAGCGGCGCAATCCTGCAGCTCACCGCGAAGCACGGTGGCGACGTCCACATGCTGCGGAGCAACGTCATGAGCAGCGTCGACGCGCTCAATTACACCTGCCTGGCCAACCCGGCGCTGGAGCAGCAGCACTAGGCGCGGAGGCGGTAACCGATCCCCGGCTCGGTCAGGAGATACTTCGGCCGGGCCGGGTCGAGCTCCAGCTTGTGGCGCAGCTGCGTCATGTAGACGCGCAGGTACTGCATCTGGTGCGCGTGACCGGGGCCCCACACCTGGTCGAGCAGCTGCCGGTGCGTCATCACCATGCCGGCGTGCTTCGAGAGCGTCGTCAGCAGCTTGTACTCGATGGGGGTGAGGTGCACCTCGTCGCCACGGCAGCGCACGATGCGCTTGACGAGGTCGATCTCCACGTCGTCCCCGATGCGCACGATGCCGCTCGGCGCCTCGTGTGAGCGCGCCGCGTGGCGGAGGGCCACGCGCAGGCGCGCCATCAGCTCGGCGGCGCCGAACGGCTTCGTGAGGTAGTCGTCGGCACCGCCGTCGAGCGCGCGCACCTTGCTCTCCTCCTGGCCACGCGCCGAGATGACGAGGATGGGCGTCGTGCTCCACTCGCGGATGCGCTCCGTCACCTTCGAGCCATCCATGTCCGGCAGTCCCAGGTCGAGCAGGATGGCGTCGGGCGTGTGCTCGGCGGCGCGCCGTATCCCTTCGTCGCCCGTCGTGGCCTCGACGACGCGATAGTCGTGCGACTCGAGCGCGATGCGCACGAACTTGAGCATCTGAGGCTCGTCCTCGACGACGAGGACGAGGGGTCTGGTCTCGGTCATCGCGCCTGGGTCTCCTGATGAGCGGGGAGGCTGCGCTGGCTCGGAACCTTCTTCTCGAGCGGAAGCGTGAAGCGGAAGACAGCGCCGCCGCCGGGGCGGTCTTCTACCCAGATGCGTCCGCCGTGGGCCGAGACGATCCCGCGGCAGATGGTGAGCCCGAGGCCGACGCCGCCGCCCTCGCCCTCGCGTGCGCGGTAGAACTTCTCGAAGACGCGCTCGTGCTCGTGGGGGTCGACGCCGGGGCCCCGGTCGGCGACGTCGATCTCGATCTCGTCGTCCTTGACCCGCGCCGACACGTCGATGGGGGTACCCGCTGGCGCGTATTTCGTCGCGTTCTCGAGCAGGTTGATGAGCACCTGCTCGACGAGCGCGGAGTCGTACGGCACGAGCGGCATGTCGAGCGGGATGTCCGCGTGCACCTCGCGGCCGTGAAGGCGGTCTTCCATGCGACCGAGCGCGGCGCCGACGACCTCCTCGATGGGCTGCGGCTCCTTCTGTACGCGCAGGGCGCCGGCCTCGAGGCGCGTCATGTCGAGCAGGTTGCGCACGAGCCGGTTGAGCCGGAGCGATTCGTCGTGCGCCGTCTGCAGGAGCTCGCGCCTCACCTTGGGATCCTTCGGGCCGTCCTCCTCGAGGAGCGCGCTGGTGGACCCCGTGACGACCGCGAGCGGCGTGCGCAGGTCGTGCGACACCGACGAGAGAAGCGAGTTGCGCAGCTGCTCCGTCTCCACGCGCAGCCGCGCCCTGCGCGCCTCCTCGGCGAGCTCGGTGCGCTCGATGGCGGACCCGATGAGGCCCGCGAAGGTGTCGATGAGCTGCCGCTCGTCGGGATCGTCGAGCCGCGTCGCGGACGAGGGATAGATGCCGAGCACTCCCACGCGCCCACGCGCGCCCTTGAGGGGGACGAAGAGCGCGCGCGCCGACGGAAGCGTGTCGGTGCTCGCGCCGGCGGGTCGCTGGTGCAGCCACACCCACTCGGCGACGCCCAGGTCCTTGTCGGCCGGGTCGAGCGTCCCCGGCTCGACGAAGGACGGTTCCAGCATGCCGTGCGCCCCCGGCGTGAGGACCGCGATGCCTGCGCCGCCGAACACGTCGCGGATGTGCCGATCTGCCACCTCGATCAGGCGCTCGCGGCCGTGCGCGACCCCGAGCTCGCGGCTGAGGGCGTAGAGGCTCGCGGTGCGCCTCTCGCGGCCGCGCGCTGCGTCGGCCTGGTCGCGGACGCGCTTCGTGAGGTGACTGATGACCAGCGCGACGAGGAACATGACCGCGAAGGTCACGATGTGGCGCAGGTCGGTGACCGCGAAGCTGAAGTACGGGGGCACGAAGAAGAAATCGAAGGCGATGACGCTGAGCACCGCCGTGAGGAGTGAAGGCATGTAACCGAAGCGCATCGAGACGACGAGCACGCCCAGCAGGAACACCATGACGACGTCCGGGAGCTGGTCGTGGCCGAAGAGGTACCAGTTGATCGCGGTCGACAAGGCGACGACGCCGCACGCGGCCGCGGCTCCCGCGATCTCGATGCCGCCTCGCCGGTCATCCGGAGCGCGCCTGGGCGGGGCGACGGAGCTCCCGTCGCCGTCCTGGCCGGTGATGACGTACACGTCGATCTCTCGGCTCAGTCGCACGACGTCGTCGAGGAACGACGGACGCACGATGTCGCGCCAGCGCGAGTGCGTCGGCTTGCCGACGACGATCTTGGTCACGTTGCGCTTGCGCGCGTAGGCCACGGTCTCTGCGGCAGCGTCCTCGCCGCGCAAGGTGACCGCCTCGCCCCCGAGCGATTCGACGAGGCGCATGTGCTGCGCGAGCCGATCGCGCTCCTCCGCGGACATGCGCAACGAGGCCGGCGTCTCGACGTACAGGCCGACGAGCTCCGCGTGCAGGCTCGTCGCCATCCGGCGCGCGGCGCGGATCAAGCGAGAGGAGTGCGGGCTCGGCGAGATGCAGACCAGGATCCGCTCTCCCGCGTGCCACGACTCTTCGATGCCGTGCGCGGCCTTGTAGCCGCGCATCTTGGCCTCGACCCGCTCGGCCGTCCGCCGCAGGGCCAGCTCGCGGAGGGCGATGAGGTTGCCCTCTTTGAAGAAGTTGTCGACCGCGCGCGCCGCCTGGGCCGGCACGTAGACCTTGCCCTCGTGGAGGCGCTCGAGAAGCTCGTCGACGGGCAGGTCGACGACGCGCACCTCGTAGGCCGTGTCGAAGACGGCGTCGGGCACCGTCTCGCGAACGACGACGCCCGTGATCTGCGCGACCACGTCGTTGAGGCTCTCGAGGTGCTGCACGTTCATCGTCGTGAAGACGTCGATGCCGGCGTCGAGCAGCTCCTGCACGTCCTGCCATCGCTTGAGGTGGCGCGAGCCCGGCGCGTTGGTGTGCGCGAGCTCGTCAACGAGGATCAGCTGCGGCTTTCGCGCGAGGGCCGCGTCGAGGTGGAACTCCTCGAGGACGACGCCCCTGTGCTCGACCTTGCGGCGCGGCAGGAGCTCGAGGCCGATGAGCAGCGCCGCCGTGTCGTAGCGTCCGTGCGTCTCGGCGATGCCGACGACCACGTCGCGCTTCTGGTCCTCGGCCTCGAGGCGCGCCGCCTCGAGCATCGTGTACGTCTTGCCGACGCCCGGCGCGTAACCGAAGAAGATGGTCAGCTTGCCGCGGGCAGACTCCCGCTCCTGCTCGCGGACGCGCGCGAGAAGCTCGTCGGGGTCGGGCCGGCGCAAGGCCATGCGCCTAATGTAGTGCTTATCTCGGCGCCTGCGCGTCGAGGGCGAGGTTCAGCTCCAGCACGTTGACCCTCGGCTCGCCCAGAAACCCCAGCTGGCGGCCCTCGGTGTGCTCGTCCACGAGCTGCCGCACCCGCGCCTCGTCCAGGCCGCGGGCCTGCGCGACGCGGTGCGCCTGGTACGCGGCGGCGGCCGGGGAAATGTCGGGGTCCAGGCCGCTGCCCGAGGAGGTCACGAGGTCGATGGGGATGGGCTGCGTGTTGCCCGGATCCGCCGCGTGCAGCGCGTCGATGCGTCCCTGCACCTCCTCGACGAGCGCCGGGTTGGTGGGTCCCAGGTTGGACCCGGTGGACGCCGCGCCGTTGTAGGCGAGAGGCTTGGCGTTCGAATCGGCCGTCGCCGAGAGGCGCCCCCAGAAGTACCTGGGGTCGTCGAAGGGCTGGCCGACGAGGCTCGAGCCGATGGCCTTGCCGTCTTTCTCGATGATGCTGCCGTTGGCCTGGCGCGGGAACGCGGCCTGCGCGATGCCGGTCACGAGAAGCGGGTAGGCGAAGCCCGTGATGACCGTGAAGGCGACGAGCGAGACGATGGCAGCGCGAAGCTGGGCGAGCATGGGGAAACTCCCTAGGTCAGGTGCAGCACGACGAGGAGCAAGTCGATGAGCTTGATGCCCACGAAGGGCGCGATGATGCCGCCGATGCCGTAGACGACCAGGTGGTCGCGCAGGAGGCGCGAGGCGCCGACGGCGCGGTACTTGATGCCGCGGAGGGCGAGCGGGATGAGCGCGATGATGACGAGCGCATTGAAGATGACGGCGCTCATGATGGCGCTCGCGGGCGTCGCCAGGTGCATCACGTTCAGCCTGTCGAGCGCTGGGTACGTCGTCGCGAAAGCCGCCGGGATGATCGCGAAGTACTTGGCGACGTCGTTGGCGATGCTGAAGGTCGTGAGCGCGCCGCGCGTCATCAGGAGCTGCTTGCCAATCTCGACCACCTCGATGAGCTTCGTCGGGTTCGAGTCGAGGTCGACCATGTTGCCGGCTTCCTTGGCGGCCTGCGTCCCGGTGTTCATCGCGACGGCGACGTCTGCCTGCGCGAGGGCGGGCGCGTCGTTCGTGCCGTCGCCCGTCATCGCCACGAGCTTGCCGCCCTTCTGGTGATTGCGAATGAGCGCGAGCTTGGCCTCCGGGGTAGCCTGCGCGAGGTAGTCGTCGACGCCGGCCTCGGCGGCGATGGCGGCGGCCGTCAGCGGGTTGTCGCCCGTGATCATGACGGTCTTGATGCCCATGCGCCGGAGCTCGGCGAAGCGCTCCTTGATTCCGCCCTTGACGATGTCCTTGAGCTGCACGACGCCGAGCACCTTGGAGCCCTCGGCGACGACGAGCGGGGTGCCGCCGGTCTTCGAGATGCGCTCGACGTTGGCGCGCACGTCCGGCGGGAAGGCGCCGCCCTTGCTCCGGACGTACTCGTCGATCGCGTCGGCTGCGCCCTTGCGGATCTGGCGTCCTTCGAGGTCAACGCCGCTCATGCGCGTCTGCGCGGTGAAGGGGACGAACGTGGCCTTGAGGGCGTGCACGTCGCGCTCGCGGATGCCGTACTGCTCCTTGGCGAGGACGACGATGCTGCGGCCCTCGGGCGTCTCGTCGGCGAGAGAGCTGAGCTGCGCGGCGTCGGCGAGGAGCTCCTTGTCGACACCCGGCGCGGGGACGAATGCCGTCGCCTGGCGATTGCCGAGGGTGATCGTGCCCGTCTTGTCGAGTAGCAGCACGTCGACGTCGCCTGCGGCCTCCACGGCGCGTCCGCTCGTCGCGATGATGTTCGCCTGGATCATGCGGTCCATGCCCGCGATGCCGATCGCCGAGAGCAGACCGCCGATCGTCGTCGGGATGAGGCACACGAGCAGCGCTACGAGCACCGTGATGGTCACCGGCGTTCCCTGGCCCGCCGCGTGGACGCTGTAGATGGAGTAGGGGAGGAGCGTGACCGTCGCGAGCAGGAAGATGATGGTCAGCGCCGCGAGCAGGATGTCGAGCGCGATCTCGTTGGGTGTCTTCTGCCGCTTGGCCCCCTCGACCATCGCGATCATGCGATCGAGGAACGTCTCGCCGGGGTTGGTGGTGATGCGGATGATGAGCCAGTCGGACAGCACGCGCGTGCCGCCGGTGACGGCGCTTCGATCGCCGCCGCTCTCGCGGATGACCGGGGCGCTCTCGCCGGTGATGGCGCTTTCGTCGACCGAGGCCACGCCCTCGACGATCTCCCCGTCGCCCGGGATTTGGTCGCCGGGCTCGCAGAGGACGAGATCGCCCTTGCGCAGCTGCGACGCCGACACGGGGCTCGGTGCGGCATCCCGGCGCGGCGCCGAGATCTGCTTGGCCTGGATGTCCTTGCGCGCCTTGCGCAGCGAGTCCGCCTGCGCCTTTCCTCGCCCCTCGGCCATGGCCTCGGCGAAGTTGGCGAACAGCACGGTGAACCACAACCAGAGCGACACGGCGAGGATGAATCCCGCCGGCGCCTCGCCGTGTCCCGCGACGGCCTGCACGAAGAGCGCGCTCGTGAGCACGCTCCCGACCTCGACGACGAACATGACGGGGTTGCGCACCTGGTGGCGCGGGTCGAGCTTGCGGAACGACTCGACGATGGCGCGCCGCACGATGGTCGGCTCGAAGAGCGGCCGCGCCTGACCGCGCAGGCGATGTTTGCCGTGTTCGACGTGACCCGGCACGACCCCTTGCTGGAGCTGCGGCGCCGAAGGCGCTTCCGCCGAACGCAGCGAGGGAGCGCTGGGCGGGACCCCCGCGGTTACTGACTTGGCGACGAGCTTGTTCGCTTCCATGGATGTTCCTCAAGCCTTCAGGAGCAGCTGCTCGACGAACGGTCCGAGCGCCAGCGCCGGGATGAAGGTGAGCGCGCCCACGATGATGATGACGCCCACGAGCATCGCGACGAAGAGCGGGGTGTGCGTCGGCAGCGTGCCGGCGCTCGTCGGCACGATCTTCTTGGCGGCCAAGGTCCCCGCGAGCGCTAGCACCGGGATCTTGATGAAGAAGCGCCCGAGGTACATCGCGAGCCCCATCGCCGTGTTGTAGAAGGGCGTGTTGGCGCTGATGCCGCCGAAGGCGCTGCCGTTGTTCCCGGTGGCCGACGAGAACGCGTAGAGGATCTCGCTGAACCCGTGTGCCCCGGGGTTGAGCGGGCCCCTCTGGCCAGCCTCGGTGGCGACGGCGATCGCCGTGAACACGAGGATCGACAGCGCCGGGACGAGGATGGCGAGCGACGCCATCTTCATCTCCTTCGCCTCGATCTTCTTGCCGATGTACTCCGGCGTGCGCCCGACCATCAGTCCGGCGACGAAGACCGCGACGACCGCGAACATCAGCATCCCGTACATGCCAGCGCCGACGCCGCCGAAGATGATCTCGCCGAGCTCGATGAGGAAGAGAGGCACGAAGCCGCCCATCGGCATGTACGAGTCGTGCATCGCGTTGACGGCGCCGCACGAGACGCCGGTCGTCGACGTCGTGTAGAGCGCCGACGCCGAGATGCCGAAACGCACCTCCTTGCCCTCCATGTTCGGGCCCACCGTGCCGAGCGCGTGGAGGAGCGGGTTGCCCGCGTCCTCCGCCCTGATGCACAGGTAGAGGAGGGGCAGGTACACGGCGAACATCGCGGCGAGCACGGCCCAGCCCTGCCGCGTGTCCTTCACCATCTTGCCGAACGTGTAAGTGAGCGCTGCGGGGAGGACGAGCAGCGCGTACATGTTGACGAAGTTGCTGAGCGGAGTGGCGTTCTCGAGCGGGTGCGCGGCGTTGGCGTTGAAGAAGCCGCCGCCGTTCGTGCCGAGCTGCTTGATGGCCTCCTGGGACGCGACCGGGCCGACCGCGAGCACCTGGTCGGTCACCGCGTTGCCTGCGGCGTCCTTCGTCGCCTGGAGCAGCGCGACGTGGTGCGCCGCGGAGAACGTCTGGACGACGCCCTGCGAGACGAAGACGAGCGCCACGATGATCGAGAGCGGCAGCAGGATGTAGAGGGTGCTGCGCGTCAGATCGACCCAGAAGTTGCCGAGCGTGGAGCTCGTCTTGCGCGAGAGACCGCGGATGAGGGCGACCATGACGGCCATGCCGGACGCCGCGCAGACGAAGTTCTGCACGGCCAGCGCGGCC
>DATJYG010000703.1:0-2393 GCA_035499695.1 Polyangiaceae bacterium
CCGCCGGCGCCGTGGATCGCGACCCAGTCGCCCGACTGCAGGTCGTGCGGCGCGGACGTGGTCACGGTGGGCGCCGCGCCCGACGTGCAGGCCGAGATCGACGACTGCGGCACGCTCAAGCCGGCCAGCATGTTTTCGTAGAGGATCGCGTTGCAGCGCGCGTTGCTGTTGCCGGTGTCGCCCATGACGAAGCCGTAGTTCGTGAGGCCGGTCGGCGTGGCCATCGTGTAGAAGTCGAATAAGACGGCTCCGTCGCCATATTGGAAGTGCAGATTGACTCCGTCGTTGACGAGACGGAGGTGAATCGCGTTCATGTCGCCGAGCATCGAGTAGGTGAGGTTGCCGAGGTTGTTGAGCGTCGAGATCGCGGCCGCGCCGACGAAGCTCTCCTTCGCGTTGATACCGAGGCCCATGTTGCCCGAGCTCGCGGCCGCGTAGACCGCCATGCACCACTCGTGGCTCGTCCCGCTCGTCACCCCGTCGGACACGCACACGCCGAGCGCGGGGAACTGCGTGGGCGGCGCGAGAAAGCTCGCGATGAGCGTCACGATCCACGGCGTGCCGACCGGGAGCGAGCCCGCGATGAGACCGCAGCTCGCCACGTTCGCTGCCTGCGCATAGACGGCCGCGCGCACCGCGGTGGCGTACTGGGTGACGCCAACGTTTCCTACGAGCGTGTACGCGCTCGCGACGGGCGGATTCGCCGACAGCCCCGAGGACGCGACGGCGCCCGTCGTCGGCGCCACGCTCGCGGTGAAGGGCGGAGCGAGCTTCGTCGAGGACCCGATGTTCGTCAGGCCCGGCTGCGGGTAGCACCAGATGTCCGCGATGCAGTTGGCGGTCACGCCGAGCTGCAGCCGCCCGTCGCTCGTCTGCCCGATCTCGCACACGACGGGAGCGAGGCTCGAGGTCGCGCGCAGGCGCGTCGCCATCCAGCTTACCGGGCCGTTGACTCCGTGCGTGATGACGTTGATCGTGTTCGTGAAAAGCTTTTGCGAGGTCATGTACACGCCGCCGTTGATCGGCAGCGTGCGCGCTCCGCGGACGGTCTTGATGGCGTGCCGCTGCACGCGCTGCAGCGCCGCGGCCACCTTTGCCGGCGTGTCGACGTCCGTCGGACGGTACGTCTCCTCGTGGTGAGACGTCTCGGTCGATTCGACCTGCAGCCGTCCCCCTTGCGGTGTCGTCAGGGGGGAGAGGACCGTGGTCGACCCGCGGTAGATCGCGGACCGCGTCACGGCAGCCCGCCCGTCCCCCAGGGCCACCCGATGTTCCGGCGGTAGCGGCTGCGGCGCACCTTCGGCGCCTGGCCGCTGATGCGCGACTCCGCCTCGGCCTTGATCGTAGCCTCCATGCCCATGACCATCTGCGCGAGTCGGTCGACGAGCTCGTAGTTCTGGTCGCGCTCTGCGACGAGCTTCGCGGCGAAGGCGACGACGTACTCGTCCCATCGGTTGGCCGAGTCCCACGTGTCCGAGCCCGACGCGAGCACCGTCGGGACCGGGTAGTACCAGAGTCGAAACGGCGTCGCGCCGCTCGGCGGCGGCTGTAGGTAGAGGCTCGCGTTCGCGCCGCTGCCCATGAAGTCGAATAGGGGCGTCGCCTGCACCGGAAAAAAGAGGGACGTCGACTGGTAGTCGTTACGACGCTCCCAATTAAATCGGTAGCAGTTGGCCCATGTGGCATTTTGCACCTGCGCGTCGAGGGCCTCCACGCGGAAGATGTCGGTCGGCAGAACGGCCGTCCCCGCGGGCACGCCGCTCGCGGCCGTCGTGTAGTACTGCTGCTGTCCCTGCGACGCGGAGAAGGTCGCCTGCGACCGGTAGTAGGGCTCGCCGCTGATCGCGAGCAGTCCGTGCACGCGCGCGATGCCGCGGTTGATATAATCGGCGAGTTCGGTGAGCGGGAACGCGGCCGTCGAGTTCTGTACGTCGGCGCGAAGCTGGACGTCCGCCTGCAACTGGCTCAGCGTGACGTTCAGCACGGCCTACTCCTCCGCGTCGTACCCCATGAGCTTGCGATGCGCCTCGTGGTGGTCGGCGAGCGCGAGGTGGACGCCGTGCGCGTCGCCGGCGTGCACCGCCGAGACGAGGCGCGCCGCCGCCGACAGGCACGCGTGCGCGTGGACGAGCGGGCTGTCCTTGTCGCCGTCGCTGTCCGCTTCCGGCTCGTCGACGGAGCCGCGGTTTTTGCTGGCCAGACTCGCGAGCTCGCTCAACATGGCGCGCTCACGGGTACTGCGACGCGGAGAGCACGATCTCGATCTCGAGCTCTTCGTAGGTTTGCACGTCGACGGCGGCGCTGTTGGTCGACCAGGCCGCCACGAGGTTGACCGTGGTCGCGCCCGCGGACCAGGGCGCGACCAGGCACTGCTTCGCGTTGTTCGGGCTGTT
>DATJYG010000704.1:0-9960 GCA_035499695.1 Polyangiaceae bacterium
CTCGCCGGCGTGCCTTCGCTCTCGCCGGCGGGCCCTCGCTCTCGCCGGCGGGCCCTCGCGCTCGCCGGCGGGCCCTCGCTCTCGCCGGCGGGCCCTCGCGCTCGCCGGCGGGCCTTCTCCCCAGCCAACGTGCCCTTTCCCTAGCCGAGGTGCCTTGCGCTCACATCGGTCGCCGATTCCAGCCTGAACGAGTGTTCGAACGCGCCGTCCGACAATTATTCTGAGCCGCGCGCCCCGTTGCTCGCCGCCCCCTCAGTGCGGGAAGTTGCAGGCCGCGAAGAGCGCGGCCAGGTCGTTGCACTGCGTGGACGGCTCGGGGACCGGCCCGCTGGTGGTGCCGTTCGCGCCTCCGGTGCTGCAGGAGCACGTCGCGCCCGGATCGGTGCACGTGACGGTGTAGTCGGTGCCGTTCACCGTCTCGGAGCAACCGCACTGCGTGAAGGTGCTTCCGTCGTCGCCGCCTCCGCCACCGCCGAAGCAGCTCGAGGGAGGCGTGCTGACGCCAGCATCACTCGGCTCGCCCGGAGGAGGCGGCGGAACGCCCTGCGAGAAGCAGCTGATCGTGCCGTCGGGGGCAGTCTCGCAGCAGAGGAGAGGATCGCCCTGCGGCACCTGCCACCCGGGCGGGCACTGGCCGCAGCTCGGCGTGGAAGGCGGCGTCGGCGGGCAGTCGCAAGGAGGACACGGCGGGCACTCGCCCGCGTCGGGGTCGCACGAGGGGCACGCGCAGGTGCAGCCGCCGCCGCCGGACGAGCCAGAGCCCATGCACTCGCCGCTGCCGTCCGGGTTGGTCTGGCAACACGTGACGCCGTCGCCAGGGCTGCCGCCGTTGGAGTCGCCGCCGCTGGAGCTGGAACTGGAGCCGGCGCCGCTGGAGCCGCCGCCGGTTCCACCGCCGTTGGTCACGGGCACCGGGCCGGGGGCCACGTACCAGCCGACCGGGCACGGGTAGACACACGAGCCGCCGCCGGAGCCGCTGCCGCCGTCGTCGGGCGGAGGGGGCGGCGGGGACGCGCAGGCGCCGTTGCCGTCGAGCGGGCAGCAGGTGCGCGGGTCCGGATACGTCGTCGCGCCGTTCGCGCACTGCGTGAAGGGCGCGTTCGGGTAGGTGAAGCAGGACGCCGCCTGGCCGGCGGACGTGTCGCAGCAGGCGTTCGGGTGCGCGGAGCCGCTGGGGCACTCGCCCGGCGTCCCGCTGATCGCGCCGATCGACACGGGCTGCGACGTGGTGCTCAGCTTGCCGTTCGACACCTTGCCGGAGCAGGCGATGACGAGGGTCGCGCTGGCGCCGAAGGCCCCGAGGGTGGCGAGCCAGGCGAGCGGACGAAGACGGCTTTGGACCATGGGAGAGCCTCCTTGGAGAGCGCAGAAGCGACGAAGCGGGGCGGGATGCCGCCCTCTATGTGGAGGTGAGTGGCCGGGGTGACGCGCTTTCGTGATCCGGGCGGGTCAATTCATCCCACCGGCCGAGCCGCAGGAGGCGCGGACCGACGCGGCGTGGGGTGAATACGGGTGATCGGCGAGGAAACGCGACGCCGCGGAGCGCGCGCCGGCGACGTCGCCGAGGGCGCAGAGGGCGTAGACGCGCTCGGCGGCGCAGTCTTCGGCGAGGGCGCCGCCGGGGAAACGCCGGTCGTGCTCGTCGAGGAGCGAGAGCGAGCGCGCTGCATCGCCGCCACGCAGCGCGGCGCGCGCGTCGCGCAGCAGGGCGATCTCGGTGTCGAGTGACGGCGCCGTCACGACGCTCGTCGCCGGTGCGGCGGCCGTCGGCTGCTCGGCCGCCGGCTGGGCGAGGGCGGGCGGCAGCGCCGCGGGCGGCTGCAACGCGGGCGGCGCGGGAGCACGCGGCAGATCGGCGCGCGCGGAGCTCGTGGCGACGGGCGCCGAGGACGCCGTCGTTTCGGGGGCGGCGGTCGTGACGGTCGGCCGCGGCGCGGGCCGAGCGGTCGGCGCCTGCGCGACCACGGCGGGCGTGCTCGCTGTCGGGACCGTCGCCGCAGCCGTCGTCGCCGCGCGATTCGCGTAGTGCACGACCGCCGTGGTTCCTCCGCCGACCGCGGCGACCACCGCGACCACCGCCACGATCTTGCCGACGATCGCCGTCCCCGTGCCCGCCGTGGCGATCGCCGCCGCCGGTGGGGCCACGCTTCCCGTCGCGGCTGCAGTCACCGTCGCCGCGTTCGCCACCGCCGCGGCGGCCTTCGACGTCGAGAGCGCCGCGACGCCGGCCGCGATGCCCGCCGCCAGCCGTACCTTCACCTTGGCGTGGACGCGGTCGTAGTCCGCGCGCGTCGGCTCGTCGGCGTCCTCCACCGACCGCAGGAAGTCCCTCGCCATCGGATTCAGCTCGTCGCTCATCGCGGCCTCCGTTGCTCCTCGAGGGCGGCCTCGAACTCGCGTCGCGCCGCCCGCAGGCGTGACGCCACAGTGTTGGCATTGATGCCCAGCGCCTCGGCGATCTCCGCGAGCGTCAGGCCCTCCAGCTCGGCGAGGATGAAGACCTCGCGCTTCGCCTCGTCGAGCTGGGACAGCAGCTGGTGCAGCAGCCGGACGCGTTCGGCCTGCTCGGCAGACGCCTCGGGCCCCGTCTCGGGCGTGCTCGCCGTGTCGAGCCCCTCGCCCTCCGGAGCCGTTCCGAGCGGCTTGCGCCGCATGGTGCGCCGGTGGTCCGCCACCACGCGTCGCACGATGCCGTAGAGCCAGGTCTTGGCCGCCGAGCGGCCCTCGAAGTCGCCGAGCCGCCGGTGGACGACGACGAACACCTCTTGCACCACGTCGTCGACGAGGGCGCCCTCGATGCCGAGACGGCGGACGGTGCGCCAGACGAAGCGGAAGTGCTCGCGATAGATCGTCTCGAAGTCCGCCCAGGTGCGCGCCGGCGCGGGGGTGGCCGCGGCGGCACCTGGCCCGAGGGGGGCGGAGACGAGAGACCTCATCGACGTGTGAGTGGCCGGAGCCCCGGGTTTTCGTGACCGACGCCATGCATTGCGTCAAGTCACCGGGCCGGGGGGGCAGGACCTCAGAACCTCACTTCCGGGCCGATGGCCGCCCGGCCCTCGACGGGGCCCGCCTCGTGGAGCGGGGTGCTCAGGTTCTCGAAGACGAACGGGGGTCGCCACCAGGGGATGACGACCCCCACGTCCACGACGAGCGCAAACGACCGGGCAATCCGCCAGGAAGCGCGGCCCGAGAGGGTCGTGGCCGCCCAGAGCGCGCCTCCGTTGCCGGGAGTGAAGAGGTACTGGCTCGGCACGGACGGGCCGAAGCCCTGTCCGCGCAGGTCCCCGAGCTCGACGCCGGCGCAGCCTCCGGCTTCCACCGTGCCGCGAAGGGGAAGGAAGCAGCCGCGCAACCCGCCGGCCAGCAGGTGAATGTTCGTCCCCAGATTGGGCGGCGCGGTCGCGTACGTGGCCTGCTGCGGGAGGTATATGCCGTAGCCCTCCACGCGAAAGCTTCCGAGGGTGAGGGCCGCCCCGCCGCCGACCGCATAGGCCGCGCGCGGCAGCGTCCCGACGTCGCCGCCCACCTGAGCGAAGAGGGCGACCAGCGTGGTGCCCGAAGCGCCCGGCCGCGTGGACGCCGATTCGGGCGGTGGCGCGGCCGGGGGCGCGGGTACCGCCGTCGTCGCAGGTGCGGGCGAGGCAGCGGGCGGCGCCGTCGGAGGCGCCGACGCCGACGCGGACGCCGGCGCCGGGGCCGCGGCCGAAGCGGATGGCGCGGCGGAGGCGACGCTCGACGAGGCAGGGGCCGAGGCCGCACCCGGCGCTCGCGCGGCGACGCGCGCCGGATCGATCGTCAGCGCGACGATGAGCGCCGTGGCGTCGGCCAGCGACTGGCACGACTCCGACTCGACGACGCGCTCGCCCGTGGCGCCGTCTCGCACCGTCGTGAGCCGTACGTTCCAGTGTCCGGAGGCGGTGCGCTCGACGACTGCTCGCGCCGAGACGCTCGCCGGTGGAGGCGGCCCCTCGCCGAGCAGCTGCTCGACGGCATGGCGCACGTGGGCCTCGTCCGGGCACTCCGCCGGCGGCGCCTGCCAGGACAGCGAGAAGGAACCCGCCTGCGCCAGCGCCGTCGCCGCGGCGGCGGGAAGCACGAGCGCCAGGAGCGCCGCTGCCCGGAGCCTCGACCGGCGGACCATCGCGGGACGCGACTATAGTCGCCGTCGCGTCAGAGTTGCTCGTGCGCGTACACGAGCACCGTGACGTTGTCCTGACCGCCGCGCGCGAGCGCGTGGTTCACGAGCAGGCGCGAGATCCCCTGCGCGGTCGCGCGCTCGCCCGCCGAGCGCACGAGCCGCGCGACCTCGGCAGGAGCCGAGAAGTAGTTCCAGAAGCCGTCGGTGCACAGCACGAGGTGCCCCGGGCCGCGCAGGTCGAGCGACTTCACGTCGGGCTCCACGTCCTGCACGCGGCGCCGCGCGAGGCCGCTCTCGTCGTCGGGGTCCACGATCTCCAGCGGTCCCAGGCACCGCGTCAGGGCGTGGGCCAGTGGCGATTGCATCGCTTGCTCCTCGGTGAAATCGCCGCTCGCGACCGCGTCGAACACCCACGAGTGATCGCGCGTCAGCAGCTGGGCCTCCCGCTTGGCGTCCGCGGGGACCCAGTAGGCGCGGCTGTCGCCGACCCACCCGACCGTCAGCCGGCTGCCGTGCACCAGGCCGAGCACGATGGTCGTGCCCGGCGGGTCGTCGCTCGCCGAGGGCTCCTTGGCGCGCGTGCACACGGCCTCGTGCGCCGCCTGGATCGCGGCCGCCACGGTGCGTTCGTCCTTACCCCGGCGCGCGTTGGCTCGCTCGGCCATCGCTTCGGCCACGGCGTCGCACGCCACCTGCGACGCAAGCGTCGACGCGAGGCCTGCGCGTGCCGAGGAGGACACGCCGTCGCACGCCACGAGCACGGTCCACCGCTCGCCGCGCGCGTCGCCGGCGGCGCTCGTGAAGGTGTCCTCGTTGTGCCCGCGCGCGAGGCCCGGATGGCAGATGCCGGCGACCGCCGCGCTGTCCTCGGTCGCGGAGGCCTCGCGATCGATCGCGGCGATCTCGGCGCGGACGTCCTCGACCGCGCTGCCGACGTCGCCTTGCATCGCCGCGTGGGGCAAGAGCAGGCGCATCACCCGCGGCGGCCCCTCCACGGCGGGCGCAGGGACGAGCGCCGACCCCACCGCCTCGATCGCCCCGCGCGCGTCGAGGCGCTCGCCCTGCGCGAGCCTGCGCGGAACCCGGAGCCGCGCCAGGTGCAGCACGCCGTCGGGCGAGAGCAGCACGTCCTCGCGCCCCGGCTCCCACGCGAAGCCGAGCCGCTCGACGAGCTGGGCCGCGTCGATCAGCGCGCGCACCACGTCGAGCCCCGCCGCGAAGGAGATCTGCGGCGCGCGCAGGGCCACCGGACGCGCATCGACCGGCGGCATCGCGAGCGCGAGGAACGAACCTATCGCGTCGTCGATGCCGCACTCGACGACGCGCGGAAAGGGCCCGGTGCCGCCGATGCGCTCGAGGGCGTCGGCCTCGCGCTCGAGCGCGCTGCTCTCGCCGATGGCCACGAGGATGGCGCGCCCGCCTGGCAGGCGGACCACGTGCTCGTCGGCCGCACGGCCCCCGACCACCACGCCGCCGGCCACGTGCGCTCCGGTGTGCACGACGGGCAGGGTGGGCCGGTTCGGGACGCTCACGGGCTTTGATGGTAGACGACCAGGGGGGCGATGGCGGTACCCGCTTTGGTCAAGGGCGTCTGGTTCGTCACGGCGCGCCGCCATCTGCTCGATGTTCATGGCGATACGGCGCTTCAGGCCGTCGCCCGCGCGATGAACCCCGACCACGGGCGGGTCCTGCTCGAGCCGCTCCCATCCCAGTGGTACGCCGAGGGCGTCTTCCAGGACGCCCTGCGCGCCGTCATGGAGGCGCACGCGCGCCACGATGCGGACGTGTTCTCCCAGTTCATCGAGGCCTGCACGGTGCTCGGCGTGAACACCTTCTTCCGGGTGCTCCTGCGCATCACGTCGCCGGCCTTCCTGATGCGCAAGATGCCGGGCCTCTCGCGCCAGTATCGCCGCAACGACTGGGTCTGCGACGTCGAGGCGGACGACCATCGCGCCCTCATCTCGTGGCGCCGCGTGCCCTACCTGTCCGACCGCAACTACCGCCTCTACCTCGTCGCCATGATGGCGAAGTGCTCCGAGCTCTGCACGGGCAAGCGGCCGACGATCACCGTGGGCGGCCACGGCGACGACTGGATCAAGCTTCAGGTCGTGTACTGAGGCACCGGGGCCCGCCAGATCGTAGGCTGTAGTCCCATGCGTCCGCGCAGCCTCGCCGTACCGGTTGCCGCGATGCTCCTCCTCGCTCCGGCCGCCGCGAGCGCGGCCAACGTGCGGACCGATCGCCCGCGCCTGCTCTTCTCGAACGGCACCGGGCCGGGGATCACGGTGGCGACCTTCAAGTCGCGCTGCACGGGGAGCGACCCGAATTACAAGTACTGCAAGGGGTCGATCACGGGGCAGGGCAACGCCCTGAACCCGGCGGCGGCGTACCTCGTCACGGGCGACGCGACGCAGTGCGCGACGGCGCTCACGGTCCTGAACGACCCGATGCAGAGCGGCGTGTGCGACCCGGTTCCGAGCGGCAACGCGTACTGCGACGCGCAATGCGCCGCCGGCGACGCGCACTGCAACATCTCGCGCAACGGCAACTCGATGATCCAGATCGCCGGCGTGCGCGACTGGTGCGACGGCGCGCTCGCCGCGAGCGACAAGCAGGCGCTCGAGGCGCGGATGGTCACGTGGGTGAACTGGTACCTGCAGAACTACGTGACCGGGATGGGCGGCGGGGACGTCTTCCACGACGACATGACCGACGTGTGGAACACGATCGTGCTCGCCGCCCTCGAGCTGAAGGGCGGCATGTACGACGCCCAGGCGTCGACGTGGCTCGCGCAGGCCGAGACGCAGTGGAAGACCGTGATCCTGCCCGCGATGGCCTACGAGGGGAGCTGGTGGCACGAGGGCATGACGTACGCGCTCGGGTCGGTGGGCGACGTCGGCAGCTTCGCGAACGCGTGGTCCACCGAGACCGACGAGAACATGTGGACCTGGATCCAGAAGAACGAGAGCGACCTTCTCCAGGGCTACCTGATGATGCTCTCGTACGCGATGCGGCCCGATTACGACTACGTCTACTGGGGAGACACGACGTCGACGAAGCAGTCGATCCAGCTCTTCTCACGCGGCCTGGTGGACGAGCTCAACTACGGGCGTCGGTCGATGCTCGGACAGGGGCTGTCGATCGAGATCGGGCAGAACACGCCGGCGGTCTACGACTACCCGGGCAGCGCGCAGTTCTGGAAGGCCATCTATTACGACGACACGAAGGACGCGACGGCGATGCCGCGCTCGAAGCTGCCGACGGCGGCGTGGCTCGGCCGGAAGTCCGCCGACGTCGCGGTGATGCGCTCGGGGTGGGGCGCGGACGACGCGTACGTGTGGGTCTCCTGCGGCGACTACTTCGGCGCGCACGGGCACGACGAGGCGGGGGCGTTCCAGGTGTTCCGCCACGCGATTCTCTCGGGGAGCGACGGCACGTACGACGCCTTCGACTCGGTGCACTGGGACGACTACTACTCGCAGCACTCGGTGCACGCGAACACGATCGCCGTGTACCAGCCGGGCGAGCTCTTCCCCACGTCGCAGACGCTCAGCGGGCAGCCGAGCGTGAACGACGGCGGGCAGCGGCCGCTGCGGCGCCTGAAGGACGGCACGGCGTGTCCGGATCCCACGCTGGCCGACTACGTGAAGAACAAGACGAGCTGCTCGTACTACGAGACCGGCACCCTCGAGGTCTTCGAGCACGCGACCTGCCACGACTACGTCGCGTGCGACGTGACGCAGGCGTACGGAAACCCGATGGTCACGACCGACGGCAACACGGCGAAGGTCGACCAGCTGAACCGCCAGTTCGTCTACCTGCGGCCGGACCTCCTCGTGGTGTTCGACCGCGTCGATTCGCTCGACCCGAGCTACGAGAAGCGGTTCATCCTGCACGCGATCACGGCGCCCACGATCTCGGGGAGCACGGCGACCATCGTGAACGGGATGGGCAAGCTCGTGTCGCAGACGCTGCTGCCGGCGAGCCCGAAGATGAACGTGGTCACGAACTTCACGGTGGACGGGACGCCCTATCCACCGAGCACGACCGACGTGGAGTCCGGCGGGACGCGCATCGAGATCGTGCCGAGCATGCCGCAGAAGCAGGACTACTTCCTCCACGTGCTGCAGATGACCGAGGCGAGCGACGCCTCGCCGCCGACGGCCACGATGACGCAGGACGCGACGACCGTCACGGCGAACATCGGCTACAAGGCCGCGACCTTCACGCTGACGTTCGACAAGTCGGGGGCGATGGGCGGGCACATCACGGCCAAGGAGGCGGACGGCACGACGTGCGACGAGAACCTCGGCGCCAGCGGCTCGACGCCCGACGGCGGCGCTCCTCCCGGCTCCGACGGCGGCGGTCCGGGCGGCGGCGACGGTGGCGGGAGCAGCGGCAGCAGCAGCGGAGGGAGCGGCGACGGCGGAGCCAACGGCGCGAGCGGCGGTTCCGGCAAGGGCGGCGGATGCGGATGCACGGCCGTGGGCGACGGTCCGATCGACCTCGGCGCCGTCGCGGCGCTCGGGTTGCTGGCGCTCGGGTTCACGCGCCGGTCACGAGGTGCACCTCGCCGGCGCTCCACCGGGTGAGGACGCCGTCGTCGCGGCGCACGAGCAGGCGACCCTCGTCGTCGATGCCGCTCGCGACGCCCGCGTCGCCCGAGTCGTTGCGCACTCTCCTGCCCCGCAGCGCGTCGGCCGCGTCGACCCGCGCCCGGACGACGCCGAGCCCGCGTGCGAGCACCACGTGCAGATCGTGGTCGATCCCCTCGAGGATGTCCCCGAGCAGGGCGTCGCGATCGGGAGGCTCCCCCGACACGAGAGACACCGACGTCGCGCGCTCCTCGATCTCCTCGGGGAACACGCGCGTGTGGACGTTGACCCCCGCGCCGACGACGACGGCCTCGACGCGCCGGCCCACCGTGATCGCCTCCACGAGGATGCCGGCGACCTTCTTCGTCCCGACGAGCACGTCGTTCGGCCACTTGATGCGCACGTCGGCTCGCGGCGCCGCGCGAGCCACCGCGTCGCGCACGGCCAGCCCCGCCACGATGGCGACGAGCGGCAGCCGCGACGGCACGCAGTCGACGCGCAGGAGCACCGAGAAGAGCAGGTTCTCCCCGCGCGGCGAGACCCACGACCGGCCCTGACGGCCGCGCCCCTCCGTCTGCTCCTCGGCCACCCACGTCGCTCCGTGAGGCGCACCCGCGCGCGCGCCCCGCTTGGCCTCGTCGTTCGTCGAGGGCGTCGTCGCCAGCCTGTGCAGCGGCGAGCCCAGGCTCACTCGAAATCCAGCCCGATGTCGGCGGCCTGCACCGAGTGCGTCAGCGCCCCCACCGAGATGGCGTCGACCCCCGCGCGCGCAAGCTCGGCGACGCGGGCGAGCGTGATGCCGCCGGACGCCTCGACCACGGCGCGTCCGGCGACGCGCTTGACCGCCTCGGCGACGGTGGACGTCGCCATGTTGTCGAGCAGGACGATGTCGACGCCCGCCGACAGCGCCTCGTCGAGCTGCGCCAGGGAGTCGACCTCGCACTCGATCTTCGCCGTGTGCGGCGCAGCCGCGCGCGCCCGCTCGATGGCCGCGCGCACCCCGCCGCACGCGGCGACGTGGTTGTCCTTGATGAGGACCGCGGCGCCGAGGTCGTCGCGGTGGTTGTGCGCCCCGCCGGCGCGCACGGCGTAGCGCTCGAGCGCCCGCAGCCCCGGCGTCGTCTTGCGCGTGTCGGCGATCCGCGCGGAGCAGCCCGCGGGGACCGCCTCGACGTACGCCCGCGCGCGGCTCGCGACGCCGCAGAGATGCTGGACGAAGTTGAGCGC
>DATJYG010000705.1:0-3006 GCA_035499695.1 Polyangiaceae bacterium
TCGACGTCGCCGTTGTGCGAGTCGGGCGCGCGGTCGAAGCGGGCGCCGATGTCCTGGAGCGCCCGGATGCGCGCCGGGCCCTCCTTCACGCAGATCTCGACGGTCCGCTCGTGGCAGAGGCCCGCGCCGGCGGTCAGCGTGTCCTTGATGTGCGCCTCGAAGGAGTCGGCGCTGCTGAGGACCGCGGCGATGCCCCCCTGGGCGTACTTGGTGTTCGACTCGTCGGCGCTGCGCTTGGTGATGACGGTGACGTCGCCGTGGGCCGACGCTTCGAGCGCAAACGTCAGCCCCGCGACGCCGCTTCCGATGACGAGATAATCCGTGGTCAGGGGCATGGGTGAGAGATCCCACTCTAGCGCCGGTGAGGCAGAAGCGGTTGGACGCTAGGGTCGGGCCTTCCACGCGTCGAGCCGGACCTCGACCCGGATCTCGAAGGCTTACCGGCGCGGCCTCTTCGTCCTCCGGCGGAGCTCTGTCGGTAGGACCCGCGGTCCATTGGCGAGCGAGTGTTGGCGCTGGCCCATCGAACGCGCAGTGTGGGGTAGCCCTTGCACGGGAGTGCCCTTGCCGTGCTCCGGAAAGCCTATCCTGCCCATGCGACGGCCTATCCCTCCGGGGCAAGTGCCAATCCTTCGCGGGACAGAGCCGGTCATTCGGGGGATACGAGCCATCTCGTGCGGGGGATAGGCTATCCCCTGCAGATGACAGGCTATCCCTCACGGCGGACGGCTCATCTCCCGCGGGAGATAGCCCGTCACGCGCGGGTCAAAGCCTGGTAGGCGCAGGAGAGCGCCGGGGTCTACTTGCAGTAGCCCTTGGCGTTGCACGCAATGGGAATGCAGCCGGCGTCCTCGACGCCCATCGTGCAGTCGGTGGCGGTGGTGCACGTCTTGGTGCACCAGGAGCCCTGGCCGCCGACGAAGCACTCGGTGTAGTTGGGGTCGGTGCAATCGGTGGTGTCGGGCCCGGTGGTGGTCGCGCTGCACGGCGACCCGAAGGAGCCCTGGCGCGCGCACCCTCCGTACATCGCGTCAGGCGTGGGGGCGTTGTGCGGCCCGTCGCCGATCGCATCCCCCGTCATGCCGGCGTCGCTCGCGCTGCCCGTGTCCTGCTGTGTGCCGGTGTCTTGTTGCCCGCCGGAGTCCTGGCAGCCGGGGCCCTGGCAAGGACCCGTGGGCGCCCCCGACGAGCTGCTGCTGCAACCGTAGGCCGCGAAGGCGAGTGCCGACGACGAACCGAAAGCGAGGGCAACCGCGATGAGCGTGCGCATCTCGACAGGATGAGTCGAGAGTCATGCCGAGGCAAACTTGCTACGGGCACCACCCGGTGAGCTGCTCGATGAACGGGACGATCTTCGTCGCCATCGCCTGGTTGGTCGCGACGTCCGGGTGGTACTGGCACCCCATCGTCTGCTCGAAGTCGTATTCGAAGTAGGCGACACGCGTGTCACCCGCAGCCTTCAGGGTCGTGACAACGCCGTTCAGGTACGTCGAGATCTGCGTGCGCTCAGTCCCCGAGAGCATCGGGCTGACGGCGAGGATGACCCAGGCGTTCGGGTAATGCGCCCGCAGCTCCTGCTGCACGAACGTGGTGTACGCCGTCTGGAATGGCGTACCGGGATCGCCCGCGGCGAAGTCGTTCGTGCCCAGGTCGATGACCACGACGTCCGGCGCCGGCGTGGTGAACCCCCACGTGCTCGTCGGGATGTCGGCGAGCGTGAGGAGAAAGCGCGTCGGCATCTGGTTGGTCGTGCTCCCCGAGTAGTCGCGGTACATGCCGATGCCCGAGTACGAGATCGTCGTCGGCTCCGCGTGGAGCTGCGCGGCGACGAGCGCGCCGGCGGTGACCGTCCAGTCCTCCTGATCGACGCTGGGGTTGCTGCAGCTGCCACCGAGCACGCCGTAGCCGCAGGTGATCGAGTCGCCGATGAACTCGATGCGCCTCGCCCATGGCTCGGGCGTGGCCACGAGCGCTCCGCCCGTCGGCGTGAGTGCGAGCAGCTGCACGATGCCGTCGTACGACTCGGTGCGCTTGACGAGGCTGACGGTGTGCTTGCCCGACGCGAGGCCCGTGGCGAGCGGGTACGTGCTCGTGCCCTGGCTGGTGCGGAAGGCGGTCGGCATCCCGCCGTCGACGACCACGACGAAGAAGTCGTTGCCGACGTTGTCGTTCAGCTGCGCGCTGATGCCGGTCCCGTCGAAGGTGGCGACGATGGCGCTTCCGGGCCACGCGAACTTCGGACCCGCGGGATCGCTCGTGTCGAACCGGCCGATGGTGTGGATGGTGGCGCTCCCGCCGCCGGGGCTCGGGGCACACGCGTCGACGGGGCTCGTGACGTCGCCTCCACCCCCCGCGTCCTTCGAGGCCGAATCGCCCGACGTCGCGTCGTTCGGCGCCGCGCCGTCGATGCCGCCCGCGTCGGGCCCGGTCCCCTCGACGTCGGACGCCGCGTCCGACCCGGAAGCTCCCTGCGAGGACCCGCCGCCGCAGGCGGCGAGGAGGACGAGAAGCACGGGAACGAGGCGCGCCATCGTGGCTACATCGTACCCGCGCGACAGGAGCGCGCATCGATTCTGGGCGCAGCGCCGAACACGTTCCCTTCGGGGCTCACCGGCAGATCGCGCTGCGCTCCCGTGTCGGACGTGAGGTGGATGTTCTGGAGCACGCCGTGCGGGCTCCAGACGAGCTCGTACGTTCCCTGCTCGCCGTCGCGACAGCAGACCATGCCGTTCGTCTTGGGCTGCGGGAACGACGCGTCCACCGCGTATGCCTCTCGCGTGACGTACCGGCCGTCGGGACAGAGACTGATGCCCGGGGCCGTGGCGTTCATCGGCGGGCCCGTGTCGTAGATCCGCGCCTGGTCGAACCATCGCGGCGTCGGAGACGCGTCCGCACTGGCGCCTGGGCCTCCCGCGACTGGCGCCGGTGACTTGCATGCCGCCAGCAGCACGAGACCAGCGAGCTTCACTGCGTCGTGCACTGCAGCGGGACGTAGTTCAGGTTCTG
>DATJYG010000706.1:0-3782 GCA_035499695.1 Polyangiaceae bacterium
CTACGTCGCGCGACAATCTCAGGAGAAGTCGATTTACGCCGCAGCGCGCGCCACGCCGAGGACGCGCTCGACGTCGGTGGGCTCGAGCGTCTCGCTCTCGAGCAGGGCCGTCACGAGGCGGTCGAGCACCGCTCGCTTCTCGCTGACGAGCCGCTTCGCGGCCTCGAGCGCTTCGCCGAGCAGACGCCGCGCCTCGTCTTCGATGAGGTGCGCGGTCTCGTCGCTCAGTCCGGCCTCCGTCGCGAGCTTCTGCCCGAGGAACGGGTGCTCCACGCGCTGCTCGTGGAACATCGGACCCACGCGCTCGCTCATCCCGTAATGGGCCACCATGCGGAAGGCGAAGTCGGTCGCCTGCTTCAGGTCGTGCTCCGAGCCCGTCGACGTCTCGCCGTAGACGACCGTCTCCGCCGCGTAGCCTCCCATGAGGACGCGCAGCTTCGCGTCGAGCTCGGGCTTCGTGATGATGTGCCGGTCCTGCGTCGCCCACTGCTGCGTCGCGCCCAGCGACATGCCCCTCGGCAGGATGGAGACGCGCTTGACCGGCTCGGTGTGCGGCGTGAAGTGGGCGACGATGGCGTGCCCGGCCTCGTGGGTCGCCACGCGCTGCCGCTCCCCCGGATCGAGGAGCGCTTCCCGCGGGTCGCCGAGGACGATCTTGTCCATCGCCGCCGAAAAGTCGCGCTGGGCGAGGGCGTCGGCCCCGCGGCGCACCGCGATCAGCGCCGCCTCGTTTGCGAGGTTCGCCAGATCGGCACCGCTGAAGCCGGGCGTCGCCCGCGCGAGATCGGTGAGGGACACGTCGGGCGCGAGCGGCTTCTGACGCGTGTGAACGCGCAGGATCGCGACCCTCGCATCGCACTCGGGGCGGTCGATGATGACGCGCCGGTCGAAGCGCCCCGGCCTTAGGAGCGCCGGGTCGAGCACGTCCGGCCGGTTGGTGGCCGCGACGACGACGGTGTGATTGTTCGGCGTGAAGCCGTCCATCTCGGACAGGAGCTGGTTGAGCGTCTGCTCGCGCTCGTCGTTGCCGCCGCCGAGGCCCGCGCCGCGCGACCGCCCGACCGCGTCGATCTCGTCGATGAACACGATGGCAGGGGCCGACGCCTTCGCCTCGTCGAAGAGCTCGCGCACGCGCGCCGCGCCGACGCCGACGAAGAGCTGGATGAACTCCGAGCCGTTCACGTAGAAGAAGGGGACCTCGGCCTCGCCGGCGACCGCCCGCGCGAGAAGCGTCTTGCCGGTTCCCGGCGGCCCGACGAGCAGCACGCCGCGCGGCAGCTTGCCGCCGAGCCGCTGGAACCGCTCGGGCGTCCGGAGGAACTCGACCACTTCCTCCAGGTCGCGCTTGGCGTTGCCGAGCCCCGCGACGTCCTCGAAGCGGATGCGCACGTGATCCTGCCGCTCGAACCGGTGCGGCCGCCCCTTGAGCACCGTCTGCAGCGGGCTCGCGATTCCGCTGCCGAGCGACGCGCGCGTCCGCCGCGCGAACCAGAACCAGGCGCCGATGATGAGGAGCCACGGCAGGAACGTCACGAGGATCGGGCCCCAGATGGACGGCTGCTCCGTCTCGGCGCGCACGTCGACGTGCTGCTGCCGGAGGAGCGGCAGGAGCTCACGGTCCTGCTGCGCCGGCAGCGTGGTGGCGAAGTCGGTGACCGACTTGCCGTCGACCTTCTCCGGCGCCTTGAGCGTGCCGGTGACGCCCTGGCCCTGGATGGTGACGCGAGCGACCTTGCCATCCTCCACCAGTCCGTAGAACTGGGAGTAGTCGATGGCAGGGACGTTCGGCTTGCGCTCCGAGAACGCCTCGGACGCGAGCAGGATTGCCACGAGGAGCAGCGGGATCGCCCACCTGATCCAACCGATCCCGTCGCCGGTGCCCGCAGTCTTTCGATCGCCGTCCGATTGAGCCATCCGGGCCTATCGCTAGCGCGAAGCATGCCGGGTCGGCTTCTTGCCGCCCTCGCGCGCCCTGCGCTCGAGCCGTGCCGTGTGCGTGCGACGGCTGGGGCGCACACCCTCCCAGCTATTCGTTTCGGCAGAGCTTCCGCCGAGCTGGACTTCACAGGCTCGCCTTGGAAAGAAGAGGTCTCGCGAGGAGGCGCGGATCCAGTGAAGAAAGCGACGCTGTCGTCGTCACCCCCGAACAAAGAGATCGCGGCTGACGAGGACTCGGTTCGTGCGTACTACCGCAAGCTCGGGCGAGTCTCGCTGCTGACGCGCGAGGGCGAGGTCATCCTCGCTCAGCGCATCGAGGCGGCCGAGCACCGCATCGTGCGCGCGTTCGTGGCCTCGCCGCTCGCGGTGCGCGAGCTCGCGGTGGTGGGGGAAGAGCTGCGAGAGGGCAAGGCGAGGGCGCGCGACGTGACGCGCAACCCCGCCGACGAGGAAGACGAGGTGGCGGCGCGCGAGACGCTGCTCTCTCTGTTCAATCCCGTGCACGACCTGGAGCGCGCACTGCGCAAACGCTTGCGTGCCATCGCCACCAAGAGGAACAAGGCGTGCTCGGCGCTCGTCGACATGCGCCTGACGCGATCGGTGATCGTCCGCGTCGTCGCGCACCTCCGCGAGGCGGGCAGCGAGGCTCGGGCGACGCGCTCGACCCTCGCGCAGGTTCGCGCCGGCGAGCGCGACGCGGACCGCGCCAAGGCCGAGCTCATCGAGGCCAACCTGCGCCTCGTCGTGTCGATCGCGAAGAAGCACACGGGGCAGGGGCTGCAGCTCGCCGACCTGATCCAGGAGGGCAACATCGGCCTCATGCGCGCGGTCGACAAGTTCGACTACAAGCGCGGTTTCAAGTTCTCCACGTACGCGACGTGGTGGATCCGCCAGTCGATAACGCGCGCCATCGCCGATCAGGGGCGCACCATCCGCACGCCCGTGCACATGGTGGAGACGGGCAACCGCATCGCGTCGGCCCGAAGCCGTCTCGCTCAGCTGGTCGGACGCGAGCCCACGCTCGACGAGCTGGCGAACGAGGTGGGCCTGCCCGTCGCGAAGGCACAGATGGCCATCATGGCGCGTCGCGAGCCGGTGAGCCTCGAGACGCCCGCCGGCGAGGACGGTAGCGCTCGACTCGTCGACTTCGTGGCCGACACCGAGGGAGACGACGCGCTCGACTCGCTGTTGCGCAAGCGGTTCGTCGAGGGCACGCGCGAGCTTCTCGCGACGCTGACGGCGCGCGAGGCCCAGGTGCTCCGCATGCGCTTCGGGCTCGACGGCGGGACCGAGCGGACGCTCGCCGAGATCGGCGCCTCCTTCGACCTGACGCGCGAGCGCATCCGCCAGATCGAGACGCAGGCGCTGCGCAAGCTGCGCCTGCCGACGCGCGCCAAGCGGCTGCGTGCGATCTTCGACGCCTGACCTATCTTCGCCTGCATGGGCGACAAGGGGCGCAAGGTCGAACGCAGCGACGCGGAGTGGAAGAAGACGCTGACGCCGGAGCAGTACGCCGTCACGCGGCAGAAGGGCACCGAGCGCGCCTTCACCGGCGCGTACTGGGACTGCCACGACGCGGGGACCTACCGCTGCGTCGCGTGCGGTGAGCCTCTCTTCCAGAGCGACGACAAGTTCGACTCCGGCAGCGGCTGGCCGAGCTTCGTCCGGCCCGCCGCGACCGAGGCGGTCGAGGAGGCGGACGACTCGAGCCACGGCATGCAGCGCACGGAGGTCGTGTGCCGATGGTGCGGGGCGCACCTCGGGCATCTCTTCGACGACGGACCTGCGCCGACGGGCATGCGCTACTGCATCAACTCGGCGGCGCTCAAGCTGGACAAGCAAGA
>DATJYG010000707.1:0-2242 GCA_035499695.1 Polyangiaceae bacterium
CCCAACCAGTGAGGTCCCATGACCACTCCGAAGGGAATCAATCGCGCCGTCGTCACCCTCAAGCTGCCGCGCCCCGTCCCGGCGCTCATCAAGTACGGGCGGGCCATGGTCACGGCCATGACGAACAACGCCAACTTCACGAACCCCGAGCCGGCGCTCGCGTCGGTGTCGGCCGCGCTCGACGAGCTGCAGGTCGCCGAGACCGCCACGCAGGCCCGCACGCACGGCGCGGCGGCCACGCGCAACGACAAGCTCTCGACCGTCGTGCAGCTGCTCGAGCAGGTCAAGGGCTACATCCAGAAGACGGCCGACGCGAACATGGAGAACGGCGCGGCCATCATCCAGAGCGCCGGCGTCAGCGTGAAGAAGCCTGCGGCGCGGGCGCCGCGGACGTTCGAGGCGAAGCCCGGGCCGGTGTCGGGCTCGGTCAAGCTCGTGGCCAAGTCGGCGGCGCGCCGCGCCTCGTACGAGTGGCAGTACAGCACCGACGGCGGCAAGACGTGGCTGTCTGCGCCCGTCACGCTGCAGGCGAAGACGATCGTCCAGGGGCTGATCCCCGGCGGAACGGTGACGTTCCGCTACCGCGGGGTGACGAAGGCGGGTGAGGGCGACTGGAGCCAGCTCGTCACCGCCATCGTCAAGTAACGCTTCACACGCGCGCAGCGCCTCGTCGTTGGTTGCGCCGTGTCTCCAGCGCCGCATCGCGTGCATGCTTGCCCACGTTGCTGGCGCGTCGTTGCCGTGGCTCAACCGCGGCCACGGTCGAGCCCGTGTGCGTGTCCACGTCGTGCCTCCCTGCCCGAGGTGCAGAAAGCCCAGGGATTCCGCACCCCATTTACACCACACGCCAGGGCATGAGTACATTCACCCTCGCGATGACGTACGCCACGATCAAGCGCCGTGTGCAGAAGCTGCAGGAGGAGGGAGCGATCCCGAAGAACCTGACGGCCGAGGAGCGCGCGGACTGGGCGTACGGCAACGCCGTGATCGAGAACGACGACGTCACGCCCGAGATGGCTCGCCGCGCCGCGGCCCAGCTTGAGCCGTCCCACCGGTAGACCCGTTCTCCCCGGCATGCCGGAAGGGATGGTCTGCCTCCCTCCGAGCGACCCCCCTGCTGTGTGCGCCCAGCGAGAAGGCAGAGCGCGAGACGCAGAACACGCTTCGACAGCTCCTCTACGTCGAAGAGCTCGTCGGCCAGGGTGTCACCGAGATCCGCGAATCGCACTTGCTCGGCTTCCAGCAAGTCGCCGTTGACGGGATCTTCCCGTGTGTCCGGCGGCCCTCACTGCGGATGCCGTGAGTGCTCGGGGACGGGCCGGTGCAACTTGCGCTGGAGTCTTGCGTCTTCCAGGCGGGCGAGCTCCGCTAGGCTGACGACGCACACCGGGCAGCCGTCCTCGTCGACGCAGACGATGCGCGACTTGTGGTGCTCCACCAGGAGCTGCTCGATCGTCGAAAGGTCGTCCCTCACGGTGAAGACGACCGGGTCGCGAGTCATGACGTCTTCCAGCGGAAGGTCGAGCGAGGCGTCCTCCGCCGCAAGGTGGGTGACGAGGTCCCGGTCCGTGATGGTGCCCGTCATCCGACCGGATGCGTCGCAGACCGGTATCAGGTCGAGGCCCTCGTCGCGCATCAGCATGGCTGCCCGTCGTGCCGTGTCCTTCTCCGACAAGCACGTCGGTCTCCGATCCATGAACTCCATCAGCTCGAGGGCGTCGCGAAGCGTGAAGAGTCCGACCAGCGCGCCGCTTGCGTCGACCACCGGCATCCTTCGAATCCCTTGCGCACGCATCCGCGCGATCACATTGTCGACGTCGTCGTCGGCGGCGGCGGTCACGATTTCGTGCGCCATCACTTCCGGGAAGAGGACGTCGCCTACTTCGAGCTCACCCAGGGACCGGATGTTCCTTGCGGCCAGGCCGACGACGATGTCGCGGTCCGTGATCGTGCCAGTCGGTACCTTCTTGCCGTCGAGCTCCTCGACGACCACGAGCTCGTCGATGCCTTCGGCATGCATCCGGCGTGCGGCTTCGGCCGCTCGGTCCGTCTTCCTGATGCACGGTACGTTTCGGCTGCAGACCTTTCCGAGCTTCATCGCAACTGGCATCGTGCTGGAAACTTGGGTAAGGCCTCCCGACGGCGCCATCGGTCGAGAATCGACTTTCGCGCACGCGGTCTCGCGCCTCGTGGCATTCACCGCTCGTGCGTCGTTTGACGCGCGGATGAGCGGGCCACGCAT
>DATJYG010000708.1:0-9492 GCA_035499695.1 Polyangiaceae bacterium
CGGCGAGCCCCGCGTCGACGAGGTACCCGGTCGCGAAAGCCCCGGTCGAGACCCCCGCGTCGTTGATGAGCGTGGCCAGCAGCACCGTGGCGCCCACGACGACGGCGAGCGCGTCGCGCCGGCCGCCGAGATACGCCCGCGCGAGCAGCACGAGAACGACCGCCACCGCGGCGATCGCGGTCACGTAGGCGCCGGTCCGGAAAAAGTCGAGCGGCGCCCGCGCAGCGAGCCCTCCGAGCACCGCGGCGAGGGCGTACGGCGTCGCCAGGATGGGCGCCCGCGGCAGCGGGACCCGGTACGCCAGCGCGAAGTGGATCGACAGCGGGAGCACGCCGATCAGCCCCAGCCACGCGACCCGCTCGTCGATCGCCGCGGCGGTCGCGTCGTGAGCGCCCTCGGTCAGGAGCGACCCCAGCGCATGCACCGCCGCCGCCAGACAGAGGATCGCCGCGACCCCGGCGTCGCGCTCCGACGGCCGACGCACGAAGACGAACGCGAAGAGCAGCGCGGCAAAGAGCTCTATCGCGGCCGTCGCCGCAAGCACCGTCGCGAGCAGATCCACCGCGTGCGTAGCTTACCCCTTCGCGAACCCTGATGGGGGCCGCGGCTGCTACTGCGCCTGGTGCATCACATTGATGTTACGCGTGACCGTGCTCCAGCCCCCGGGCAGGGTCTTCCCGTCCTTGTCCTGGAGGTCGAGCTTCACCTGGTAGGAGCCGTCCTGCAGGTTGTCGAGGAAGAACGGGGGACCCCACTGGGTGGCGTCGGCGGTGAGGCCGTCGCTCGGGGTGCCGGGGCCGCTCACGGTGATGTGCACGTGGTCGCCTCCCTGCGAGAGCTTCTCGTTCAAGAGGTAGAAGTCCACGATGACGTGGTTGGCCATGTCGCCCTTGTAGTCGCCCTTGGGGCGGCTGTAGACGAGCATGGGCTTCTTCACGTCCTGGTTGACCTCGCCCTTCTTGTCGACCCAGAACTGGACCACTGCCGGCGCGCCCGGCGTCTTGACGCTCTCGTGGTTCGCCCGGCTGGGGAACGCCACGAGGATGTGCTGTCCCGGTACGAGGGCGTCGCCGCCGGGCAGGTCCGACAGCTTCACGGGCGCCTTCGGGTCGTAGATGGGCTTGTACGGCTTGTCGTCGAGGATGAGGTGGACGTGCGCGTCGCCCTGGGCGGTCTTCCAGTTCTTCACGTCGAGCTTCACCTCGAAGTCGCCCGCCTTGGCCGCAGGGATCACCTGGTTGGCGGCCGGCGCGACGATCTTCACCGTCGGCGTGGGCGCCGGCGGATCAGGGCTCGCCGTTCCGAGCACGAGCGCGGGAGGCGGCGCGGGCGGAGGTGCCGGCGGGGTCTCCACCGAGGCGCTGGGCGGCGCGCTCGCGACCGGCGGCGCCTCGGCGGGAGGCGGGGCGGGCGGGGGAGGCGGAGGAGGCAGGTTCTCGTTGCCGCCGCCGCATGCGAACGCCAGGAGGGCGGGGAGAAGCGGCGCGGCGACCGAGAGAAAGATCCTTCGAGTTGTCATGGCTGGGGCGCGAGGATGGTCCAGCGCGGCCGCGAGCGCAACGCCTTCGAGCAAGCTACTCTCGCGCTCCCTAAAGATGCCTCCCAGGCAGCGTTACCTCTTCGTCTGCACGAACCGCCGCGCCCCGGACAATCCCAAGGGATCCTGCGCGCAGAAGGGTTCCGAAGAGCTCGTCCCGAAGCTCAAGGAAGCGCTCGCCAAGCGGGGGCTCGCCAAGGAGATCGTGCGTGCCTGCAGCTCGTCGTGCCTCGACATGTGCGAGACGGGCATCTCGATCCTCCAGGAGCCGGAGCACGTCGTGTATGGCCGCGTGACCCTGGCCGACGTCGACGAGATCGCCGACGCCGCGGGGCGCGGCGAGGTGGTCGAGCGGCTCGTCGTGGCTGGCCGGGGCAAGCCGTAGATGTTCCCGGGCTTCTCCTTCCGCGAGACGATGAGCGGGAGCTACTTCATGCTCGACGCGCCCACCGACGAGCGTGCCATCGCTTTCACGATCGAGGCGCGCGCGAGTGACGTGGCGCGCTTCGCCCGGGACAAGACGTGGGGCGTGCGCGGCACCATCGACGCCGAGAAGCTCGCGAGCGGCGCGGAGCTGGAGGGGACGCTCACCTTCAAGCTGATCGACGAGCGTCGGCTGCCCTATCGCCTCGCGTTCCGCGGCGACGACGGCAAGCGCTACGAGCTGAGCGGACAGAAGGAGTGGATGGGCCTCCAGCCCATCGCGTCGATGACGCTCCTCCCGGCGAGCGTCTACGACGAGGCCGGGGAGGAGATCGCCCGCGCGACGCTCCGCTTCGACCTCCGGAGCGACTGGGGGAGGTGGCTCCGGAGCTTCCGGATTCACCTCTTCGGATGATGTGGGAGACTCAGGATCATGGATAGGCTGGACCCCGCGCACACGCTGCTCGTCGTCGTCGACGTGCAGGAGAAGCTCGCGGCGGTGATGCCGCAGCCGTCGATGGACCGGTTGCAGGCCGGCGCGCTGCTCCTGCTCGAGGCGGCACGCCTGAGCGGCGTGACCGTCCTGGCGAGCGAGCAGTACCCCAAGGGTCTCGGGCCGACGATCGCGCCGATCGCCGAGAAGCTGCGTGCGATGGGCGTCGAGCCGGTCGCCAAGATCACGTTCGACGCGCTGGGCGAGCCCCGCATCGCGTCGGCGGTCTCGGCGCGGGCGGCTCGCGCCGCGGTGGTGGTGGGCATGGAGACGCACATCTGCGTCTTCCAGACGGTGCGCGAGCTCGCGCGCCGCGGGCTCGAGGTGCACGTCGTGAGCGATGCGGTCGCCTCCCGCCGCGAGGAGAACCGGGCCGTCGGCCTGGGGCTCTGCGAGCGCGCGGGGGCGGTCGTCACGTCGGCAGAGGCGGTGGCGTTCGACTGGCTGGGCCGCGCGGGGACCGACGAGTTCAAGGCAATCTCGAAGCTGATCCGCTGAGCGCCGATGGCATCCCTCGCCGATCTCGTGCTGGCCGGGCGCCGCGTGAGGCTCGAGCCTCTTTCGCTCGAGCACGTCGCGGCGCTGGTGGGCGCGGCGTCCGAGTCGCGCGACACGTATCGATTGACCAGTGTGCCCGACGGCGCCGAGGCCATGGGGCGCTACGTGCAGGTCGCCCTCGCCGAGCGCGATCGCGGCCTATCCGTTCCCTTCGCGACTGTGGAACTCGCACGCGGCGCCGTCGTGGGCTCCACCCGCTTCATGAACATCGAGACGTGGACGTGGCCATCCACCGAGCGCGCCCGGCCCGTGCCGAGCGTGCCCTTCGAAGCGGCCGAGATAGGCTCCACGTGGCTCGCCGCGAGCGCGCAGCGCACGGCCGTCAACACGGAGGCGAAGCTCCTGATGCTGACGCACGCGTTCGAGGTGTGGGGCCTGCGGCGGGTGAACCTCAAGACGGACGCGCGCAACGTTCGCTCGCGCACCGCCATCGAGCGCCTCGGCGCGCGCCACGACGGCGTCCTGCGCGCGCACATGCCTGCGTTCGACGGGGGCATACGCGACACCGCCGTCTACTCGATCCTCGCGAGCGAGTGGCCGGCCGTGAAAGCGGCCCTCGTCGCGAGGGTCGAGAGGTGAGACTCAGAGCGTCGCGAGCTTCGCGAAGGCAGCCCGGTCGCGCTCGTTGAGCGAGCCGAGGATCGACTCGGCGATGGCCGAGACCGTCGCCGTCGCGTCCTTGACGAGCGACTTGCCGGCGCGCGTGAGGACCGCGTACGTCGCCCGCGCATCGTTCCCGTCCGCCTCGCGGGCGACGATGCCGCGTCGCTCCAGAGGAGCCAGCAGCCGCGTGACGCCCGAGGGCGTGAGGGCGAGACGTCGCGCGAGGTCCACCCGGCGCAGGCGCGTGCCGGGGGCCTCGGCCAGGTGATGCAGGGCCGCGAAATCGCTCAGCCCGATGCCGTGCACGCCGCCGAGCTCCGACTCGACGCGGGCGTCCCAGAGCGCGACCGTCCGACGGATTCCGAGGAGTTGCTCGAGGCTGTTCATGGCGTCGAAGGTAAGGCTCAATAGTTGATCGGTCAAGCACTGCTCACGGGCTCTGGACGCGGGACCCCTGCGACCGTTACGACGGAGCCATGGTCCTCGACGCAAGGCTCGCCAAGCTGGCCACCGGGCAGTCCGCCAAGGAGGCGGCGCGTGCGTTCGCGCGCTCGCGCAACGAGAAGCTCGCGTCCGCCGAGCGCGCCCGGGCCGACGAGTTCGAGGCGATCCTCGAGACGATGTTCCTGATGGCGGCCGTCGACGGAGACATCGCGAAGGAAGAGGTGGGGCAGCTCGCCGCGAGCGTCCAGGCCATCGTCGACACGAGCGGCGGGCACTTCCGGGTCGACCTGCAACCCGCCCTCGAAGAGCTGGCGACGCGGCTGTCTCGCGACGGCTGGAAGACGCGTCTCGACACGCTCGCGGCGCGACTGCCCACCGCCGAGTCGCGCGCCTTCGCGTTCCGTCTGGCCGCCGGTGTCGCGTTCGTCGACGACAACGTGGTGCACGCCGAGGTGGCGGCGATCGACGCCATCGCTGCCGCGCTGGGGATCGGGAGCGACGAGTCGCAGCGGATCCTCGCAGAAGTGCAGGAAGAGCTCTTCGGAGGCTGAACGATGGCGAGCACGGCGCGCGGACACTGGCTCGTGAAGAGCGAGCCCTCGGCGTACTCCTACGACCAGCTCGTCGCAGACGGGCGAACGGTCTGGAACGGCGTGCGCAACTTCGAGGCGCGCAACAACCTGCGCGCGATGAAGAAGGGCGACCTCGTCCTCTTCTATCACTCGAACGAGGGCAAGGCCGTCGTGGGCGTCGCCAAGGTCGCTCGCGAGGCGTACCAGGACCCGACGACGAAGGACGACTGGAGCGCCGTCGACGTCGAACCGGTCAAGGCGCTCAAGCGCCCCGTGACGCTCGACGAGATGCGGCACGACCGCACTTGCTCGAAGATGATGCTCTTCCGGCGTACACGCCTTTCGGTCGTGCCGGTCGCGCCGCCGGAGTTCGAGGCCGTTCTGGCGCTCGCGTCGAAGTAGGTGTACGGAGGAGCTCATGAATCCGAAGGTCACGCGAAGGGACACGCTGCGTCTGGCGACCGCCGCCAGCGCGCTCGGCATCGGCCTCGGCATCGGCGTCGACGCGAAAGGCGCCCCGGGGACGGCCGTCACGATCAAGCGGACCGACGCGAGCGCCCTCGCGCTCAACTTCTACAAGTGGGACGCGAAGGGCGGCTATCAGCTGATCTCCAAGTCGGATCTCACGGCCTTCGTGAAGGGCGACATCTCGAACGCCGCCATGAAGCTCACCTACCTGAAGGTGGGCGCGACCGACGAGACGACCCTGCACGAGCTGAAGATCTCCATCGCCTGACGCATGGAGCAGGAGAACGCTCACCCGGTCCGCCTCCGGACGGCGTTCACGCTCACGCGCTCGTCACCCTTCGCGTACCGGTGCCACGCCTGCAGCCGGTGCTGCCGCGGAAAGATCATCCCCCTCAACCCGTACGAGGTCGCGCGGCTCGCGCAGACGCTCGGGACGACGACGACCGAGGTGCTCGCGCGCTTCACGGGCACCGGCGGCTCCACCCTCGCGATCCGCGAGGACCAGAGCTGCGTCTTCCTGGGCGAGCGCGGTTGCACGGTGCACGGCGGACGGCCGCTCGCGTGCAGGCTCTACCCGCTGGGACGGCAGGTGGCGCCCGACGGGGAGGAGCGTTTCGCCGAGGTGGAGCCGCACCCGCAGAGCGCCGGCGTCTACGGGGGGCCGGGCACCGTCGACGACTACCTGCGCTCCCAGGACGTCGAGGCGTTTCATCGTGCCGCCGCGCGCTACGCGACGGTGTTCCGCCGCATGATCGCGGTGCTCGCTTGCCGCAAGGATCTCGGCGAGGTGAGAGACGAGTCGAACGAGGCGATGGCGCGCCCTCCGCTCCCGGAGGACGACGCGTTGCTCGACGTCGACGCCGTCGTCGCGCGCCACTGCGCCGAGCGTGGGTTGGCCGTGCCGAGCGATGTGGAGGAGCGGGTCGCCCTGCACGTCCAGGCGCTCGCATCGCTCCTGGATCAGATGGAAGAGGAAGGGCGCTAGTCCCCGGAAGCTCCGTGGGAGAACGGATCGACGATCGAGCCGTGGCCGCCGGCGAGGGCGTCCTGGAGGAACGTCGTGTACTGGTCGATCGCCTCGTTGGTGAAGATGAGCTCACCGTGCTGGATGGGCATGCCGCCAATCATGTGGAACTGGTAGATGCCGCCGGTCGCGTGGGTGGACATGTCGGCCGTCGCCGGGGCGGGTACCGCCGACAACCCGGGGATTGCGTGGAGCACCGGCTGCACCTGCGGGAGGCCCGCGGCGCGCGCGAGTCGCTCGGCCGAGCTGTTCGGCACGATGGTGTCGTCGATGACTTCCTCGAGGAGCACGTCCTTCGGCTTCCAGTCGGCGACGCCAGGTAGGGGCTCCATCGTCACGTAGCGGGCGTAGTTCGCGGCGTCGCCCGGGTCGACGATGCCCTGGATCATCGAGAAGAAGCGCGCGAGCTGGCCCTTGGACGTCCCGCCCGGAGTGAGCCCCTTGGTGAGGAGGCTGAAGAGATTCGAGTCCTCGAAGAGCAGCGCGAGCCCGGCGCCGCCGACGTTCCAGACGGCCGCGTTCACCTCCGGGGCCAGCGCGTTGAACGTCGCCGCCATCACCGACCCGAAGGAGTGGCCGAGGTAGATGATGCGCGTCGGATCGATGTCGGGCTTGCCGTCGGGCGCGCCGAGGGGAAGCACGTCGAGCGTTCCGAGCGTCTGGATGAAACGCAGCTCTTCGAGCTGGTCGCACGCCATCTGGCGGAAGTTGTCGCGTGGGATACCCACGTCGAAGGACCCCGTCTGGAGATTGAGGCCGAAGAAGGCGGAGGTCGCCTTCACCAGGTCCGTCCCCCCGGGCGGGTAGGGCGGGGTCGCGCGCGAGCCGTGCTCCGGTGCGTCGATGCCGATGACCGCGACGTTGAGCGCCGCGAGGCGCTGCGCCGTGCCCCAGGTGGAGTCCTTGTCGCTCCCGAGCCCGTGCTGGAAGATCGCGACCGGCCGCGGTCCCGAGTACGTGCGGTCCGTGAAGGCGAGGAAGAACTCGAGGCTGGCCGTCGACTGCTCCGACGGCTTGCCGTCGGCGCCCACGTGCCACTTGCCATCCGGCTTGGGTGCGCGGAAATCGGGCGACGGGTAGTGCCCGGCGAACCTCACGCGGTTGTCCCCGGGAGTCATGCCCATCTCGTTGATGACGAGCGTGTCGCTCAGCGTGGGCTTCGGGGCTGCCCGGAGCTCCTGAGCGACCGCAGAGAGGGTCTCGTGCACCGTCTCGGTCGTGAAGACGGTGGCCAGCGTCACGTGCGAGGGATCGATGCCCGTCGCGCGCTGCACGATCGGAAGCGCTGTCCGAACGCTCGCCCCGTAGTCGCCCTCGGCGTCTCCCGAGACGAGCGCCTGCGTGTCGGCATCGGCGGCGAGCGCGGTGCCGGTGGTCGTCTTGACCGCGTCCGTGACCACGTAGGCGTACCGCGTCCTCTCCCGGAGCGGCGTCGCGGGCTCGGCGACGAGGAGAAAGTCGGGTGCCGTCGCATTGGGGTCGTCGTTCGACGACCGGTAGCGGGGCACGATCGCGTGCGCCGTCCCCTTCTCGGGCGAACGATCGTCGACGTCGACGATGGCCAGGGGCGTGCCCGGCTTCGTGTACTCGTCCGGCGTGCGCGTGAACGAGGCGGGATCCAGGTCGTCGCTGAAGGCCGCGAAGACGCCTCCGATGGTCGAGAAGCCGTCGGACTCGTCGAGCGTCGCGATCGTGCTGGCGAGCGCCGAGAGCATCGGGTCGCCCGTCGTCGATCGATCGATGAACACCCGGAGGCCGGTGGGAGAGGTCGCGTCGGCCTTCGCGTAGCGATTCGACGGATAAGGCGTGAGCGCCGTCGACGTTCCCGGCCCGTAGAGAGGGTGCGGGCCGACCGGCACGATTGTTCCCTCCGTCGAGCAGCCGACGGCTGCGGTGGCGATCAAGAGCACGAGTCGTTTCATCGGTGCGTGCCGCAGTGTGGCGTCGTCGCGCCGCGCCGCGGTCGCGACCAGGCCTCCTGAGACTCGCGTTGGACGTCGAACGCGCGGCGCGAGACAAGGCGGCGGCCGCCAGGCAAGATGGACTCAACATGCGTCTCTCTTCGCTCGCCTTGGTTCTGTGCTTCGTCGCCTGCGGCTCGAGCTCCGGCGGCGCCTCGACGGCCGGCGACTCGGGGCTGACGGACACCGGGTCCCCCGACGTCGTGCAGCCGGGGCCGGACTCCGGCTCCGAATCGGGCTCGGACGCGATGGCGGAGGCGGGGACGGGCTACCCGGCCGCGCACCCGCCCATGCCCCAGGTGACGAACCTGGGAGGGCCCGTGATGACGGCCCCGAAGTTCGTCATCATCACCTTCGCCGGCGACTCCCTGGCCGCACAGATCAACGACCTGGCCAGCAAGGTGGCGTCGTCCAAGACGTACTGGAGCGGCACCACCGCGGAGTACGGCGTCGGGCCCGTCGCCTCGGTGCTGGACATCTCGGTCGCCGAGGCACCAACGGGGAACCTCGCCGACAGCGACGTGCAGGCGTGGCTGGCGGCCAAGCTCACCGGGCCCGAAGCCGGCACGCTCGAGGGTGGCGCCCCCTGGCCGCAGCCCGACGCCAACACCCTCTACATGATCTATTACCCGAGCGCCGTCACCATCTCGCAGGGCGGCGGCACGAGCTGCAACTCCTTCTACGGCTACCACAACGACTTCGGATTCTCGGCTGGCGGGGACGTGACCTACAGTGTGATCGCCCGCTGCCCGGCGTTTCCCGGCACGAGCGACATCGACTCCATCGCGGCCATCGCGTCGCACGAGTTCGTCGAGGCGGCCACCGACCCGCAGCCGCAGGACCACCCGGCGTACTACCAGCCCGACGCCGACCACGCTGCGTGGGGCTTTCTCGGCGGGGGCGAGGTCGGCGACATGTGCGCCGCGTTCGGCAACGTGTTCTACAAGCCGACCGACCTGCCGTACCTCGTGCAGCGCACGTGGTCGAACAAGGCGGCCGCGGCGAGCCTCGATCCGTGCGAGCCCGCCGGCGTGATGCCCTACTTCAACGCCGCCGCCGTTCTCAACGACACCGTCACCGTCGGCGGTGCTGCGACCAAGGGCGTGAAGATCGCCAAAGGCGCCACGGGTAGCGTGACGCTCGACCTCTACAGCAGTGCAGCGACGAGCGGCCCATGGTCGGTGCAGGCGGTCGACGGTCTGAGCTACCTGTCGATGGGCGGGTCGCCACCGGAGCTCCAGCTGTCGTTCGCCGGCGGCACCAGCGACACGGCGACCGGCAAGAACGGCGACAAGCTGACGCTGAACATCAAGGTGCTGACGGCCGATCCGAGCGGCGGCGAGCTGTTCATGCTCGTCAGCACGCTCGGGACGTCGATGACCGCGCCGCAGACCTACTGGATCGGCCTC
>DATJYG010000709.1:0-9532 GCA_035499695.1 Polyangiaceae bacterium
GCGCGGACTTCGGCGTTGGACCCGGCGGCGGTGGAGAACCGAGCGAGGCGTGACCCGCCCTCGTTGCCGCTGCCCTCGGCGATGTTGAGAGCAACCGAGCTGAGAGCGCGGCGGACTTGCTCGCCCAGATCGCGATCGCACCGACGGATGCGAGCAACCACGGGCCGAAGCGTCTCGATGGCGAGGACGGCAACATCGAGCACCTGGAATCGCGAAGAGGGTGACGGTCTTGCTTGCATGCCCCCACCCAGCGAAAGAATCGTGACGCCGGACGTGTGCTCACCTCGCACCGCGAGGACGGCGGCGCGATTCTTTCGCCCTTCGGCATGCAAGCAAGACCGTCACCCGATCCGATCCGGATCCAGAAACCGACACGGACTCGGACACCGACACGGAGACGGACACCGACACGGACACCGACACGGACACGGACACGGACACGGACACGGACACCGACACGGAGTCGGAGCGCTCCATGAGGTATAGAAGGGCGTGCCGGCGCGGACGCCCTTCCTCCTCTCGCTTCTCGCTGCCCTCGCCTCTTGCTCACGCTTCGGGCCGCTGTACCCGCCGCGTCCCGCGCCGAGCGAGGGCGCCCCGGTGGCCGACCCCGAGCCGGCGCGCGTCGTGGCGCACGTGGTCGTCACGTCGGCGGCGCTGCGAAAGGCCATCGACGACGCGGCGCCCAGGTCGGGCGACGGGACGATCCGCGTGCTCGGCGGCGACCGCCGCTACACGTGGGAGCGCGGGCCGATGGACGTCGCGGTGGGCGAGGGGCGCATCCGCCTCACGATGCAGGTGCACGCGACCCTCGCGCTTCCCCTGAAGACGATGGACCTGCCCCTGGAGCTGCGCGCCTCGGCCGAGCCCGTGGTCGGCGCCGAGTGGGTCGTGAAGCTGCAGTCGGTGGAGGTGCACGTCACGTCGACCGACACGGGGCTCGGGCTGGCCGACAAGATCGGCGGCGTCTACGCCAAGATCGAGGCGCCCATCGCGGCGCAGCTCTCCTCCTTCGCGTACGACTTGCGGCCGCTGCTCGGCGAGGCGTACTCGCGCGTGGCCGCTCCCATCGATTTGCCCGTGGGCGACGCGCACGCGTGCGCCACGCTGCGGGTGCTCGAGGTGGAGGCCGGGCCGACGGTGCTCGCCGACGGGATCGAGAAGGACGTGGCGCTCGTGGTGGCGCCGTCGATCACCATGCCGTGCGGCGAGACGGCGGCGGACGGCCAGGACGACGCCGGCGCTCCGCTCCGCGCGTCGATGCCGGTGCTGCCGCCGCTGTCGAACGTGGCGACGCTGCAGCCGGGGCCGTTCACCGTGACCATCCCGGTGGCGGCTCGCTACGACGAGCTGACGCGCGCGATGAGCGCGGCATTCACCGACGGCAAGCTGTTCTTCTCGAAGGAGTACCCGCAGGCGTACCTCGAGAAGCCGGAGATCTACGAGTCCTCGGGCGCGCTCGTGCTCAAGCTGCACATCGCCGGGCCGGTGCACGGGCTGGGGATCGACACGGACCTCGACGGGGACCTCTTCCTCGTCGGGCACCCGGCGGTCGTCGACAACGAGCTGCGCATCCCGGACCTCGAGCCGACCATCGAGACGCGCAACCTGCTCCTCTCGCTCAAGGCGCTGACGGGGGCCGACTCGATCCGCGACGAGGCGCGCGGGGCGCTGCGGCTCGACATCGGCGCGCGCGTGCGCGAGGCGAAGACGAAGCTGGGCGAAGGGCTCACGTTCGGCAAGAGTGACGCGTGCTTCCGCGGGGACGTCGACCGCGTCGAGGTCACCGGCGTACACCCGCACGCCGCCTACCTGCGCGTGTACGTCGCGGTCACCGCGCGTGCGCGCGCCGAGATGCCGTGTTCCACGTCCGTCACGCAGTGAATGCGGCGAAGATGTGGTCCGTCCGATATTGGGACAAGGTGTCCCGGAAGTAACTGCAATTATCCGGCGTCATGGCAAAGGTGGGATCTCCTGGACTATCCGTGTCGCTTCGGCTACGGCAAACAGGCCAAAAGTTAGCGTAGGTCATCAACCTGTTCGTGGTGGCCGCGTATGATCGCTGCCCACCTGTCCCAAAGTTCTACTGGGGAGTCCAACACCATGCTTCGACGCATCCTCATCACGACTTCGATTCTCACGGTCGCCGCTTCGTTCTCCTTCGCCCAGGGCTGCAGTAGCAGCAGCGGCGGCGGCACGAGCAGCGGCAGCGGCTCGAGCAGCGGCGGCGAAAACGACGCGACGGGCTCCAGCAGCGGCAGCGCGAGCAGCAGCTCCGGCAGCGTCGGCGACGACGCGACGGGCAGCAGCAGCGGCGGAAGCGGCAGCAGCAGCGGCGGCGTCGGCGATGCCAGCGGCGACGGCCCGGATCTCTGCACGTCGCCCCTCTCGACGGTCCCCGCGGGCATGATCACCGGGTACATGACGGTCATGCAGACGATCGGCGCGTGCACGGGGACGGACATCTCCGGCTTCATCACCGCGTGCAACTCGTCGACGGCGAGCGACACCGCGTGCAACACCTGGTTCAACGGGGCTCCGCAGAACTGCGCCAACTGCCTCATCGGCCCGGTCACCGGCGGTGACCCGGGGAACCCGACGGGTCAGGGCGGCATCTGGTTCTGGAACATGGAGAACATCGGGGTGAACTTCCCGGGCTGCATGGACAAGGAAGGCCAGACCGCGTGCGCGACCGCGTACGCGAACCTCGCCGAGTGCATCTACGCCGCGGGCTGCCTGCAGTGCGCGGATCAGACCTCGTTCGATTCCTGCCAGACCACGGTCGCCGCGGGCGCGTGCAAGAGCTACGTGGCGCCCTACCAGTCGGCGTGTCCGCAGTCTGACTTCGGCGACGGCGGCGTTGCTGGACCCACCGGGCCCTGCGGAACGGATCCGGGCGTCCTGAGCGTCATCTGCGGCAACGGCAGCGGCGACGGCGGTTGATCTCGGCTCGATAACCCCACGTAACGAACGGCGCGGCAGGCGACCAAGAGGTTGCTTGCCGCGCTGTCCTTTGTGGGCAGACTTCGTCGCGTGGGAGTGCTTCCGAAGGCATCGATGGCGCTCGCATGCGCGATCGCCCAGCTGGCTTGCAGCAGCGGCAGTGGATCGAGCGGGAACGCCGGCGCCGGCTCGGGCGCCGACTCCGGCAGCAGCAGTGGAGGCGGCGGCGGTACGGACGCGAGCGCCGACCGTGGGAGCATGCCTTCTTGCAACGACGTCGCATCCTCGGTGGCTGCGTCCGAGCTCCCCACGTACATGCCGGTCGCGCAGGTCGTCGGCGCTTGTTCGAGCACCGACATCGCCGACTACGTGCTCGCTTGTGACTCGGCATCGGCCACGAACGCCGATTGCGAGAACTGGTTCGCGAGCGCGCCTGCGACGTGTCAGAGCTGCCTCGTCGGACCGGTCGTGGGGGGCGACCCCGGGACTCCCACGGGGCGAGGCGCCATCTGGCTCGACGCCGCGGGGGACAACATCGGCGCGAACGTACCGGGCTGCCTCGACGAGGAAGGCATGAACGCGTGCGCGACGGCGTACCAGGCGCTCGTCGAGTGCTTCTACGCGGCCGGCTGCGCCGCATGCGCGGACCAGAGCTCGTACGACGGCTGTCAGAAGACGGTCACGGCGAAAGGCGGCGCGTGCAACACGTACCTGACGTCGGCGCAGAGCGCGTGCAGCGCGAGCACGGCCGACGGCGGTCTGCTCGCCAGCGGCGGCGCCTGCGCGACGGACCAGCAGGTGATCAGCGTCATCTGCGGCAACGGCTCCGGCGACGGCGGCTGACGGCTAGGCGCCGCAGGCCTCGCGCAGAACGCGAAGGACCGCGTCGTGCAGCGATCCGCAGCCGAGCTTGAGGCGAAGTCCCGCGATCTGTTTGCGCACCGTCTCTTCGGACGCCTCGCGCGCCTCGGCGATCTCCTCCTGCGTCTCGCCGAGCGAAGCGCGACGCAGGATGTCGGTCTCGGCGAGGGAGAGGCCGCGCGTCTGCGCCCACACGTTGACGACCTGGATGATGCGCAGGTCGAACTCGGGGCGCGTCAGGCGCGACGCCGCCTCGCTGACGAAGCGGCGGACGCGCTCGGGCGTCCACGGCTTGGTCACGTAGGCGACGCCCAGGTCGTGCGCGATGTTGACCGCGACGTCGTCGTTGTACCCGGTCATGAGGACCACGGGCAGGAGCGGCCAGCGCCGGCGGGCGATCGGGAGCAGGTCGACGCCCGAGCCTCCGGGGAGGTTCTTGTCGATGAGCATCGCCGTCCAGTCGCGGGTAGCGTCTTCGATGAGACGCTTGCCGTCCGCGAAGTCGGAGGCGACCACGACGTCGCCGAAGGGCCGGATGATCCGGCGCAGGGAGCTGACGACCAGCTCTTCGTCATCGACAACAAGGAAGAGCCGGGAGCCCGGTCCCGTCACGGAAGAAGCGTGCTGCATCGATCCTTCAGGATACTTCCGGACCGCTCTTCTCCGCGAACGCGGCCGCACCCCCCGGCCCATCTCAAGCGAGTGTGACCAAAGCGGATGGGGTCGAGCAATACCCGTTTCCGGGTAACCCGCTTCCGGGTACCCACCCGCGGGCCTCGCTACGGATGGGCTGCAGAAATGGGCGGGACCGGGGAAGGCCGCATCCAGCACGCGCCGGTGCGGCGTCCCCGGTCCCTGATTGTCTCGGCTAGCTCGCTACGCCTTGGGGGGCGTCGCGGGCGCCGCGGCCGCGGGCGGCGCAACGGCCGGCTCGGGAGCCGGCGCTGCAGGCGCAGCCGGGGCTGCGGGTGCGGCGGGCGGTGTTGCTGCAGGCATCGCAGGGGTGACGACGAGCTCCGCCGTCACGTTGCCCTTGATGGCCTGACGCTTCTTCGTACCCACCTCGCCGCGTGCCTCGCGCGTCGACTGGCGCTTGGCGGCGGCGACCGCCTTCTGCTCCGCCGTCATCGGCGTGCGAGCCTTGCGAGGCTCGAGGTCGAAGTCGGCGAGTGCCGTGGCGTCGCTCCCGAACGTGGCCCTGATGAACGCCACGAGCGCACGCATGAACGTGAGCAGTGGCGGCAACTTGGCATTCTCGTTCGAGACCGTCACCTTGGCGGCGGCCCGTGCGGCCGTCACCGCCGAGCGGTTGTCCGCGATCGCTTTCAGATTCGCGATCGCGTCGTCGACGGTGATGGTCGTGCCCCCGACCGTGATCGTCGCCGATCCGTTCGGGAAGCGCTTCTGCATGCCCGCCTCCAGGCTCTCGGCCTGAATCGCGGTCGTCTTCTTGTTCACAATCTTGTTGGTCATGATGGTTTCTCCTGTGTCGTTGCTGTCGTGGGGCCCGGGATTGGGCTCCTACCCATTAAGTCGTCGCGAGACGTCGCGACCTTTCCAACTATTTTCGAAATCGTAGAAGCCGAGGGAAAGCGAAGGCATGGGAAGCTCCGCGAGCGTGCAGCGCACGCGTGTGAGTCCCGTGCGCTCGGCACTCACGCATGATGCGCGGGGCGGTCATCCATGATGCGCTCGCGCATCGACCACGTGCGCATGCGCATCTCGGTTCGTGCGTGACCGCAGCTTCTTCACGCGCTCGTGCAAGGTGAATGTTGCCCGCGGGAACGAGGCTCATGGGCGACCGCACGTCGCCGATGCACGCACGCACGAGCCTCGTGCCCTCGAGGATGCGGATTCATGCGCATGCGCATCACGCCGGTGCACGAGCGCATCCCGCTCGTTCCCTCGCGTATCGGGCAGATGCGCGTGCGCATCGCGTTCGTGCGCTCGCGCAACATGCTTCACCGGCGCCGATGTCTGCGCAGTCGCGTACGCAGTAGCGCGTGCCCGCGGAGGCAAAACGGAGTGACCACCCGGGCGACCATCGTGGTCGCCCGGGTGACCAACCGCCCCCCGCTCCCCCTGCTCCCCGGCCCCCCGGGCATCCTCGGTTCAACCCGCAGCGAGCTGCTCTTGCGCTTCCTCCTCCGCTGCCTCCGCCGCGCGTCGCTCGCGAATCCGGTCGAGCGCCATGCCAACCCACGAGCGCAGCTTGCCGGACGGCACTTGCCCCACCTGCAGGACCGCCGCGCGCAGCTCGTACGCCTCGTCGACCAAGAGCTCGAAATCCTTGGGCCGCACGCTCGCGCCCACGATGATGACCGCCGGCTTCTGCACGCGCATGCGCTCGCACGCGGGGAGCGGATGTCGCACACGCACCACGCGCGTGTGCAGCTCGCGGAGCAGGAGCATGCTCTCTTCCCACGGCTCGATCCGGACGAGCATGACCACGGCGGGCTGCAGGCCGACGTAAGAGTCGCGCTTGGTCAAGGGAGCTTGCTCCATGGCGGAGGCTCCACAAAGCACGAGCAGTGCCGCCGGCAAGTGCGCGGAAGCGCGTGCCCTCGCTGGTAAGCGCGGGTGCCGCCTGGGGGTCACCGGCTGCTGGTGGGGGTCGTGGCCTCGATGTGGAAGTGGCCGGCGTGCTTGCGCAGACACATGCCGTTCGGCGTGTAGGTGACCTGGAGCCAGAGCGAGGTGACTCCGGTGTTCCCGGCGCCGTTGCCGACGCTGTAGTTGTCGTAGCTCTCGGAGCCGCCGATCTGGGCGCCCCATTCGCAGAAGGGCTGGATGTCGACGGCGCCCCAGAGAGACGTGCTGAAGAGCAAACCGGACTGGGAGCTGCCGGAGTCAGGAGTGAAGAAGTACTGGCCGAGGTGCACGCCGAGGCCTCCCGAGAGCGCCACGACGTAGAGCGGCAAGCGGACGCCCGGCCGCGCGCCGACGAGCCACTGCGTGAGCCTCGAGTTGACGCTGGCCACGTGGACGAAATCCGGCTCGAAGACCGCGCCCGTATTTCGACCGTATTCGAAGCGCGCATCGGCCAGCACGGTGGTCCAGCGCGTCTGCAAGCCGGCGACGATCGAGGGGCCGAACATCGTCATCCCGATGTTCAACGGGGGGTTGCCGGGGTAGTTCAGGAAGAAGTTGTTGTACGTCTTGAACGTCGTCGAGCTCTCCACGACGCCCACCCCGAATCGCCACCCGTCCGGGCTCCCCGCGGGGCTGCCCTGGAACCAGGTGTCCGCCAGCGGGAGCGACCCGCGCACGTCGACCACGCCGCCCTCGGGCGCGACGACGGCCGTGTCGAGCGACTCGCAGCCGAGCGCCGCGACGTGTACCGCGTGCTTGCCCGGCGCCACGCGATACGCGACGTACGCCACCACCTCGCGACCGGGCTCTCGTCGCATGGCCACGCCCATCGGCAGGGCCGATTCGGTCGCGTCGTCGAAGTACACGGCGAGCCCCTCTTGCCCCAACGGTTCCGTCGAGCCGCATCCGACTGCGACGTGCACCTCGCTCGACGGCGCCGCCTCCGGCTCGAGCGTCAGGTCCATCGTGCGCGACTTGCCATCTTCGATCACCACGTCGGTCACCAGCGGTCGCCTGTGCGCTGCAGTGACCCGCAGCGCGTGTGCCCCCGCCGCCAGATCCAGCACCACGCGCGGGCCGCTGCCCACCTCGCGCTCGTCCACCGCCACCACCGCGCCGTCCGGCACGTGCAGCTCCAGGTGCCCGACCGCGGGCGCGAGGCGCACGTCGAGAGTCGTCGCCGCGCTTCCGCCGACGGGCACCGGCTGGTCCCACGTGCGGAAACCATCCTTGCTCACCCGCACGCGCCTCGACCCGATGTCGAGCGTCACCGGCGCCTCCAGCGGCGACGTACCCACCACCTGCCCATCGACCGCGACCTCTGCGCCCCCCTCGTTCACGCGGATCGTCTCGGCCGTGGTGAACGGCCGCAGCGCCCTCGACAGGTCCTGCGCGTCCTTGCGGTCCTGCGCCGTGAGCAGGTCGCCTCCCTCCGCCAGGTAGCGGCCGAGCGTCGCGAGCGCCTCGGTGTAATGCCGCAGGCTCTTCTGGCAGACGGCGACGTCCCAGAGCAGGCGCGCGTCGTGCGTCGCGTCGTAGGCGGCGCGGTACTTGAGGAGGGCCGTGGCGTAATCGCCGTCCTCGAAGAGCAGCCGGCCCGCCTCGTAGTCGCGCCTGGCATCGACCGGGAGCGACTGCCCCAGCGGTAGCGGCTTCGCGAAGAGCAGCGGCGCCGTCAGCGACAGGAGCAAGCCGAGTCCGCGGAGCACGCGCCCGGGATGCTAGCCTGTTTCGGCGTGACCGAGCCCACGAAGGACGCGCTTCCCGTCGCGGTCGGAGAGACGATCGCCGGCAAGTACCGCGTCGAGCGCGTGCTCGGGCGGGGCGGGATGGGGCTCGTCGTCGCGGCGATGCACGAGAAGCTGCGCCAGCGGGTGGCGATCAAGATGCTCCTGCCCGAGACGAAGGCGAGCGAGAACGCCGTGACGCGCTTCATGCGCGAGGCGCGCGCGGCCGCTGCGATACGCGGGGAGCACGTGGCGCGCGTGCTCGACGTGGGGGAGCTCGACGGGGGCGCGCCGTACATCGTGATGGAGTACCTTGAGGGGCGCGATCTGGCGGAGGTGTTCAAGGAGAGCGCGCCGCTGCCCATCGAGGAGGCAGTGGGGTTCGTCCTGCAGGCGTGCGAGGCGATCGCCGAGGCGCACGCGGCGGGGATCGTGCACCGGGATCTCAAGCCATCGAATCTCTTCCTCACGCGGCGGCCGGACGGGACGGCGCTCGTGAAGGTGCTCGACTTCGGGATCTCGAAGGCGCTCCTGACGGCGGCGGGGGAGGGGACGCTCACGACCGCGTCGTCGTTCGTCGGGTCGCCCATCTACTCGCCGCCGGAGCAGCTGCTCGCGGCGCACGACGTGGACGCGCGCGCCGACATCTGGGCGCTGGGGACCATCCTCTACGAGGGGCTCGCGGGGCGGCCGCCCTACGTGGGGGACAGCCCGATGCACGTCGCGTCGCGCATCTTCCACGAGGCGCCCACGTCGCTGGCCGAGCTGCGGCCGGTGCTGCCGGCGGACCTGGTCACGGCGGTCATGCGGTGTCTGCAGAAGAAGCCGGAGGACCGCTTCGCCGACGTGAAGGGGCTGGCGGAGGCGCTGGCGCCGCATGCTCCGCGGGCGTCCATATCCGCCGAGCGCGTCGCGCGGATCGTGTCCACGCCGAATCCGGCGCAGCCGTCGCCGATCCACGCGGCGGTCACGGCGAGCGCCACGTCGATGCCCGCGGTGGGACCGCAGTCGACGAGGACGCCGGGGCAGAGGCGGCTCATCGTGATCGGGCTCGCGGCGGCCGGGGTGGTCGTCGGGTTCGTGGCGTTCTACGGGCGGTCGTCTGCGCCGCCGGAGCCGACGGCGGCAGCGGGAGTCGTGGCGCCTCCGCCTCCATCGGCATCGGCATCGGGGTCGGGGTCGGGGTCGGCGTCGGCGTCGGCGTCGGCGTCGGCGTCGGCAACAGCGTCGGCAACAGCGTCGGCGTCAGCGTCCACACCGAGGCCCGTGGGGGTTCCTCCGAAGAAGAACCCCCTGAGCGTCGGCGTGAAGTAGGGCCCCCCCGGCCCGGCTGGCTCTCACATGTTCGGGCCGATGATCGTCGCGCACCCGAGGATGATGTTCACGGTCGCCATCGAGTTCATCTTCAG